>JAFUXG010000047.1 GCA_017470935.1 Lachnospiraceae bacterium
ATCACCGTACAGAAAGTCATACAAAACGCACCATGCTGCCAGCTTACCTGCGTCCGCCATAAGAAAAGAAAACTGCACTAAACAGTAATTTACTTTGCCACGATATTCACAATCTTGCCGGGAACATAGATTTCCTTGATGATGTTAAGCCCATTAAGCTTATCTGCAAGAGCCTCTTTTCCTTTAGCAAGAACATCATCCTTAGCCTCATCCGCTGCAATATCAATAGTAGCCTTAGTTTTTCCATTAATCTGAACAGGGATCGTTATAACATTATCACTGATCATATTCTCGTCATATTCGGGCCAGCCTGCAGCAAACACAGAGCCATCGCCGCCTAAGCACTCCCAAAGTTCCTCTCCCACATGAGGAGCAAATGGAGCTATAAGTCTCACCATTGTCTTCAATGTTTCCTTATCAACGCCTGTGGTCTTGGTCAGCTCAACAAACTTGTTGTTATACTCCATAAATCCAGAGATAACCGTATTAAGTGAGAAGCTTTCAAGGCGGGTTGTAATAACATGTGTAAGCTTATGGCGAAGCTTAACAAGCTCGTCCGTCTCTTCTGCATTCTTCTCTATATTATTCATCACCATTGTATAGAATCTGGCAAGGAAGCGGTATACTCCGTCAATTCCCCTGTCATCCCAGATTGAATCAAGCTCTGGTGGTCCAATAAAAAGCTCGTAAAGCCTTAAGGCATCACAGCCGTAATCCCTTACCATATCATCAGGAGATACTATATTTCCAAGTGACTTACTCATCTTAGTTGCCGCACCGGTCTCCCTGTCACGGCCGCATATCATCCCCTGATTGAAAAGCTTCTTAAATGGCTCGTCAAAATCAACCACACCGATATCATACAAGAACTTAGTGTAGAAACGTGAGTAGAGCAGATGAAGCACCGCATGCTCCACACCACCTATATACATGTCAACAGGAAGATACTTGTGTGCCTTCTCCTTGTCAACCAATGCCTTGTCATTCTTATTATCCACATAACGTAAGAAGTACCATGAAGAACCTGCCCACTGAGGCATTGTGTTGGTCTCACGCTTAGCAGGCTTGCCACACTTAGGACAAGTAGTATTCACCCATGAATCGATTGCTGCAAGCGGTGACTCACCTGTTCCTGTAGGCTCGTATTTCTCCACATCAGGAAGCAGTACAGGAAGCTGATCCTCAGGTACTGCTACAGCACCACAGTCAGGACAATGAATGATAGGAATCGGCTCACCCCAATATCTCTGGCGTGAGAATACCCAGTCACGAAGCTTGTAATTAACAGTCTTCTTACCATATCCCAGCTTCTCAATCATCTTCGGAGCCTCACGCTTAAGGTCTGCCGACTCTCTTCCGTTCCACTCTCCCGAATTGATCATCGTACCTCTGGCATCTGTATATGCCTCTTCCATATTCTCAATCTCCTTGCCATCCTCGGCAATAACCTGAATAATAGGAAGATCGAACTTTTTGGCAAAAGCAAAGTCTCTGTCATCATGCGCAGGTACACACATGATGGCTCCTGTACCGTAATCTGCAAGTACATAGTCAGATAACCATATCGGAGTCTTTGCACCATTTAACGGATTGATAGCATAAGAGCCTGTGAATACACCGGTCTTCTCCTTATCCTGCATACGGTCAACGTTAGACTTCATAGACGCGTCATATATATATTTCTCTACCGCTGCTCTTGTCTCGTCTGTAGCAAGCTTTGCTGCAAGAGCATGCTCAGGTGCAAGCACCATAAATGTTGCTCCGTAGAGGGTGTCCGGTCTTGTGGTATAGACGGTAATTGTCTCGTCCATTCCATCCACCTTGAAATCGACCTCAGCACCATATGACTTGCCGATCCAGTCTGTCTGCATCTTCTTGACCTTCTCAGGCCAGTCAAGCTTGTCAAGGTCAGAAAGTAATCTCTCAGCATAAGCTGTTATCTTAAGCATCCACTGGCGGAGGTTCTTTTTGGTAACCTCGCTGTGGCAGCGCTCACATTTACCATCCACAACCTCTTCGTTGGCAAGTCCTGTCTTACATGAGGGACACCAGTTGATAGGCATTTCCTTTTCATAGGCAAGACCCTCGTTAAACATCTTAACGAAAATCCACTGTGTCCATTTATAATAATTAGGATCGGTGGTGTTAACCTCTCTGTCCCAGTCATATATCGCAGCGATCTCATTGATCTGCTTCTTGATATTGGCTACATTCTCCGCAGTGGAGATTGACGGATGGATTCCATGCTGTATAGCATAGTTCTCTGCCGGAAGACCAAATGCATCCCATCCCATAGGATGAATCAGATAATAACCCTGCATCATCTTATAGCGGCTCCACACATCAGATATTACATAGCCTCTCCAGTGTCCCACATGAAGTCCGTTGCCTGATGGATAAGGGAACATATCAAGACAGTAATACTTAGGCTTCTTGCCATCCTCTACATTAACGGGATCCTTCTCCCATTTCTCTCTCCATTTACCTTCAATCAGTCTGTGATTGTATGATGTTGCCATTGCCTGGTCCTCCTTATATAACAATTAATACTTTTCACTGAAATAATAATACTTCCCTCATTTGGACATATAAGATCAAATCCTATAACTTAAGAAAGCATTAACTAGAATATTTTACCTATAAAGCCTTTGTTTGTCAAGATTCGCCTGGCCTTATGATTGCGCAATGCTTAAAATACAAAAAGCCCGGAATGTTAAACTGACTCTTAACATTTCAGACTTTTTGCACAGTATATTATAAGCTAACTATCACCTTTAATTATATTTCTAACTCTGACTGCAGTGCCAACCGCAGTCTTGAATACACTATATGGAATAATTCTCTTATATAGTTCAAGATCATGCATCCCGGCTTTTACCTCTTCTAAGGTTCCTAATTTCGTGAATTCATTGTTCTGCTTTTTTAATCGGTTAATCTCATCAAGATCAATATGGCATTCAATATGATAACTATGAAGTGTCTTCTTCATTGTATTATGCTGCCACACCATTAGCTCCTGGTCATTATAGCTTGTACGGACAAGCTCGCTTGCTTTACGGGGTTCTCTTTCAGCTTTTTGAATAAATTCAGATATTTCTTTTTGAAGGCTTTCCCTTACAGGCTTATAAGTATCCGGATTTGCAGGCGGGTCAAACAGAAAATCCTTGAATTCCTCATTTACCACCTGCTCCGGCGTTGCAGTATACAGCCAGTCCTTATATGGGGTAAGCCTGACTGAACTAAATCCATCACGCACCATCAATACAGGTGTTTCAAGAGCAAGGCACGGAAGGGCACAATGAAGCCTGAAGGTAAGAACACATTTTGCATTCTGATAAAGGTCAAGCATACTTTCAACTTCACTTCTTCTTTCTTCCCATGTAAGATTAGTGGAGGGCTCAGGTCTTGTGGGTTCTATTATCTTTACCTCGATACCACTATTTTTCAACTGTTTTCTGACAGCATCCTCAACCCTTTTTGCAACTCCCACCAGAACAACATATTCCTTCTCATGAAGCTTACTTTCACGTTTAGGGAGCGTTAAGGTCACACATCCCGAAAAATAATTGGAAATTCCACGTTCTTTTAATCTTTCCTGTGTATAATAATCCCTGCAGCCAATCGGCTCATATTTTTCCAGGTATTCCAATCCCGGTCCCGTCAGATATTCAAACTTAGACGGCATACCTCTCTTTCTTCCACGCTGAATATCATTATAATGAAATCCAATCCAAAGCGGGTACACATATTTCGATGGCGGCCAGTTCCACTTATGCCACATATACCATGCACTCATAATCGTAGCAACCGGTTCATCTTCCTCCGCTGTAAATGAATCCAATTCTTCAATGTCTACCATATAATCTACCCTGGGCAGCCAGACACTTGCAGCATATGACTGAATATCATCACCAATATTCTTTGTGGTCTTTCGCCATAAAACCCCATATTTCATAAATCTTCAATCTCCCTATGAATATAAAACGTCCAACGGAAACTGCGTTTATTATATCCACACGAAATGAGATTTATGTGAAAATTAATATTCTTCTCCGGTATAGTAGCTTACATAATTGCCCTCATGCTTCTTACTGTTGTATGTTCCATGGTCGGCATGCTTATACAGCTCATCAAATGAATACTCATCGTTTGGATGATAGAATGCCACTCCCATGCTTATGCATATCTTCCTGTCTCCAAGCTCAGGTATCTCTATCTTATCAATATTGTCAAAAAATCTGTCTATGATCTGCTGGCCCACCTTCTCATTCAGCACTGTAGGTGCGTAGGCTGCAAATTCGTCGCCTCCGAGTCTCATAACAATATCATTATCGCGGAAGGATTTCTTAAGACAGTCCGCTATTGCTATAAGCACCTTATCTCCCACGCCATGTCCGAAGTTATCATTAATAGACTTGAACTTATCCGCATCCATCAGACAGAACATTCCGCTTCTTCCGCTGTCTAACATCTCGCGGATCTTTGCCTCTCCGCCTCCACGGTTGAGAATTCCTGTCATTCTGTCGGTCTCTGACAGCATCTGAAGGTTGTCACGCTGACGCTTCTCCTCGTCAATAACCTCCACCATCCACATTACACGGCGGAGAGTATCATCACTATTCTTATCCACTACTATAAAACGTCCACGACACCATCTGTTATCACTGTTAAGGAACTCCTGAGCTACAGTGACTGATGTGGACAGCCTTTCATCCAGTGTGGAGAAATCAAGGAAACTTGCAATATTCCTCTTTGAAATCTCGGCAATATTCATGTCCATCACAAGCTTCAATGTATCCATGGCATGCGTCTGTCCGTTAATGAGTAGTGCCCGTATCCTGTCATTACTTATTATCTCCTCAAAGGTGTCCGTATTAAGATCAAGAAGATATGCCACTGCATAAATCGCTGATATAGACTTAAGCTGTGTATTCAGGTTATCTGTCTCTGCCCTTCTTTTGTTGAGCCTTAAGAAGAGAGCTGTGAGCGCCCCTAAGAAAAAGATCATTACAAAGAAGAATATAAAATAAATGATCTTAAGAGGACCATATAAGGAATTCTCGTTCATAACAGTAAGTGCGTACCATTCCGTACCTATCTTACCCGAGAATACCATGTATCTGACACCATTATATTGAACCTCAAAATGATTATCCTCCGTTGCAAACAGCTTCTCAGCCACTATATTGCCAAATGTACCATTGCCCTTGAGATATGACTCCCCACGCTTTGATGCGGCAGAATGTGCAACAACCGTACCATCCTTATCCAGAACCAGTGCATAATTGCCCTTGCCATCGGGAACACGTTCTTCTGTTATATTCTGGATCGTATCAAGGCTTACATCTATTGATACCACACTCCTGCCATCCTTAAGCATCTTACTTATAGACATCATCATCGTGCCTGTAAGCTTATCAAGATAAGGGGATACCAGCGCCACCTCACCGTCAGCCTCTATTGCATCTGTAAACCACTTGCGTTCCTCCGGAACATAGCCATCCTCCGGCTCCCAGCCAATACCATCAAGGTACACTCCGTCAAACACACCATAAGCACCTGCAAAATCATCATTGAGTGCGTTCTTGAACACGTCTGTCTGCTCATTAAGATATGCCTCTATTGCTTCTGATGACTCACCATCATCCATCATCTTCTCTATACTGTATGATGCAAGCTTAATTGCATCAATATTTTCCAAAAGAAAATAATTTGTCTCAGTTGCAGACTTTATAACATCATGCTCTCCCGATGCTATTATATTCTGCTTCATGCTGCTGAAAAGTGCATAGAAATTAATACATAGAAGTATCGAAAAAATTATTACCGAAAGTATAAATATTCTAAAATATTTTTTTGAAATGCCTGTAAATCCGTCTATCATATTGTTTCCCCCCACTATGTCAGACTTTTAAGATATGCTTAAACCTCCAAAACGACCTTTTCTGGTTATCTTATCGGGTGAAAGTAAAGTCTGCGCTGCGCTTGACCTTCCTTTCCTGGCCATAAGATATATTATGTAAATTATATCATCTATGTAAAAAATATACAACCTTTATCTTTGTTTTTTTATGTAAACCAGAAAATCCGCAAGGACCATTAGCGCACACACTATCCAGATAACAGGCTCTAATATACACACTCCGAAGTAACCAAGCTTCCTTGTTATTATTCCCACTGCGCCAAATTTAAAAAACAGCTCTACACCGCTTCCCATTACCGGAACAAGCTTTCTTCCAAGTCCCTGCAGGGAGCTTCTCAACACAAGGAGCACTGAAAGAACAAAGAAGAATGCGATATTGATCCTTATATATCTGTTAGCTGTATCCATTACAAATGCATTATCCGTTCCGCTTATAAGGAATATAAGCTGTCTTCCAAGCAGGAATATAACAACAACCGCAAATGCACTCCACACCCAATCTATCAATATACATTTTACAATCCCCTGCCGTATTCTGTCATGCTTTCCCGCACCCAGGTTCTGGCTGGCAAAGGTGGAAGCAGATATGCTGATGGAACCAAGGGGAAGCATGAATATATCATCCACCTTTCTTGCAGTGATATGAGCTGCAATAATATCTGTTCCAAGGGAATTCACCGCACTCTGTAAAGCTACCGAGCCTATTGATACCACCACCATCATAAGTCCCATTGAAAGCCCCATGGAGGATAACTCCTTAACCATCTCCGGATTCCTCTCAAGCTCATTTATTGAAAACGCCAGATTTCTGTATTTCTTTATAATAAACCATGCACATAAAACAACTGATATGATCTGTGCAATTACTGTAGCTATGGCCGCACCTCCTATACCCATTCCAAAGTATTTTACAAACAGTATATCCAGAAAAACATTGATGGCAGAAGACAATATGAGGAAATAGAGGGGTGTTTTACTGTTGCCTATTGCCCTCATAAGTGCTGCAAACATATTATAAAAGCATGTAACAACTGCTCCACCAAGCACAATTCTAAGATACCTCTCTGTCTCACTTATAATATCATTCGGTGTCTTTAATGCCACCAGTACCGGATGCAGCAGCACCATGCTCATTATGGTCAAAAACAGTGCCACAAAAGCAGTCAAAGCATAGGTCCATGCCACAGACTTCTTAAGATTACCATCATCCTTAGCACCATAATATCTTGCAATGATCACTGCAAAGCCATTGGTTATTCCATGGGCAAAGCCGATAACAAGACTGTATATAGAGGCTGATGCGCCAATTGCAGCCAGTGCATGATCTCCAAGCACATGTCCTATTATGGCAGTATCCGCAACATTATAAAACTGCTGAAATATATTACCTATAAGCAGCGGCAGTGCAAATAATAATATTGATTTTGTTATTTTACCTTCTGTAAGACTATTACCTTCCATTTTTCACCCGTTCTTATTTAAAAAACATTTTTTATAATTCCATCATATCTGATATTTCGCAGATACATAATATTTTATAAAGCAATCAGGAGGGGTATATGTAATATCCCTCCTGTATATTAATCCATATGATATCCTATTTAATTGTTGGGTCCGTAGGATCCCATGTCTGTCCTGACTTAAGCTTCACAGGTACAGGCTTATCAAATGGCCCTGGGTTTTTCTTATTATTATATATCTCTACCTTCGTTCCAACCTTACAGTTATCATATATCCATTTGCAGTCCCCGGCAGCAAGTCTGACACAGCCATGTGATGCCATTGTTCCAAGCTTGTTATAAGCTGATACATTAAGGGACTTGTTATCCTTCTCATTATTATAATATACAGAGTGGAAAAGAATATCAACTGTAAGATGCATGCACCACTGTCCCCAGCATGGTCCCATAAGCTCATGCCACCTAAGCTTATCCTTTATCTCAAACTTTCCCTTAGGCGTATCCTTACCTGCTGAGCATACAAATGCAACTACAGGAATGGTATAACCCTTTGCACCGTCCTTGGCGTATACTGTCACACAGCTTGCGGTACGGTTAACACGTATCTTGTATGATTTCTTCTGCTTTTTTGTAAGCTTATCTCTTACATCCTGAACCAGCTGTGACTTCTTATTAAAATAATATTTGTACTTTCCAACATAGTTCCAGCCTGTAAGTCCTTCATAGGTCTTTTTGTCAAAATAGTATCTTTTGTTATCAGAATCTCTGTACCAACCCTTCTCTAGCGCAAAGCCTTCACCAACACAGTAGAATTTGCCATCAAGCTTATTGACGCCCTTATCCTCAAGTCTGGCGCCACCCTTTTTCCTGAAATAATAGCTATGGCCATCTGCCTCTATAACACCTGAAAGTACATAGTGATTATCATCAAAATAATAGGTCTTCTCTCCGATAGTCCTCATTCCGGTCTTTGTATAGAGCTTTCCCTTTTTTGTAAAATAATATAGCTTCCCGTCAATAGCCTTCCAACCGGTAACCTTCTCGCCATCCTCATAATAGCTTGTCATTGATTTATTCCAGCCGGAAGTAATATTACCATCATCAGCTAAGGTATCATCAGTACTGTCATCTGTTTCCGCCTCTGTAGCCTGTGTAGATGTCTCTGTGGTCTGTGTAGTCGTCTCTGCGTTAATAATCGTAGTATCATCATCTGTAGTGGAGCTTGCCGGCTTTGCATCTATTGTAACAGTCTTACTCTTTGCCGCCATAACCGGCAACTCAAAAGCAAGCGATACACCTGCCAACATTACTGTCATCATTATTCTGTATAAACAATTTTTATTCATCATTCTGATGCCTCCACTATTCTTACATTAAATATGTTATATACCATGTATATTAATTATAACCTTGTCTCTACATATAACTGATAGCTCTTAACCATTGTATATCATTCTTTAAGCTTAGGTAATTATATTATCAAACACCACGGATTTCAAGTGTTTTACATAAAATTGTGAGAATTGCACTATTTTTTTATCTTGATCTTCTTAACTCCGCTATATTTACCAAATTTCTTACCCGCCTCAGACTTTTTATAGGCTCTCAACTTTACATAATATGTCTTATTTCTCTTAAGCTTACTTATTTTTACAGAGCAGCTTGTTACAGTTTTACGCTTTGCATTTTTAAATTTTTTGTTTGCAGAATATAGAATCTGATATCCGTCAGCATCTGCTGCTGCCTTCCATGAAACCTTAAGCTTCCTTCCCTTCACATTCTTTACCTTAAGTCCGGTAACCTTGCCGGGAGCTGCTATATTATCCAGACCATTTCTCGTTTTATACTGATTAAAAACCCACTTGCCCGCTTTTGACAGATCTCCACTGCCCCATCCGCTTTTCTTGGATGTTCCACTCTTAAGCAATGCTGATGACTCACTCTTGTTACTGAGGCTCCATGCAAAATAACTTATACCATTCTCATCCAAAAGATCAAGCCATTTCTTTGCCTCGGCAGTATCCAGATTGCCATCACCGCTGGCCTCTGAGACACCGAACTCTGTTACCATTACAGGCAGGCCCTTATTAAGTGCTGTTTGCAGCTTCTGTCTATAGCTGTCCTTATGTGTAGCAGCATAGAAATGGAGTGTATACATTACATTGTCAAAGGAAAGAGGCTTTTCTGCTGCAACATCCACATCCTGTGACCATGTAGGTGTACCAACAATAATAACTGCATCTGAATCATTTTCCCTGATCACAGGTATCACTTCATTTGCATACTTTGTTATGTCAGACCATGTAGTTCCTCCATTGGGCTCATTGCATATCTCATAGAGAACATTATCCTGTCCGGCATACTTCTTAGACATTTCCCTGAAGAATGCCTTTGCCTCTTTCTTATACTTATTCGGATTCTGATCATTTAATACATGCCAGTCTATGATCACATACATATCAAGCTCAGTGGCCGCCTTAACACCGGTATCAATCCTCTCCTTAAGCTTAGCCTGCACCTCACCTTGTGATTCACCTGCACCGGCCTTATCGCAATATCCAAAATATTCAGTAGTATACATAGCAAGCCTGATTGCATTAACTCCGTAATCATCCTGGAGTGTACTGAACGCTTCCTTTGAAATGTATGGATATCCCACATCCCAATTGATACCATGTGTGCTGACTCCCCTAAGAACAGCCGCTCCCCCGGTCCTTGTGCTGGTAAGCTGGGTACCGCTCACCTTAAGTGCACCATAATCACTAACTCCTGCAGCCTCTGCCTTCACACCCGCCAACAGGCTTACGCAGAGCACTGCTATAATACAAAGCAAAATTCTTTTTTTCATACGCTCCTCCACCTCACAAAATTTTGTTATTTCAGGCATTTGCGAAACTCATTCACAACAATAAAAGTGTAGATTTGAGTTTCGCAAATGCCTGTTATTTTATTCCATATCTCAGCTCACGAAATGCCCATCCGGTGCAAAGTAATAGGAAACTCCCTTAATGGTCTGCAGCCCCTTGAGCATTACACCCTTCTTCGTAAAGTAATACTTCTTTCCCTTAATTGTCTTCCAGCCAGTCTGCATTACTCCCTTTTTATTAAAATAGTATTTTTTCTTCTTAATTGTCTTCCAGCCAGTCTGCATTACTCCCTTTTTATTAAAATAATATTTTTTCTTCTTAATTGTCTTCCAGCCAGTCTGCATTACTCCATTCTTATCAAGGTAATATGTCTTCTTATCTATCTTTTGCCACCCGGTTAACATAACTCCGTCAGAGTTAAAATAATAGGTTTTACCCTCTATCACCTGCCAGCCAATCACCGGTACTCCCTTCATATTAAAGTAATACCGCTTGCCGTCTATAGTCTGCCAGCCAACAGTAAGACACACACCTGTGCTGTCAAAATATTTTGTTTCACCATCAATAGTCTGCCAACCAGTTAACATAACTCCATCTGCATTAAAATAATATGTCTTTCCGCTAATCGTCTGCCATCCAATTAACATAACTCCGTTAGCATCAAAGTAATGTACATTATTGTCAATAGTCTGCCAGCCTGTCAACATAACCCCATTGTTATCAAAATAATAGGTTCTTCCGTTGATTGCTATAAGGCCTGTCAGCATCTTCCCGTCTGAATTTAAGAAATACAGCTTTCCACCATCATTAAGGAAGCAATTTTTCTGCATGACCCCTGCAGAATTAAAATAATATCTTCCGTTATTGATAGTCTGCCATCCAGTTAACATAACTCCATTATTATCAAAATAATAGGTGCTGCCGCTTATATTCTGCAATCCCTTTACCGGCTTTCCATCAGAGCCAAGATAATACTGGACTCCGTTTTCAGAAAAGAATTGGTTTGCCAGCAATGTACCATTATCATAATGCAGCACTGTTCCATCAGCAGCTGCAATATTTCCATTGTATAAGACCTTAACAGTCTTAACTGCCTTCGGTCCCTCAACAGTTGTCACTGTAACAGTAACCTCTCCCGGTGCCACTGCTTTAGCAGAACCATTAAGGTCAATGGATAATACCTTTGGATCACTGCTGGTCCATGAACGTATCCTCTGATTTGTGGCATCACTTGGTGTGATCACTGCCTTATATGACGCTTTGTCATACACATAGCTTCCATTCTCCATGTGGATATATAAGGTGTCAGGTCCAGAGATGGAAACACCATCAATAGGAACACTGAATGGATCCTCTGGCAGTGCATAGTCATAAATAGTCTGCTCTGTAATACCATTTTCAGCTATCTCCGCTGCGCTTCTGGTGGCATAGGATAATACATTATCCTTGGCCGCAATCCCGTAGATAAGTTCATTCTCCTCTGTTTCTGGAGAATATAAAATCTCAGTTTTTCCATCCTTGTAATCATAGGCATAGAGCTTCTTTTCATCATGGTATACAGCATAATTGCCAGCAAGCGCCAGCTTTACAGCATTAACATAGTTCCAATCAGCACTTGTTTCTAATGATAAATCTGTAACCTTGAGGGCAGCATCATTCTCAATTCCATCTCTAATGCATAACTTTCCCTCAGGATTCATATAATATAATTTTCCATTGTGATAGAATATTCCACTGTTAATATCATTCCAGAAATAATCTGCATAGGCAGCTCCATTACACTCTATATCGGTTTTGGAAATAGTGCCATGGCCGGTGAAATCCTCTCCGCCCTTCAACAGATACTTGTGCTTAACATTTCCCAAGGTATCCCAGCTTGGATCATCCCAGGTGCAGTCCACATAATAGCCTTCACCATCAATAGAGATAGTGTTCCAAATATGGCTTGCATTGCATGCAAAGCCCACATCTGAAACCCCCGCCGCCTCCATAAGATATTTGAAAGCCAAAGTATACCCCTGGCACACTGCCTGTCCATTAACAAGCGCACCATATATATCATAATCCGACTCATCATATGAGGATGTACCATTTTGCTTATTCTCCAGATATCTGGCGTAATCATACTTTATATTAAGGGCAAGATAATCGTGAATCAGGAGTGCCTTACACGCATCTGACATTCCCGATGTCAACGTACTATTAAGAATTGCATTCTTCTTATTCTCTAAAAGAAGCTTCTGCTCACCTATAAGCTTAGTATCAATATCTGTGTAGCCTACTGTAACCTGCTTGCTAACGCCGTCAACTGTCACTGTTTCCTTAACAGGAGTCTGGCATTCATAAAATCCCATGCAGACTCTTACTATCTGTTCTCCCGAACTGCCCGTAAGATAAAATGCCTGCACCCCGTATGTTTGTCCTATATAGAAAAGCTCTGGATTACTGTTTACCAGATCCGATATGGTCTCCTTGAACTCAGCCTTTGTAAGTGCATATTCTGAAACATCAGCCTTATCCTTATAGCTAATCATTGCACTATATAAAGCCTTGGCACAGGCCTCCTTCCTGTCCTGCAGGGATATATCCTCTCTTGCCTTCTGTGCTGATAACTGCTCATCAGTATCAGAGTCCTCATTAACCTCAAGGTAAGATGTAAGGCTCTCCTCCTCAAAGGAATAATCATTATGGGGAATTACTACCTCTCCCTCCTGGATCAGATTCATATTCTCCTCTTGAATATAATCCGCTGCTTTAAGCATGCCTCCTTCTGCATATGCTGTGTTACACAAAAGCAGTCCCACGAACGCCGTGCCAAGCACCAAGCCTGTTATTCTCTTTCTCATATGCCATCCTCCTTGCTCTAACTATCTAAATAAGGGGAACTTCATCCATTAAATACAGTATTTAATCAACAAAGCTCCCCATATATTAATATCGACTAATTTCCCTGATTAGTTGAGGTCGGCTCCTCAGTAGCCTTATCCTCAGTGAACAGATCTCCCACACCGGTCTCATTTGTAATAGCATTACTGATCCTCTGAACCTCTTCTGAAGGTGTATACTCCGTATCCTCAGGATACAGGAATGAGTGTAAATGTTCAACATTGCTTATCAAGTTAGCAGGAACAACAACACTTCCCTTATCCTTCCCAAGATTAGGTGTTGTATTAGAGAGCGGAAAGCCAATATTGTCCCCTAACTCATAATCAAACATATTCTTCGCCAGTGAGAGTATATCACTCTTTGTCATGTTGGTGGCAATAAGAGGAATAATCTCGTCAAGCACATTGTTGATGGTTGCAAGATCAGATTCCTTAGCCTTCTTGATCATGGCAGAGATAACAGCACGCTGTCTCTGGGTACGCTCAAAATCACCATTACCAACCTTCCTGATTCTGGCATAGGCTGTTGCCTGTGTACCATTAAGCACCTGCTCTCCCTCAGACCATACACCCTGGGATTGAATTCCCGTCACTCTTACCTGCTCCTCAATATTGTGGTTAAGGTTATTAAGCTCCTTAGCCTTCACATTGATGGTTACGCCTCCTAAGGCATCAATAGCCTTTGTCAGTGCCTTGAAATCCACAGAAACATAATCTGTTATATTAAGGTCAAGATTCTTATTAAGAGTTTCAACCGAGCATGTAGGTCCACCTAAGATATATGCGTGTGTCACCTTCTGAGTACCCGCACCATCCTTGGCTATCTCAAGAAAACAGTCCCTATACACGGAAGCAAGCTTAACCTCCTTGGTCTCATTGTTAATACTTGCTATTATTATTGCATCACTGTGGGCTGTGCCCGCCTTATTAAGATCACCGCCCTCCCTTGCATCAAGTCCAAAAAGTGCAATGGTCTTATATTTGTCAGCCATAGTGTCCGTCACAGCAGCACTTACATCAATCTGCTCCTTTTCCTCGGCAACAGTGTCATCCACCACCTGATCAAGCTTACTATTGACATAATACCAGCCGAAACCGACGATCAGCCCGATAAACACCAAGACCTCAACAAGCAAGATCAATCCCAGCTTTTTATTCTTCTTTTTCCGCGACTTACTCATTAAATGTATTCCTCCTGTAGTCAATAAATCTGCTATATTATTCTATGTCATTCAACTGTAACTGATTTTGCCAGATTTCTCGGCTTATCAACGTCAAGACCCTTAGCAACAGACACATAATATCCAAACAGCTGAAGAGGCACAACCGCCAAGGAAGGAGCAAAGCATGGATGTGTATTAGGAATATATACTGTGAAATCAGCAGTATCCTCCATTACAAAATTACCCTTATTAGTAAGTGTAAAGATGTATCCACCTCTTGTCTTCACCTCAACTATATTGCTTATCATTTTCTCATAAAGCTCAGGCTGTGTCACAACAGACACAACAAGCACTCCATCCTCTATAAGAGATATTGTGCCGTGCTTAAGCTCTCCCGCAGCATAAGCCTCTGAATGAATATATGAGATTTCCTTAAGCTTAAGAGAGCCCTCCAATGATGTGGCATAATCACAGCCTCTTCCAAGGAAAAATACATCCTTTGCATTGGCATACTTGCTTGCAAACCACTGGATCCTCTCCTTGTCACCAAGTATCTCTGATATCTTATCCGGAAGCTTCTTAAGCTCAGCAACCATTTCCGCCATCTCTTCAGCAGTTATAGTTCCCCTAACATCACCAAACAGCATTGCCAGCAGATACAAGGAAACAAGCTGTGTACTATAGGCCTTCGTTGTTGCAACTGATATCTCAGGTCCTGCATGTGTATACATTACATTGTCAGCCTCTCTTGCAATTGTAGAGCCAACTACATTAACAATTCCAAGCACCTTAGAACCCAGCTCCTGTGCCTTTCTAAGTGCAGCAAGGGAATCTGCTGTCTCTCCTGACTGACTGATAATAATTGTCATTGAATCCTTTTCAATAATAGGATCTCTATATCTGAACTCCGACGCCAGATCAACCTCCACGGGAATCCTTGTAAGCTTCTCAATTATATATCTGCCTGTAACTCCTACATGATATGCAGAACCGCAGCCGATTATATATATTCTCTTAAGCTTTGCGATCTCCTCTTCTGTCATTCCCAGCTCTTCGATCACTACCTTATCTCCCTGAAGCCTTGGACTGATGGTGTCAAGAACTGCCTTAGGCTGCTCATATATCTCCTTAAGCATAAAATGCTCATATCCGCCCTTTTCTGCAGCCTCAATATCCCATTCGATAGTCTTTGTCTCCTTCTTAATCTCCTCTAAATCCTCATTGAAGAAGCGGATTCCCTCTCTTGAAAGCTCACATATTTCCCTGTTTTCAATAAAGTACACTTCTCTAGTATATTTGAGTATTGCAGGAACATCCGAAGCAATGAAATTGCCTGTCTCTGTATGGCCCACAACAAGCGGTGAGTCCTTGCGCACTGCATACATTTTATCAGGGAAATCCTTGAAAATGATACCAAGTGCATATGAGCCCTGGACTCTGTGCATTACCTTCTCAACTGCCTGGACCGGATCCCCATTATAGTAATAATCCAGATAATGGGCAATAACCTCTGTATCCGTCTCAGACTTAAACTCATACCCTCTGGCTATAAGCTTCTCCTTAAGGGGCTGATAATTCTCTATAATACCATTATGCACTACTGCAATAGATTTATCCTTATTGTAATGAGGGTGGGCATTATTGACAGATGGCTCTCCATGTGTTGCCCATCTTGTATGTCCAATTCCAAGTGTACCCTTAAGATTATTACCATCACCGGTAAGATCCCTGAGAGCCTGAAGCCTTCCCTTTGCCTTAACAACCTCTATATCACTATCACCATATACCGCAAGTCCGGCTGAATCATAGCCTCTGTATTCAAGCTTTGCTAATCCGTCAAGAAGTATCGGTGCCGCCTGTTCATTACCAATGTATCCAACGATACCACACATATAATAATCCTCCTATTATAGTCCCACATCATTGCAAGAGCAAAGATGCTGTTAATACATTCTTCAATAGAATAAAACAAGTCACATTATAACACTATAAGAATATTTTTACAATATGACAAACAAATGAAATTCTTATAATTTTCTTAAGAAAACCACCTGCTCACATATACTTTAACACTCCATTAACTGCATAAAAGAACAGATAGTAAATGGATTTCAATCTGCTAAGACCCATATATCTATACACCCCGTAATTCATTTTCGCAGAATGAAGTTTATTAGAAGATTTAGAGCCCTTTACTACACGATATTTCAAAAGCGGCTCATTTATTCCATATGCACATTCAAATTCCTTAAGAATTGAAAGCCACATAATATAATCCTCGTGTAAATGATCAGAAACCATAGGATATCTCAAGGCAACATCCCGCCTCACCATAACCCCCGAGGTATTGAGTACATTGCTTTTTAACAGCTTTTTATAGGTTATTCTGTCAGGAATTCCTATGATCTTGCCGGACAGCACTCCATTTGCATCCATAAGCTCTCTTCCGGTAGAGCTTAATACTGCCTGCCTGCTCTCCATAAGGGCATACTGCTTACTAAGCTTGTCGGCAGTCCAATAATCATCCCCGTCAAGAAAGGCAATATACTTGCCCCTTGCCAGTAAAACCCCCTTGTTTCTGCTTGCTGCAACTCCCATATTCTCCTCGTTGCAAATGTATCTGAAGCGTTTATCCTCCAAATATGGGGCCGCCACCTCGTAGGTCCCATCAGTGGAGTGGTCATCAACTATAATACACTCCAGCTCTATATTCTGTTCCATAACAGATGAGAGTGCCTCATCAATATATTTCTCACAGTTATATGCAGGAATTACTACCGAAACCAGAACTTCATCCATTATATATATCTACCCTCACTAACCTTAACTCTATCAGGCATTTACAAAACCCATTCACAACACATATTCTATTGTGAATATTTTTCTATGATCATTTCTCCCATATCATCACCGTCTTACCGATCAGCTTATGGCTGTCCTTCTCAAATGCCCTGGCAATATCACGTATTTCCCTTATAACAATCTGCTCTCCCACAATATTTTCAAGATAATCCGTAACCTCTGGCTTTTCCCTGTAAAGATCTACAAGCTTCACGTAATCCTCACGGCCGCTTCTGCTGCTGCCTATAATTCTAAGTCCCTTTTCAAGCACCATTCTCGTATTGATAGGTGCAAGCTCCTCAGAAACACCTAATATTCCTATTGTTCCCTCCGGGTTGATATAGTCAATTATCTGATTAATGGCCTTATGGGCACCACCACCGCCTACACATTCAAAGGCGTGATCCATGGAAAAATCATCAGGAATCTGGCTGATCTGATAGCAGCCATCTGCAAATGTAAAGTCCTGAAGCTTTGCCTCATTCTTTCCAAAAACGAAAACCTCTATATCAGGATATAATGTCTTTAATAAAAGAGAAGTAATATACCCCAGATTTCCGTCTCCCCATACACCTATGCGGTTCCTTCTCTCATGGGCTGTCCTCATAAAACGGGATATGGCATGCATGCTCACACTTACAAGCTCTGTAAAGGCTGCCACAGTATAATTAATTCCCTCTGGAAGACGGACTAAGCGGTCAGGCTTTGTCTGGACATATTCCTGCAGAAAACCATCTGTACCGCTGGCACGGAAACGCGAGCTCCTAAGATAATTCTCTGCGATCACAGGATCCTCCTCAGATGGAAGATTAGGGATCATGACAACATATTCACCCACCTTGAACTCTCCTGTAGGATCATACACGACCCGTCCTATAGCCTCATGGATAAGAGCCATGGGAAGCTTCTTCTTAAGCACCTCCTGGGGTCTTATGCCCTGGTAATATCTCTGATCTGCATTACAAATAGATAGATGTGTTGGTCTCACTATAGCATTTTCATTATCTAAGGTTATATCCTTATAAACCAATTCAAATTGTCTGGGGCGCTTTAACTGATATACAGCACTTAACATATTGTATGCCTCCTATATTTCATTTACACGCTGCCTGGGGGCTTCGTGTTGTCATCTCCATTCCACTTTGATTCCACTATGTCTGAACTTATTTTCACTCACTTAACAGCGACTCAGCAACTCTGAGATCATATGGATAGGTAATCTTAATATTAGAAACCTCTCCCTCCACCAGATGGACCTTCTCACCCTTAATAACTGCGATCTTACAAGCGTCAGTAAGAATCTTTCTCTCTTCCTCCGTAAGTCCCTCATATAATTCTCTTAAATGAATGGCTTTAAAGGATTGTGGAGTCTGTCCCTGATACATGGTTGAACGGTCAGGTATGGCGGAAATCAATTGATGATCCTTGCTCTCCACGATAGTATCAGTAGCAGGAATAACTGTATCACAAGCGCCAAACTCCTTGGCATACTTAATATTCTCCTCCAATATTCTGTGGGTAACAAATGGCCTCACGGAATCATGTGTTACAATGATGGTATCATCATTAAGCCTTCCCTGCTCTTCTATATACTTAATAGAATTCATAATTGTTTCATTTCTTGTGGCACCACCGCTTATAACTACAATATTATCTGCACCCGGTATATACTTCTTAATCAGATCCCCTGTATGCTTTATCCACTGCTTTGGTGAAAGCACTAATATCTTCTCAAACTGGGGATTCAACACAAACTTCTCTATTGTATGAATTATGATCGGCTTTCCGCCTATCTCCATAAACTGCTTAGGCTTCTCCACATTTCCCATACGTGTTCCTATACCGCCTGCCAGCACAACACCAAATACATTACTGCCTTCCATTATTCTTCCTCCTTATAGGTTTTTTCTTTTATTGCGTTCTCTCTGACCGCCGTTGTCTGATTAATATCTATTCCCTCTGTATTCTCCTTCTGGAATAGTATCTTAAATGTTAATAATAATAGCTTAAGGTCAAGCCATATTGAATAGTTTTCAATGTAGGTAAGATCTAATTTCAGCTTGTCATATGGGGTAGTATTATACTTGCCATACACCTGCGCATATCCGGTTAATCCTGCCTTAACCTTCAGCCTGAAATTAAATTCAGGTATTATCTTCTGATATTTCTCCGCTATCTCCGGACGTTCAGGACGGGGTCCCACTAATGACATGTCCCCCTTAATGATGTTAATAAGCTGTGGAAACTCGTCAAAATGCAAAGATCTTAATACTCTTCCCACAGGAGTGACTCTGTCATCGCCCTTTCTGGCTAACTGGATACCATTTTTTTCAGAATCCATCCTCATACTTCTGAACTTATATATCTTAAATATCTCTCCATCCTCAGTAAGACGTTCCTGTGAGTAAAGCACCGGTCCTCCGTCGTACAGCTTGATCATCAATGCTATTACAATAAATAGCGGCAATAAAATTATCGAAACCGGTAAGGTGATAACAAGGTCTAACAGCCTTTTTAATATAAGCTGGTCCCCTGTAAGGCCCTTGTTACGTGACAACAATAAGGGTGTGTCAAAAAGATGAATTTTATCCGAACCCATCATCAAAATGTCCGAAAGCTTTGGTGTGACATAGGTCCTCACAGAAAGATCAAAGCAGCGTTTTAAAATAATATTCCTCTCATAAGCCGAGATATCATATATGAGCACCGCCTCATAATTGCTGAGGCTGTCACATATATTATCAAGTCCCTCATCTAACTGCATCATGTCACATATCTTATACTTATCCCGCCTTGTTCCCAGCTTATTAAGTATCTCCTTAGGGGAACGGTCATCATATATAAGCAGCATCTGCCTAGGGGGATACAGCACTGCATATATGGTCTTGCATATAAATATCCAGATCAGGATAACAACAGCCTGGATCACCGTCATAATGAGAAGTGGTCTGGCTGTAAGATACTTTCTGCTGATAAGGCATATCTGCAGATACGCAAGCACATTGGTACCAAGAAGTGATAATATCTGCGAATACAGCACATCCATCAGTCTAAGATACCCTATCTTAAACCCTCCATAAAGGCTTGTCACCAGATACATGAGCAATGCATAGAATCCGATCACCGCCCAGTCACCCCGGCGAAAAAATGGAACCTCTAGCTGCTTCTGGTAAAATCCATACCAGAGATATGCAAACATAATAGTATGAAGGGCAAGTATGACAAAGCCTTCAAAAAAAGTTATTAATCTTTTAAAACGGTCTCTCTTTCGCATTTCCTATAATCTCCATTACAATTACTGCACAGCAAGCAGCCTGTCTATGATACGGCGGGTAGAATCACCGTCGCATGCCGACATATACCTTTCACGAAAAGCATCAATCCTGGAAACAGCCTTGTCATCTGTTCTTAGGATTCCCTTAACCAGCTCTTCCTCATTATAGTATATGTCTCCCGGCACAAATTCATCATATCCGTAATAAAAACCTCTTTCCGTTACATATTCCTTGTAATCATATGCATAGAAATACATTGGTCTGCCAAGAAGTGCATATTCAAAGATCAAGGATGAATAATCAGTAATACAGCAATCTGCCGAACACATCAAAGCAGCGATCTTCTCCTCAGAGGCATCTATCAAAAAATCCTTATGCTCTTCATCAACCTTAGGGGATTCCTTCACAGCAGGATGTCCCTTGTAGAGTATCACATACCTGCCCCCAAGTCCATCATACAGCTTACCTGTATCAAGCAGTCTGGGGGATCTTGCCTCCTGGACATTGCCCCGAAATGTCGGGGCATATAATATTATCCTTTTATCCCTATCAATATTGTATCTGTCTCGTATTTCCTTGTTACACTGCTTAATATACTCCTGATTGAAAAAAACATCCGTACGGCTCACTCCAATAGGAAGCACCTTATCCCTATTCTGCCCCATACTCTCTGCATATATGTCTACAACCTCAGGGCTGCTTACAGCTGTAAAATAGTAGTCATTGTAATATTTCTCAGTAAGCTTGTTAGCACCTCCATAGCCAAACCGCTTAAATGCACCGCAGCCATGCCACACCTGCACCAGCTTAGTCTCCTTACGAATGGGAAGTGCCGCCAACACATTGCTGCTTTCGTCCACAAACACATACTCTGCAGGGGCTAAGCCTTTCAACATATGAAGGCACGCCTTAATGTATTCTTTATAAGAAAAAACAGAATTCCCCAAAAGGGCTGCTTCTACTGTAAAATCCTCCCTTTTGCAAAATTCCTCATAAAGCAATGTAAAATTATCGGTAATCTCCCCATAACGCACTTCTATGAATAAAACACTGTTATTAACAACAGGCTTTCTTGCATGCCATCTGTATAGCATAGGAAACAAGCCATGAAACAATAGGCTCTTGCCGATATTTTTAAGTATTTTCTTCACGACCTGTACCTCTTTGTACTCATAATATCAATAAGTCTTTTAGTAGCATTGCCGTCACAGCCACCCATGTATTCCTCATAAAACCTTTGCATTTCATTAATGTCAAACATATCCTCGGCATTACATATCCCCTCAAACAGCTCATCCTCGGTTTTAACAAGCTCGCCCGGAAGCTCATGATAATTAAGATAAAAGCCACGCATATCAGAGTATTCATCTAAGTCCGGTGCAAATAACAAAACCGGTCTTTGAAATATTGAATAATTAAAGATTATAGACGAATAATCAGTAACAAGGATATCCGTCACCGGTAATAACCGCTCTGTCGGGAGCTCTATTGTAGATTTCTTCCCCTTCGCCTCCATATGTGGATGATACTTAATTATTACATACCATTCATCGCTTAATCTATTAGCAGCATTTTTAAATATTTCCTCACCACAGATAACAGGTGAAGCTGCCATTCCACGAAATGTAGGAGCCCACAGCAGTATCTTCTTCCCCCTCGCCTCCGGACAAATCCGGTAAAAATCCCCCTTACATTTCTCCTTATATTCCTTGTCATAATATTGGTCTGTAGCGCTTACTCCTATGGGAATACACACTCCCTTATGAAGCTTCATTGCGCTTGTAAATGGCTCCACGCTCTTATCTCCGCTTACAGGAACAATATCATAATTCTTAAAAACATTACCCACATAATCCTCAGGAATATCATCTGCTGTATCATAACCGAATCGCTTAAATGCGCCGCACCCATGCCACAGCTGGATCACAAAGGTTCCCTTCCTCTTATTGCAGGAAGCCACCGGAAGGAAATTGTCACTTATGACAACATAGTTTGCCCTGGCATAGATTTTCATGAATCCAAGCATTTTACAAAGTGCGCTGATATAGCTCATTGCCTGGAAATCATGATACCACTCTGCGATCTCATAGAAAGCCTTCCCCTCAGCGTCTTTTCCAGACTGGTCATTGTTAAGGCCTTCAAACAATCTGTTCATTCTTTCAGGCCTTGCCACACTGTGTCCATCTGCAAACACCACAAGGCCGGTCCTTATCCTTTGTATGCAGAACAAACGATAGAAGGCAGGCAATATGAAATTCTGGACTATCATTTTTAAATATTGACGCAATTTCTTTTTCATATCATACCGGTCCGTATAAAATCCTGTTAATAGTTATACCAAGCCTTATGTACATCAATTACGCCTCATGTCCCTTATCCTTAATAACCTTCACAACCTCGTCAACAAACTGCCTGCAGAGCTCATCTGATGCAGCCTCTACCATAACTCTTATAACCGGCTCAGTACCGCTCTCACGGAGAAGTATTCTTCCATCATCCCCAAGAGCCTCCTCAACCCTCTTAACAGCTGCCTTAACATCCTCGTCATCTCTTGCTTCAGGCTTACTCTTAACTCTCACATTCTCCAGTAACTGCGGATATATCTTCAAATCTCTAAAGAGCTCTGAAGCAGCAACCTTCTTTTCAAGAATGACCTCCATAAGCTTAATTGAAGTAAGAACACCGTCACCTGTGGTGGCGTATTTGCTGAAAATAATGTGCCCACTCTGCTCACCGCCTAAGGAATGGCCATTTTCCATCATGTTCTCAAAAACATATTTATCACCAACTGCGGTCTGTTCATAGGATATCTTCTTCTTATCAAGTGCTTTATATAATCCCAGATTGGACATTACAGTGGTAACAACTGTATTGTTGTTAAGCTCCCCTCGCTCTGACAGGTAACATCCGCAGGCATATAGTATCTTATCACCATCAATGATCTCACCCTTCTCATCAACTGCAAGACACCTGTCTGCGTCTCCATCATAAGCAAAACCAATGTCAAGCTGCTTATCCTTTACAAGCTTTATAAGCTGCTCAATATGTGTAGAACCACAATTCTCATTGATATTAACTCCATCAGGATCATTATTGATAACATACGTCTTTGCTCCAAGAGCCTCAAACACTGCCTTTGCAACTGTAGAGGATGCGCCGTTTGCACAGTCAAGGCCAATTCTCTTATGTTTATATGATCGTGTTGCAAGTGTCATAAGATATCCTATGTATCTGTTTCTTCCCATTGCATAATCAACAGTTCTTCCAATACGTTCTCTCTTTGCAAAGGGAATCTCAGGAATCTCACCATCAATATATGCCTCGATCTCTTCCTCCACAAAGGCCTCTACCTTAGAGCCGTTACCATTAATAATCTTAATTCCGTTATCATAATAGGGATTATGGCTTGCGGATATCATAATTCCACAGTCAAATTCATCAAGCCTGACAATATAAGAAACACTGGGTGTTGGCGTTACATGCATAAGATACACATCTGCCCCGCTGGCTGTAAGTCCAGCCACCAATGAATACTCAAACATATATGAGGAACGTCTTGTATCCTTACCGATTACAATACTAGCCTTCCCATCCTCATGATTCTTTCCATAGTAATATCCAAGATATCTTCCCACCTTATAGGCGTGCTCTACAGTAAGATCAACATTTGCTTCTCCCCTAAAACCATCTGTTCCAAAATATTTACCCATTGTTTTCCCTCACTAAACCTTTTTTATTTGCTCATTTCTTTGATATCGACTGACGTCTCCATCTTTTCACACTCAAAAGTGTTGGTTTTTGCTCATTTCTTAATGACATTAACTGCGTGCTGCATATTAACTATCTCAGAATATGTTACACTTCCGCCAAATTCCCCATCAAGAGTCCACATAACAGCTTCCGGGCTGTCGATAACAACACGCTTTGCCTTAAACTGATACATGAATTCCGGATTATACTCACCCATAAAATACGAAGTTACCGTAGCCTGAAAATCAAGGGGATTAGTTGGAAACTTAAGGAACAATGCCTCAAACAGGCCATCATCAAACTTTGCAAGCTTTGCATTAGGACTTGTAAATCCACCTACTGTAAGCGAGTTAGTAACCATACCAAGAATGAAATCATCCTCTATAACATTGCCGTCATGTTCAATCCTCATATGATGCGGTGTAAGATTCGGCACACTCTTGATCCCTTCTAATACATATGCCATATGTCCCAGATAATTCTTGTATTCCTGGGGAGTTGTATACGTCACCTCTGTAAATGCACCAAATGCAGCCACATACACAAAGCTGTCGCCATTAAAGGAACCGATGTCTATGGGCTTAGGCTCATACTTAACAATTCTCTTTGCAGCCCTTATATGATCCTTTGGAATTCCCAGGCTTCTTGCAAAATCATTAGTTGTACCACATGGTATATATCCAATAGCCGTATCACAGCCACACTCAATACATCCTGATACAACCTCATCAAGAGTACCGTCACCGCCGGCGCAAACGATCACATCATTAACCCAGCCCTCTTCGCTAACTATACGTCTGGCATCTCCCTTAGACTGGGTTGGATATACCTTAACATCATATCCTCCCTTAACAAAAATATCCACAATATCGAAAAGCTTACTTTTTATATGCTTTCTTCCTGCCGAAGGATTAAGGATAAACAACATATTCTTCATCTTAGGCCAATTATCCTCCTGAATTATAAGAATAACACAATCGTTTTATTATACCCATTTTCTGCCTATATTGCAAGTACTTAGCATTCATTTATGGTGCTCATTAACATTCATTTATAGTACTCATTTATATTACATGCAGTCATTAAGACCTTTATATTATTTATGAATTTTTATATTTCTTCAAAAACTTCTCATATCCCTCTTTTCTAAGCTTACAGCTGGGGCAGTTACCGCAGCCCTCGCCCTTTATCCCATTATAACAGGTGAGGGTCTTATGACGCACCATATCAAGGCCTCCCAGATCATCCGCCAGCTTCCATGTATCCGCTTTATCGATCCACATAAGAGGTGTTTCAACACAGAATGTATGATCCATAGCAAGATTAAGAGTTGTGTTAAGCGACTTAATAAACACATCCCGGCAGTCAGGATACCCGGAAAAATCACTCTGAGAAACCCCTGTAATAATATCCGTTATTCCCCTCTGCTTTGCAAACACCGCTGCAAAGGTAAGAAACAGCATATTTCTCCCATCTACAACACTGTTGGGAACATCATCCGCCGGAGCCTCCTCCTGCACCTTAATATCAGATCGTGTAAGGGAATTGGGGGCTAACTGGTTAAGGAGTGACATATCCATTACATGCCATTCCACATTTAATTCATCAGTAATCTCCTTCGCACAATCAAGCTCTGCCTTATGCCTTTGTCCGTAATCAAAGGAAACAGCCACCACCTCTTTATATTTTTTCAAAGCCCACAAAAGGCAGGTTGTACTGTCCTGCCCTCCGCTGAAAACCACTACACAAGCTTCTTTGTTTCTCGTATTCATTTTCATTTATATTATACTCCTCCCAGTACTATTCTGTCACAGCCTATTGTATTATTTTAAAGGTACACAACCCAGGCCATACTTACTATCTGAGCATCATTAACAGTCTGTTCTGCAAATCCATATCCTTTTCAAACTTGCCTCTAAGGGTTGTTGTTACAGTTCTGGCTGCAGACTTCCTGATACCTCTTGCAGTCATGCAGCTATGTGTCCCCTCAATATACACGGCCACATCCTCCGAGCCTGTTGCTTTAGTAATAACCTCCGCTATGTCCGTTCCTATTCTTTCCTGGAGCTGCAGTCTCTTTGCCACCATATCAGCAATCCTGGCTATCTTGCTGAGTCCGATTACCTTACCCTTAGGAATATAAGCAACTGTAACCTTCATATCATACATCAATGCCAGATGGTGCTCACAATAGCTGAACACATCAATATCCTTCACTACGACCATATCATGATTACCTGTTTCAGGAACGTCAAAGCACTTTGAAAACATGGCAGCTATCTCATCATTGGTGTAGTTCATTCCCTCAAACACCTCAGCATACATTCTAGCCACCCTGTCGGGAGTCTCCTTGATACCCTCTCGCTCCGGGTCATCTCCCAATGCTTCAATTATTCCTCTTACATGCCTTTTAATTGCCTCTTGATCTATCATTTTTACACACCCCTTTGCGTTGGATTCCATATATATTTATGCATTTGCAGCTGAACATTGACACCGTTCATTCTTTGTGCAATAAGATACTCAACAATTTCCGACGGCTCAATCCTGCCAAAACAAGGACTTATGTAAACACCGCATTTCTTATCTATAAGCTTATACCTATCTATAACATACCTTGTTTTTTCCAGATCTTCAATGCTTCCCACAACAAATTTCACAGTATCACATTCCCTGGCATTCTCATAATTGCCAAGACACATATGCTCCTCCATGCCGCTGGCACCGGTCTTATAGTCAAGGGTAAATGATACATTATCAGATATAAAAGCCTCCTCCTGCGGGAAAAATGCTCTTATATCAATGCTTCCATTTGTTTCAATCTCAACCTTAAGCCTTCTCTTTGCCCTGAGTTCCTCTAACAGTTCCCTGATTCCCGGCTGGAGCAGGGGCTCACCTCCTGTAATGGTGATATTATCAACATCTGCCTCATCTATCATATCAAGCAGAAGATCACAAGGAATACTCTCATATTCAACATCTTCTTCATTAGCCCATTTTGTGTCACAGTATTCACAGTTCAGATTACAGCCTGCAAACCGTATGAACATCGCCAGCTGTCCGGCATGCCTGCCCTCACCATTGATACTGATAAAATGCTCTGCTACAGGAAAAATTATCTCCCTATCAGCCCTATCATACTTATTATCCATATTAACCTCACATATTATATGCTATATTGGGGCAAAGGAATGCACTTAAGCCTTGCTATTTACCTTCACCTGCTGTAGCCCGCACAATTGTTGGGAGTTTCAAATACCTTTGCCAGTATCACCTGATATCCCTTATCCTCAATCTCCCCATAGAAATATTCAGCCATGTTTTCTGCAGTAGGACGAAAGTCCATCTCCACAATGCGGAAGCCCTCTTCATTAAGCGCCTCTAATGTCTTGTCCCTAAGGCTTCCATGCTCAATTATAAGGCAGTGGTCAAGATTGTCACAAAGCTCATTAAGGTCATCCTTTAAGGTCTTAAAGTCAACCACCATTCCTCTAGTCTGGGAATCAGCAGATAACCTCTCTGATGCAACTGTTATCTCCACCCTCCACCTGTGCCCATGAAGGTTGCTGCATTTACCCTCATAGCCCTTCAAAAAGTGAGCGCTGTCAAAGCTTGCGCTTGTCTGCAATGTATACATATTCATCTCTCCATCTGATATTTATTCATAAGCATCTTCGATGCTTATGTTTTTTTCGCGTTATGTCACCTTGTGCAAGCACAGGCGCCGCAACGCTCATTTTTTCATGTCGCCTGACGTCTCCATGTGGGCATTCACAAAGCATCAGTCTATAATTAATGACCAAAGGGACATCTGTCCAAACCAAAGTATGAACACAACGTCCCTAAAGCCCTGGTTTTGTTTATAGACAGGATGGTGCAAACGAACTGTCTTATTCTTATTATTATTCTATCAAGCCATTTACTCATGATCATATCATGAGAAGTACTTCATACATTCTCCTAATCTCGAAAACTCCGTTTTCTAGTTATCTTATCATGGTGTTACAATCCAAGGATTCTTCTTACTTCCTTCTCCATCTCGTTCTTGTCGCAGACTGTGTCATGAAGAACTGCTGCACTTCTTATATCCTCAATCGCCTGGGGAATCTTAACTCCTGACAATTTGTTAAGCTCGTCCACAAGCTCAAAATCAGACTGGGATGCACAGGCAGGATCAATAGCCTCCATTACACTTCTTGTAAATTTGTATGGACTTGCCGTGGAAGCGATCACTGCAGGTGTATCATCTCCTGTGTCCTTTCTATATTTCTCATAAACTGCGGCTGCAACCGCTGTATGGGTATCCATAATATAACCATCTGACTCATATATCCTCTTGATGGTTGCCGCTGTCTCACTCTCATTAGCATAATTGCCATAGAACTCAGAAAGCTTTGCCTTCATATCCGATGTTATCTCATATCTTCCAGATGTTGTCAATGCATTCATAAGCTCCACATCTTTGTCAGAATCATCTCCTGCTATTCTGTATATCAGTCTCTCTAAGTTGCTTGAGATAAGAATATCCATTGATGGCGATGATGTAAGAATAAATTCCCTGTTCTTATCGTATACACCTGTCTCAAAGAAATCATATAGCACCTTATTCTCATTAGATGCACATATAAACTTAGCGATGGGAAGTCCCATTTCCTTTGCATAATAGGCGGCAAGTATATTACCAAAATTACCGGTAGGAACAACAACATTGATCTTATCTCCCGCCTTAATATCTCCCTTCGCCACAAGACGTGTGTAAGCATACACATAATACACCATCTGAGGAACAAGACGCCCGATATTAATTGAATTAGCAGAAGAAAACTGATAGCCCTTAGCGTCCATCTCTTTAGCCAAGTCCTTGTCATTAAACATATTCTTAACACCAGTCTGAGCGTCATCAAAATTACCGATAATTCCTATAACTGAAGTATTAGCTCCCTTTTGAGTAACCATCTGCTTTTCCTGAATAGGACTTACGCCATTCTTAGGATAGAACACAATGATCTTTGTTCCCGGAACATCAGCAAAGCCTGCAAGAGCAGCCTTTCCAGTGTCTCCTGAGGTTGCAGTAAGAATAACAATCTCATTTGTTACATCATTTTTCTTTGCCGATGTAACCAACAGATATGGAAGAATAGATAAAGCCATATCCTTAAATGCTATTGTAGATCCGTGAAACAGCTCAAGATAATTACCTCCTGCCTTCTTAACAAGCGGTGCAATCTCTGCTGTATCAAACTTTTTATCATATGCGCTGTTAATACAATGCTTAAGCTCCTCCTCTGTAAAATCTGTAAGCATTCTGCTCATCACCTCATAAGCCACCTGCTGATAATTCATTTGAGAAAGCTCATTAAGGTCTACGTCAAGTGACGGAATATTGTCAGGTACATAAAGACCTCCATTATCTGAAAGACCTTTAAGTATGGCCTTTGAAGCCGTTATCATGTCATTACTGTTTCTTGTGCTCTTATACATCACTGCCATTAATATGTCCTCTTTTCTTAGTATGATATTATCCAATAAATAATTATGCCCACACTATTCCGCAAGGAAGACCTCCATGCTTCTTCTGCCCCATCTTGTGGCCTCTTTATGGGTGTAGAAGAAAAGGTCGATCCTCTTGCCAACAATAGCACCGCCCCTGTCCTCTGCCACATACACCTGTCCATTAAAAACAACCTTTGTTCCAAAGGGAATCACATCAGTGTCAACTGCTATAGTACGGTTGGTTGTGGGGACCGTTCCGCTTGCAGTACGGTTGCGCCCTGAGTAGATACCACAGCATATCTTACATGTGCAGTAAGCTGTAATAACGAAGGTACCAAGACTCTTTCCATGTGTTGTTGAATAAACGGGCTTTCCCTTCTTACCACCACGGGAAGCTGTATCACCATAACCAGTATCACTGCTGTCGCCAGTATCTATATTTTGGTTCTCTTCAAGAGGCCTTAAATACTCATCAATCAAGGCTTGAACTTGAGCCTTTCTCTGTTGTTCCGCAAGCTCTGCAGCCTTCCTTGCACTCTCAACTTCTTCCTCGTGCTGTGCCTTCAACCGTTCATAAGCAAGCTTGTCAGCAGTCTTCTCAGCCATGGCAGTAAGGTTATTAATAGCACGCACCTCTTCCATCCGCTCATTCTCGTAAAACTTGTCAAGATTATCCATCTGTGCAAGCATTTGACCATCCAAGTATCCATATTTCATATTATCGAAGCTTACCTTCTTTACCTTTTTCATACTGCACTCAACATAATTTAAGTTTGTTGCAGCTGCTGAAACACTAGAAAGCTTGCCTGGAATCTCAGCCGAGGTAACAACAACCCTAAAACCAAACAAACCGATAATCCCGGCAACTATCACTAATACTATAATGCCCAAAAGAGTTTTAATATTTAATTTTCCACTCATCAATTATCGCCCTCTTTATGTATTACAATAAATTACGTTATCCCCTCTAGGATTATATGTGTTTTATATACAAAGGTCAAGTGGTATATTCAGAGATTTTCTTTGATATTACTACGTCATCATATATTTTTTTGTATTCATCAGAGGACAGTGTCTGTATATAATTTTTAGTATATTTTTTACGTATTCCATTTGAAGCTAACACATTCACCGCCTTATTATACGCAATAGCTGCAGTAACCGCATCATCATATCTTCCCACAATATAATTGCCCCTTATATGTATGACTGTTTCATACTGCTTCTTAACACCGTCCTGAATTTCAGTTACCCCTACGTATTCATTAATTATTTTAATATTCTCGTATCTGTAATCCTCCTCATTGTGATTAGCAAACACGTAATCTACTCCCTTTTTCGCATAATTCTTAATTCCATATCTATATAAAATATTATACTGGCTTCCGTAATCACAAATAAAATAGTACCCTCCTCTTACCTGAATCTTATGCTCAGCGTAGAAGAACATATCCTCCCTGTCAAAAATAAGTCTTTTGTCAGGTGAAAAATAATAAAAGAAAAATCCTGTCTGAAGATATATTGGCGTTTTAAATATTATTCCGGTATTGCGATAATTCATAAGAACTACAAACTTTTCAAAATCAAGGGCAAACTTATCACTGTAATCATCAAGCTCGTATTTTTTATTCCTGACAATATCACATGCCTCTGTATAAGCCTTAGATGCCTCCTTCGGTGTATCAAAGCTCCCAAGGCTCACATGCTTTGATTTTATCGTCATTGAACTCCTGTAATATACGTCACCATTTTTCTTCTTAGCCGTTGTAACTCCTGGATATCCCTTCATATTGTTCCTCCTATTCCGGTTCCGTATCTTTCTTTTGCAAAGATACTGTTTGAAAATAATTTATTATATGTTATAATTCATCCTATGACTTGGCCAAATGATCGCGGCTGCAAAGCGGAAACGCTGCAGGTGAGGAAAGTCCGGGCTTCATAGGGCAGGGTGCCGGATAACGTCCGGTAGAGGCGACTCTCAGGCTAGTGCAACAGAAATAAACCGCCGGCTTTGCCGGTAAGGGTGGAAAGGCGAGGTAAGAGCTCACCGCTGTCCGGGTAACCGGGCAGGCTCTGTAAACCCCACCCGAAGCAAGACCGAACAGGGGACTATGTGGCTGCCCGTCACGTTCCCGGGTAGGTCGCTTGAGCCTGTTGGTAACAGCAGGCCTAGATAGATGATCATTCAACGACATAACCCGGCTTATCGGCCAAGTCATTTATAACATTTCAATCAGGTTATTTCAGAACAGTTATTCTAAGCCATCTATACCAACACCATCAAAGCCGCCCAAATATATTAAATGATATTCCATACGCAACCCCTGCGTTAAATAACGAAAACCACGATTATTGGATACTTCCTTCATCGTGGTTTTCTATCAGAATTACTTTGCTTGATTAAGAAGCGATTTCCCCTCATGCCAAAACATACAATAATCAATTAGACTTATCGATAATGATGGATACTTGGCAATTACCTCATCTCTTGTAAGTATTCCTGAGCTAACCTCTGCCATTATTGTCCTTATCTCCCATATCACATCCTGACGAGAACGCTCGTCCAATAAAGAAAAGATATATCTGCTCTTATATGGCAAATGTGCGTATATATCTGCAACCATAGTATCTACAGAAACATTCTGGTTACGGTAATCGTCGATTAGCTCAAACACCGTGTATTTCTCGTCATTGGGTATTCCTGCATGCCTGGCTATCAGAATTGAAGCCAGCTCCTCAATATTGTTATTCTGATATCCGAACTTCTCAATATCATAATCTGCAAACATGTCCACCAGCATCTCAAAATGATGTCTCAACTGGTATTGTGGAAGCTCCGAGCAATAATCAGTAAGCTCATCATGAATACCACTGTCCTCGTCCCAGTAGATTAGGGCGTATACCCAATACACAAGATAGCATATCATAATCTCCTCAATGCCATCCTTCTTATCTGTAAATGCGAAGGCTGATTTCAGTTTGGCACCTAAGCTCTTAAAATCAGACTCAGATAACGTTAGATCACTAATCAGCCGGACATTTGGTATCTGTTCTTCAAAATACGCTTTCATCTGCGGCAAATCAAATTTTTGTCCTGATGCTCCCATAAACAGCCCTCCTTTTCCCATATATCTCTCTAAAAATACACACACATACAATAATTCTATGTAAATTATGGAATTATATTCCACTTATGCTTCAATTATAGCATACCCACTTTTCTTTGTCACTATTTTGCACAAAATTTTCCATATTATTTATAATCATTTCACAAAATTCCATTTTTTGTAAATGGTTATATGCATTATGTAAACCTAATACGAGTTATGTCAACCAACTCAATTATGCTGATTCATAAAATAATTATTATCAATTATACAGGAAAACAGCTTCCGCCCACAAATTCCCGAAGAATACTGTTATTGGGAATATTCTCAGAGCTTATACCTAAGAAATAATCCAGGAACTTCAATAGTCTCTTAGCCTCCTGATATTCCTCGCTGTCCCTTGGAATAGCAAACAGCAGCGGCTCTACATGGGGCTTTATTACTGACAATTCATATATGAGGGCAGAATTAAACATGGCATCGGCCTCCTCCTGATATGGAAAGATATTCTTCTCCTCTCCACGTCTCACGGAATCCCACATGGATATTGTCTTAGCTGCACTGTGGCCTCTTGTCCTTGCATCCCTTACAATCCTTCTGATAAGACGCCCGTCTGTTGTTGATATCCTGTTATGCTCGTCAACATTTAACTGTGTAAGGGCACTTATGTATATCTTGAACTTACTCTCATCCGGAAGCAGCTCTGACATCCTTGGATTAAGTCCATGTATACCCTCTATCACAAGAACGTCCGTCTCCTTGATCTCCATTACGTTGCCCTTATATTCCCTCTTTCCATCTATGAAATCAAAGGTAGGCATCGGCACTGTTTCACCATTTAATAATCTTACCATATCCTCATTGAACTGCTTAACATCCACAGCCTCTAGGCACTCAAAATCATAGTTGCCGAATTCGTCTCTTGGTGTGTACTTCCTTTCAACAAAGTAATTGTCAAGAGCAATAGGATGAGGATTAAGCCCCATAGCCTTTAGCTGGATGCTTAATCTGTGAGAAAATGAGGTCTTTCCTGAGGAGCTTGGACCTGCTATAAGCACAAACTTCTTACCCTGATTCTTAATCTGCTCTGCGATCTTTGCAATATTCTTTTCCTGAAGCGCCTCCTGAACAAGCATCATATCAGCGATCTCACCTGATGCTATGGTATCATTTAATCCACCCACAGTGTCCATTCCAAGCATTACTCCCCAGTCATCTGACTGCTTTAATACGTCAAAAAGCTTATGCTGTGGCTTAAACTCAGGTACAGTACCAGGCTCACTGCGGCTTGGAAGCTGCAACACAAAGCCATCCTCATACTTGAATAGCGCAAAGTATTTGAGATAGCCAGTTGATGGTACCATAAAGCCATAATAATAGTCCTCAAAGCCATCTAATATATACGCATTGGTATTAGAGGCACGTCTGTACTTGAAAAGCTCCACCTTATCAGTTCTTCCCTGCCTTTCAAACCGGTTAATAAGATCATATGAAGGATAGGTTTTCTTCTCAATGGGGATGTTCTCATCCACCATCTCACGCATACGCTCCTCCACCTGCTTTAGAAGCTCATCTGTAACCTTAACATTCTTATTCTTAAACTCACAATAAAAGCCCTTACTCAATGAGAAAAGCACCCTTATTCTTCCTGATGAACCGGTTCTCTTTGCCACATCACGAAAGGCCTTCATCATCATCAAAATCACACTTCTCTTATATGTAGAATTACCGCTTTTGCTCATTGTAGTCAGAAAGCTGACTGCCGCATCCTCCTCTACAGTCTTAAAGAGCTCACATAAATGTCCATTTCTATAGGCTAATACAATATCACCTGCATCAGGCGCTTCCCCATGAAGCTTTGCAATTTCTTCCAATGTAGTACCCTGCTCCACCTCATATACCTTATCCCCAATTGTAACCTTTACCATAATGCCTCTCCTTCCTATGATGTATTATATAGTCATTTGCAAAACTCATTAACAACAATCAAAGTGTATGTCTTAGTTTCTCAAATGCCCATGTATTATATAATCCGCACCGGAGCTCCGGTATCTGCCTCAATCACTTCAAGCTTCTCACATTTATTCTTTAAGTATTCTGCAATAAATGGAGTAAAAATACGTTCAAGTCCATAGTGGGTGGCATCAATCACCGTCATTCCCATATCCATTGCATCAATTCCAGGGTGATGTCCGTAATCGCCAGTTATATACAGCTCATATCCCAGCTTCTTTACTTCACTGATTTCTCCTTTACCGGAGCCCGGAAGAATCGCTGCCTTGTCAAACACCTTATCCTCAAGTGTTTTGCTCTGATATAGCATCACAAAGGAAAGTCCAAACCTCTCCTTTACATATTCAGCTGCTTGCCTTCCTGTCATGGGTCTTGGAAGTCTTCCTCCTCTTCCCATACCCTCAGTGTCATCAGACTCAAAGATAAGGGGCTCACAGTCCTTAAGATCAAGATACCCAGGTCCCGCTGCCAGCTCTCCCATTCCACCAACAGTATCAAAATTAGTATGCATGGCATAATAGGCAATTCCATTCTCAGCCAGGGTAAGGATCTTTTCTGATGTAAAATTATCCTCATTAATCTGCTTCACCGAAGAGAAGATCATGGGATGATGTGTTACTAACATATCCACACCCTTATCTGCTGCCATTTTCACCACCTCACAGGAAGCATCAAGAGCCACCATAATTTTTGTGACCTCCTTTTCCCTTCTTCCCACAAGAAGGCCTACATTATCCCAATCACTGGCATAATGCTTCGGTGACAGCTCTTCAAGACATTCTACTATTTCATAACACTTCATAAGTTCCTCTCTTTCCGGGCAAGGCCACCGGCATCAATAACCGATAACAGAGTTTATCAGACTATACATCTCTTATACCGATATCTGGTACAGAACTAATCATACAATGCACCTTTCATAAGCAGCCCTGTTAATCTTCATCTGTTCCTTAAGTTCATCAAGCCGCATTTCGGTCTTAGACTCCATATTGACTGAATCTCTGCTTTCCGGATCTTCTGTACTTAAGGCCTCATCCAATCTTGCCAGAATGCCCTGGTAAATACTATACTCCTTCTTAAGATACTCCAGCAGAACACGATCATGGTTTTCAATGTTACACCTTCCATAGATGAAATCCTCTTCTAAAGCATATGGTGTCTCTTCCCCGGGATGCGCTAAGATAACAGTGTAATACTTGCCATCTTCAAATACCATTGCTTCCTTGACAATATGATATGACCTTTCATACAGAAAATGTCTGACCTTATCAATATCCGACTGAGGCTGTAGCACAAGAAATGGCGGTTTGTCACTATGCAGAATATGACTGCCCTCTTCAAGAATACGTTTCACAAGGAGTCCGCCCATTCCAGCAATTACTATAGCTTCTGCCTCCATAGGCAAAAGCTTAGTCAAGCCATCTGATAGTCTGGTATCAATGGCTTCTTCTAATCCATATTCCCTAATATTGCTCCTAGCAATTTCTAGGGGGCCGCTTCTTACATCCATTGCAATAACCTTGTCAGCAATGCCATCTGTAATAAGTCTTATGGGAACATAAGCATGGTCACAGCCCACATCACAGACCACTGATATATTCCTTGGCACAAGCCCCATTACAGCTTCCATTCTCTTTGACAATACCGGTCTCTTCATATGCCTATAACTCCACGATTCAACAGACATACACCATATGCCTATCATTTATATGCCGATAATACGCTCACCTTTATAACGTATATTAATCAAGATAATCCCTAAGCTTCCTGCTTCTGCTTGGATGTCTAAGCTTCCTTAAAGCCTTTGCCTCAATCTGACGGATACGCTCTCTTGTTACATTAAATTCACGTCCAACCTCCTCAAGAGTTCTGCTCCTGTCATCCTCTAAGCCAAATCTAAGCTTTAACACCTTCTGCTCCCTTTCTGTAAGAGTAGTAAGCACCTCGCCTAGCTGCTCCCGCAAAAGTGTGCTTGCAGCAGCCTCAGCAGGAACCGGAACATTCTCATCCTGAATAAAATCACCAAGATGGCTGTCCTCCTCCTCACCAATAGGAGTTTCGAGAGATACCGGCTCCTGAGATATCTTCAAAATCTCTCTGACACGCTCAACAGGCACCTCCATCTCCTCTGCGATTTCCTCAGGACTTGGTTCTCTTCCAAGCTCCTGAAGAAGCTGTCTGGATACACGTATAAGCTTGTTGATTGTCTCTACCATATGAACCGGTATTCTGATAGTTCTTGCCTGATCAGCAATGGCTCTAGTAATGGCCTGGCGGATCCACCAGGTTGCATAAGTAGAAAACTTGTAGCCCTTGTTATAATCAAACTTCTCAACAGCCTTTATAAGTCCAAGATTTCCCTCCTGGATAAGATCAAGAAACAACATTCCACGCCCTACATAACGCTTAGCAATACTTACCACAAGACGAAGATTAGCCTCTGCAAGCTTCTTTTTTGCAGCATCCCCTCTGGCAACTAAAGCATCAAGCTCCTTCTTTGTCTCCTCATCAATGTCATCACCAAGCTCCTCTAACTGTTCTAAGGCGTTATCACCAATCTCCATCTCCTTGGCAAGCTCCACCTCTTCGTCCGCACTGAGAAGGGGTACCTTACCGATTTCCTTCAGATACATACGGACAGGATCCTCAATATTGGTTCCCTCAGGAACAGAAAGATCGATTTCTCTTACCTCAATATCTTCCTCCCCCTCAACCTCAAGTAACGCCTCATCCGATGGCTCCTCGTCATCATCTTCATTGATGGTGAGCACCTCTACCTTTTTGCTCTCAAGGAAATCAAAGATATTCTCCATCACCTCTGTGGTAAGCTCAATATCCTTGCTTCCTGAAAAACACGCTATTATCTCGTTATCCTCGATAACATTCTTGTGCTTTTTGGCAATGTTTAAGAGCTCCTGAAGCTTTGCCTGAAATTTTTCGTCCTTCATAATATCCTTTTGTTCTTCCATAAGTCCATCCTTCCTTATTTTAATACGTGATCATATGCGTATCTGTATTTTTTCTATAGCCTTTTTCTGACTCATAAGCTTTTTGATAAGCTCAAGATCACTGCCGGCATTTTCAATGCTTCGCTGCACACTTTTTCTTTTGACTCTTCTTACAAGATCGGTTATTGCCTGAGGCTTTTCAGCAGCATCCACATCCACTCCAAAGTCCTGCTGCATGATAGAGGATACCTTTTCATGCTCCTCCTTGCTTTGATAATGATTTATTATCACTGCAGGCTCAACCCTTCCATTAGAATCAAACTGCTCATATATACTTTTTACAACATCTCCATACACAGTATCTTCAAAATCTGAGGGTTCAAGGTACTCTCTCACAGCCGGTATCAATGAATTATCATTAATCAGCCATGTAATCATAACTCTCTCCGACTTAAGATGCTGTTTCTCCTTCTCCTCCTCCGGAGAGCCCCGTCTTGTCTGTTCTCTGAACACACTTGTATCTATTCTGCTTTCAGCGGACAAGCCATATGCTGTCACCGTTTCCTTTAATGTTTTCTTATCAATGCTGTAATTGTCAGCAACAGCCTCTATATAGTTATCCCTTTCTAACGGATCTGTTATTCTTGAAAGGCACTTTGCAGCCTCCTTTTGGAATTCTGTTCTGTCCTGAGGATCATTTTGATTATAATTATGCTCCAAAATTTCAATTTCAAACATAACTCCGCTTTTTGCTTCATTTATTCTCTTTTCAAACTCCTCTGTTCCCATGGTCTGAATAAGCTCATCAGGATCCTTGTATGGCTTTAGGGAAATAACTCTGGCCGGCAGTTCAAACTCCCGCATTATGGAAAGCGCTCTAAGGGCTGCCTTTGTTCCCGCTTCATCACTGTCATAAGCAAGATATACCCTGTCAGTAAAGCGCTTTATCAGATTAACCTGTCCCACCGTAAGGGCAGTACCAAGCGAAGCTACCGCATTATCAAAGCCTGCCTGATGCATAGAAATCACATCCATATATCCCTCACAGAAAATGATTCCCTTACGCTTACTCTTCCTGGCCAGATTAAGCCCATACAGATTGCGGCTCTTATCAAAAACGGGGGTATCCTGTGAATTTATATACTTTGGGGTGCCATCCCCCATAACACGTCCCCCAAATCCTATTACCCTATTGTTTGTATCAACAATAGGGTACATTACCCTGTTCCAAAACCTGTCGGAAGGTCCATGCCTTTCGTCAATCCTTATAAGACCTGCTTTTGCCATCTCATCATCAGAGTATCCCTTTGATTTGAGATATTTATACAGATCATCACTATATTTATCTGAATATCCCAGACCAAACTTAGTTATGGTATCATCTGACAATCCCCGGTTTTGAAGATAAGAAAGGGCATTTTTACCATGGTCAGATTTCAAAAGAAAATGAAAATATCCCGCAGCAAGCTTGTTCATTTCCTTTATTCTTGTTCTTTCATCAGCAAGCCTCTTCTCTTCACCGGACATGCTTTTTTCCGGAAGTTGAATTCCTGCTCTCTCGGCCAGCATTTCAACCGCCTCAGGAAATGTCATATTCTCATGCTCCATCATAAATGTAAAAACATTCCCCCCAACGCCACAGCCAAAGCAGTGATACATCTGCTTCTCTCTGCTAACATGAAAGGAGGGCGTCTTCTCATGGTGAAATGGACAGCAGGCAGAGTAGGAATTACCCTTACGCTTAAGGTTGACATAACTCCCAATCACGTCAACAATATCATTCCTTGACCTTACATCTTCAATTATCTCATCTGAATAATACACGTATATCACCACCAATTCCATCATATGCCATGGAGATGCCTCAACGCAGCCATGTTACTTCTGACAGCTGCCACTTCCAGCCTGCAGGTTCAAAAGCCGGCACAGCTGGTTCTCTGCATCCACCTCCACAATTACCACTTCCAGCCTGTGGGCTCAAAGGCTTCCTGAAATTTTAACACAGCATAATTGTCTGTCATTCCTGCAATATAATCACACACAACTATTTCCCTGTCTTCTCCATTTTCGATCATGGACACAAACTCCTCTGTCATAGCCTCCGGTCTTGACATGTAGTAGTGGAACAGCTCCTGAAGCATTCTCTTGGCCTTGCCCTCTTCTCCCTTTGCAACAGGATTAGTATACACAGTATCAAACAGAAAGCTCCTAAGCTCTGTCATAGCCTGGCGTATCTCAGGGGAGCACACAATCTCACCAGTTCCTTCACTATGTAAAATCACGTCATGAATTATGGTATTAAGCCTGTCTCTCGTCCTTCCACCAAGCACGTCTGTGCTGCTCTTAGGAAGATCCTCCTCCTTCAAAATGCCACCCCTTATGGCATCATCTATATCATGATTTATATATGCAATCTTGTCTGAAATCTGCACAATCTTGCCCTCCAGAGTGGAAGGCTTTCCGGTAGTCTTATGATTCACTATCCCGTCACGAACCTCAACAGTAAGGTTAAGACCCTTACCCTTCTTCTCCAAATGCTCAACCACCCTTATGCTCTGCTCATTATGCTTAAAGCCCTTACTGCACACCTCATTTAACGCTCTTTCTCCTGCATGACCAAAGGGGGTATGTCCCAGATCATGTCCAAGAGCAATAGCCTCCGTCAGCTCCTCATTAAGCCTTAAAGCCCTTGCGATAGTCCGAGCAGTCTGAGAAACCTCCAATGTGTGCGTCATTCTAGTCCTGTAATGATCCCCCTCAGGAGACAAAAACACCTGGGTCTTCTCCTTTAGTCTGCGAAATGATTTGCTATGAATGATCCGGTCTCTATCCCTCTGATATATGGTCCTGACATCACACATCGCCTCAGGAACATCCCTTCCCTTTGACTGGTCGGAAAACGCCGCATACTCACAAAGATATTCATGCTCCCAAGCCTCAAGCTTCTCCCGTACATTCATATGCTATCATCCCCTTTATACCTACACATTATTAGACAACGAATGGACGGAAAAACCCGTCCATTTTTAAATATACAACATGAAATTGAAAATACCTTTTTTTATTTTAAAAAAATATGCGGATGACAGGGCGAGTCGGAAATAGAAAAAGGTCCTGTGGACCTTTTTCCCGACGAACCGACCGAACAGTTTGCATTGCAAACTGTGAGACCGAACCTGTGGGATTCGAGTCCCTTCATCTAAGCACAAAAAAAGATGCAAAATTGCATCTTTTTTTAGTGCGGATGACAGGAATCGAACCTGCACACCGAAGTACTAGATCCTAAGTCTAGCGCGTCTGCCAGTTCCGCCACATCCGCATGTAAAAATAAAATAGAAGCATTTCAGCTCCCATTAAGTGAAGCACGGGGGATTCGAACCCCCGACAACCTGATTAAAAGTCAGGTGCTCTACCGACTGAGCTAGTGCTCCCTGTTATATATATTATTGTCTGCTCCCACAACTCCCATGTCTTATAAAAAATAAGCTGGGGTAACCAGATTCGAACTGGTGAATGCAGGAGTCAAAGTCCTGTGCCTTACCGCTTGGCGATACCCCAGTACTCACTGCATCCATGACAGGTATAAGCAAAACAAGGCCTCTTAACCGCCTTGTGTTTAACTCATTATACATACCGATCATAATTGCAAGGGTGGGTAAAGGGATTCGAACCCTTGGCCTCCAGAGCCACAATCTGGCGCGCTAACCAACTGCGCCATACCCACCATATAGCGTGCTCGAAGGGATTCGAACCCCCGACCCACGGCTTAGAAGGCCGTTGCTCTATCCAGCTGAGCTACGAACACACGTTACACTTGATTGCGTAACAAAAGCGGGTGATGGGAATCGAACCCACGTATCTAGCTTGGAAGGCTAGTGTTCTACCATTGAACTACACCCGCGTATAAATGACTGTGAACCTCTGAGGTTTTGATAAAAGATCGGGGTGACAGGATTCGAACCTGCGACCTCTTGATCCCAAATCAAGCGCTCTAGCCAAGCTGAGCCACACCCCGTTTTCACGGTGTCATCGCTGACGCAACACCTACTATAACAAAATGCCAATAAATTGTCAACTGTTAATTTTATTTTTTTGAAACTTTGTTATGGCTCAATTTTTACTGTTACTGATCACCTCATCCACTATGTACCGCGGTCTTGCCTTTATCTCTTCATATATCCTGGAAAGATAATATCCTATTATACCAAGGCTTACCATTATCATGCTTCCGACCATCAATATCAGCAGAATAACTGTAGTAAAGCCCTCTAGTGCTCCTCCCACAAACCATCTCACCAGCGATTGTATCCCAAGCACCACAGAAAAGCAGAAAAAGAATACACCGAATAAGGTTATTAGCTGCATGGGTGCTGTACTAAATGAGGATATACTTCCAATAGCGTATTTAAAAAGAGAGTCTAAGGACCATTTTGATGAGCCTGATGCTCTTTCCTTAACATCAAATTCAACAGATATACTCTTATATCCCATCCATGCAGAAAGGGACCTGAAAAATATATTTCTTTCAGGAAGCCTTATATACTGGTCTACTACCTTCCTGTCAAGCATCTTAAAATCAGAGGCTCTTGCCATATCAACCCCGGCAGCCTTACTGATAAGCTTATAGAACAGATTTGCAAACCCACGGTATATGGGATTTTCCCTGCCTCTGGATCTTTTAACCCCCTCGATGACCTCATATCCCTGTTCCCAAAGACGGTACATAGAAAGCAGTGTTTCCGGCGGGTGCTGAAGGTCACAATCCATCACTGCACACACCTCACCGGAGGCATGATACAGCCCCGCCAATATAGCCGCCTCTTTTCCGAAATTTCTTGAGAAGGATACACCGACGATCTTTACATCCGATACGCTCCCCACCAGCTCATTGATCTTCAACAGACTTTCATCCTTAGACCCATCATTAACATATATAAGCTCCAGTTCGATTCCCTCAGGAAGCAGCACATCCCGTATGGCTTCATATGCTTTTTCAATATTCTGTTCTTCATTATATGTAGGTAAAACAACCGAAAGCATTGTGAATTCTCCTTACGGATCTTTACTAATAATAATTCTATCTGTTGAAAACAAGAAAAGGGAACCGATCATAAAGTATTGTAACTTTTGCACGGTTCCTAATTCTCTTCATATATAACAATACCACTATTGTTACAGAATTAAGCCTCTGTAGATGCAACTGGCTTTGGTGCCGGCTTTATATCCTCGTCATCAAAAAAGTCATCATCAAAGTCATCATCAAAATCATCATCAAAGTCATCAAGATAATCAGGTGTAAGATAACGGTATACTGCATATGCAATTCCTGCTATTGCTGTTATTGCTCCAATAATAGCAAGCACCCACACAATATTCCTTGTTGCCTTCTCCTTTGGATCCTCGCGCTTGATGATTTCCTGAAGCTTTGCTGCATTGATAATATCATCCAAATTCTTCATCATAAAATACCTTCCTTTCTAATCTAATAATTCTAATAGTTCTAATAGATACTATAGAAATATTAAAGCATGATCATTCGTACACCGAACAATCATCCTATTCATAGCAGATAGTATAACACATTTTGTTATTATTTACTATATTATTTAATTAATTTTTAAATTTTTTTATTTTATATCTTTTTTAATTTTGCAAAGGAGGCGAACATACGCTTAATTCCGTACTCCGGTTTATCAAATTCTACCTTGACCTCATAATCCTTATCGCCCTTTGTAAGCTCCAAAACAGTGCCCTGGCCGAACTTCACATGGCTTACCCTGTCCCCCTCCTTATAGTCTATATCAGCAGCAGTCACCTTAAATTCCCTTCCAAACAATGGCATCTTCCCCTTATCTGTGGAGGCCTGCCCGCTACCGCTGCCATAAGAATAGGGCTTCTTCTTTGCAAAGGAGCTTACACTCCATGAGCTATTATCAAGCTCGCTGTCAATACGGGCCTGTTTTTTGATGGCATAATCAGCATCCCCATTCATAACGATTACATCCTTTGGAATCTCTTTGACAAATCTTGATATGGGATTACAGTTAGTATTACCATTCATCATCCTCTGTCTGGATGCAGATAGATAAAGCATTTCCATGGCCCTTGTTATTCCTACATAACATAGCCTTCGCTCCTCTTCTATTGCATCCTCATCATCAGAATTAAGTGCCATTCCGCTGGGGAACAGCCTATCCTCCATGCCACCCATGAAAACACAGGGAAATTCCAGTCCTTTGGCACTGTGGAGAGTCATAAGTAAAACCACATCCTCATTCTCAGAAAGGCTGTCAACCTCTGCCACAAGTGCTATCTCCTCCAATAATCCTGACAGGGTGGGCTCATCCGCCTCATCCTCATAGGTTATGATCTTATTCTTAAGCTCAAGAAGATTCTCAAGTCTGACCTGAGCCTCATCCGTACCCTCAGCCATCAGCTCATCCCTATACCCGGTGCGGTCTAATATCTCCTCATACAGATCACCAAGGGATATACCTTCATCCACCATATCACGAAGCTCCGTTATCAATGAAGTAAATCCATCTATCTTAGCTGCCGCCCTGTTAAGTCCGGGAATGCTGTCTGCTTTAAACAAAGCATCTAACATGCTCATATCATATGTATCAGCATAGGCTGCCACCTTATCCACACTTGCAGCACCAATTCCACGCCTGGGTACATTAACTATCCGTCGTACAGCAAGCTCATCCATTCCGTTATCAATAACCTTAAGATAACATATAATATCCTTAATCTCCTTACGTCCGTAGAAATTCTGTCCTCCTATTATTCTATAGGGAACATTTTTCATCATAAGCTTCTCTTCAAAAATACGGGACTGGGCGTTGGTCCTATATAATATAGCAAAATGATGATAAGGTCTTCCGCTGCGATGCTGCTTAACAATCTCGGAAACCACGCCATCAGCCTCTAAATATTCAGTGTCATACAGGTCAAAGGATACCTTCTCCCCATCACCTGCCGAAGTCCATAAAGCCTTGTCCTTTCTGCCTTCATTGTTAGAGATTACTCCGTTAGCAGCCTTCAATATGTTGCCTGTAGAGCGGTAGTTCTGCTCCAGCTTCACCACCTTGGCGTCGGGGTATTCCTTCTCAAAGTTAAGGATATTATAAATGTTGGCACCTCGGAATTTATAAATTGACTGGTCATCATCCCCTACAACACAAAGATTGTGATACTTTGATGCCAACTGCTTCACAAGCAGGAACTGAATATGATTAGTATCCTGATACTCATCTATCATAATATACCGAAACCGTTCCTGATAGCTGTCAAGTATCTCCGGATTAAACTGAAAAAGCTCCACTGTCTTATAAAGCAGATCATCAAAATCTAAAGCATTACTCTGCTTTAATCTGTTCTGATATTCAGTGTACACCTTTGCCACCTGCATTTTCCAGTAGTTGCCGCTTGCCTCCCTGTCATATTCATATGGCGCTATGAACTGCTCCTTCGCCCTTGAAATCTCTGACATCATCCTTTTTTCAGGATACTGCTTCGGGTCCATATTAAGCTTCTTAAGACATGCCTTGACCGCTGCCTTCTGGTCATCGCTGTCATATATGGTAAAGCTGTTCTCAAAGCCCAGCTTATCAATATATCTTCTAAGTATCCTTACACAAAGGGAATGAAAGGTGGATACCCACACTCTGCCTGCCCCATGGGACACGATGCGATCTACTCTGTCCCGCATCTCTCCCGCTGCCTTGTTGGTAAATGTAATAGCAAGTATATTATATGGATCAACGCCCTTCTCCTCAATAAGATATGCCACCCTATGGGTGAGCACTCTCGTCTTCCCGCTTCCAGCTCCCGCAAGCAGTAACACCGGTCCCTCAGTATATAAAACCGCTTCTGATTGTCTGTTATTTAACCCTTCCATATATTTAACTAATTAGAAGTATATCCGCTAAATACCTATTATAGCAGATATATTCCAAGGTATCCTTTCTCCCGAACAGTACGGGGATTTCAAATCGTACATTTGTTCTTATTAGTATAAATGATTTTATGACCCATAGCAAGAGTTACTTGCAAAAAATTCCTGCGCCAAATACCACAAATCTCCTTGCAATCTAGTATTGAAAACCCTATAATATAGTAAGCATATTAACTTAGCCACATACCGGAAAGGAATCATTTATGAAGGATTTTACATTTAATGAGATACAAGAGAAAATAGAGCAATGGATGGAGACTGATGTGATCATTCCTGAGGACATACCCTCCATAGAGCTATACATGGACCAGGTGACTACCTTTATGGACAAGCAGTTATCAGGCACCAAGAGACATGAGAATGACAAAATCCTTACCAAGACCATGATCAACAATTATTCCAAAAACGATCTCCTTCCTCCATCTGACAAAAAGAAATATTCAAAGGATCATATAATCCTATTGATATATATTTACTATATGAAGAACTTCCTTTCCATAAGTGATATTCAGAACCTTCTATCCCCAATGACAGAGCATTTCTTCTTGAGGGATAATGGAATTACAATGTCTGATATATATTCAGATATCTTCAACCTGGAAAAAAATTATAAGATTAAGCTGAAAGAAAATATATATGAGGTGTGCAAGCTTGCTGAGGAGGAATTCCCCGAGGATTCTGAATACCTGAAGACCTTTGCAATGATCGCACTCCTAAGCTACGACATATATACAAAAAAACAGCTCATTGAACGGCTTTTGGATTCCATTGCTGATACTGCACCCACAAAGGCTGAGCTCAAGGAAGCTAAGGAACTTTCTAAGCAGAAGAAAAAGGAAGCTAAGGAGCTTTCTAAACAAAAAGAAAAAGAGGACATCTAAGACCTCTTTTCCACCCTCATTCTATCAAACACAATCTGGTAGCCCTCCCCGCCGCCATAGTTGAGGGACCTGTTAACTCTTGATATGGTGGCTGTTGACGCCCCTGTCTCCTCTGCCACCTCAAGATATGTATGCCCCTCCGTAAGCATCTTAGCCACCTCAAAGCGCTGTGCCAATGTGAGAAGCTCATTTACTGTGCACACATCCTCAAAAAATGCATAACACTCCTCTTCATTTTCTAATGTCAGAACAGCTTCAAACATTTCCTTTACTGCCTTGGTTCTTATTTCTTTTCCCATACCTGACTTCTCCCTATATAATAAGGTATTGCTATTATCCAGATCATACTCATCTAATAAATACTTCGTATATTCTCATAACATCATCCACTATGGTATCCGTTATGCTATCAGAGCTTTACATCCTCACAGATCCACACCGAAACAGTCTCTCTGTTCACATAGAAATCACCACAGCCATCATCACCGATCTTGATGTTATACTTGGCATTTCCAAGCACATCCTTAAAAAATCTTCCTGCAAACCTATGACCCACATACATATGCTTGCTTCCGCCTGTGCTGTCAGACATGATAACCGCTATGCCGGAATCCTTGTGCTCCTCGTCTCCCTCTCTCGTCCAGCCAATCACATTGTAATCATCTAAGTAATCATGCTGTGTGCCATAGGCGAGGCGTTTTCTGATCTTCATCATCTTGTTGAGCATAGTCTTCTTTGGCGCAATATTATCATGGGGAATTCCGTAATAGTCTCCATAGAATACACAAGGATACCCATCTGCTCTAAGCAGGGTAAGTGCATAGGCATGAGGCTTGAACCAATCCTCCACCCATGATTCAAGCGCCTGTCCAGGCTGTGTATCATGGTTGTCAACAAAGGTAACAGCATTCATAGGATGTAGTGATACAAGAGTATCATTCAGGATACCTGACATATTGTAATCACCATGAGCCTTAGAAGCGTCATGGAAATGAAGATGCAACGGCACATCAAACAAAGACATCTCAAAATTCACATTGTTAAGATACCTGTCCAGGTGTCCCACATCATAGTGCCAGTACTCACCAACAGCAAACAGATCCCTCCCCGCAGTCTCTCTCATTACAGGAAGCCAGTCCTTATAGAAATAGAAGCCTATATGCTTTACTGCATCAAGGCGGAGTCCATTGACCCCTGTCATCTGAAGGTACCATTTACCCCATTTATATAACTCATCTCTTACCTCCGGATTTTCAAAATCAATATCCGCACCCATGAGGTAATCATAATTCCCATTCTCATCATCTACCGCTTCCTCCCATGTCTTTCCGGAAAAACGGTATATGGCATTCTTTGTCTCATCCTGATCCCAGTCAATTCCGTCAAAATGAGTCCAGTTCCATGTGAAGTCGGAGTACTTTCCCTTACGTCCAGGGAAGTTGAACTTAGTCCAGCCGCAGATTGTCTTCTCCTCACCAACCATCTGGTTACGGCTGTTGGCATTAAACTCCTCTGCCTGGATAAGCTCTGTCTCATCAGCTCCGATCTTATGATTCAGCACAATATCAGCATATATATCCACGCCCTTCTTCTGTACGGCGCGTATCATATCTATGTATTCCTTCTTGGTTCCGTACTTAGTGGGAACACTGCCCTTTTGATTAAATTCTCCAAGATCATAAAGGTCGTAAACTCCGTATCCCACATCCTTGTCGCCTCCTGCGCCCTTATATGCCGGCGGCATCCAAAGTGCACTGACACCCAAGGTTTTAAGCTTGGAAGCCTCCTCCATAGCCTGCTTCCAAAGGCTGTGATCCTCCGGAAGATACCATTCAAAGTATTGCATCATTAAACCGTTGTTACTCATGTCAGCTATTCCTCCCCAGTATTAACATTATGTAAATAATTATTTTCCTTGCTCAACAGATACATTAGTCTGTCGCATTATCTGGTATATTTTTATATAATATCTACTCATTATTACATAAATGCTTCCATTACACCTGTAATGCATCAACTGTGAAACAGTATATCAAAATTTCCCATAAACTTCAAGACCGACAGAATCATTTATAGGCCTTCCTGTAAAGCCTTGAAGGACATTAAAGACCGCCCTGCTAATATCTATCCTGCCACAGGCTCCATCTGCTCTCCTGCAACCGCCAGCATAAGCTTGATACGGTTTTCCTGATTAACCTTAGTTGCTCCGGGATCATAATCAATAGGACATATATTGGCATCCGGATATGCTGCCTTAAGCTCCCTGATCTTGCCCCTGCCAACTATATGATTTGGCAGACAGCCGAAGGGCTGAACGCATACAATATTCTTACATCCGTTTTCAATAAGCTCTGCCATCTCTGCAGTGAGCAGCCAGCCCTCACCCATACAGACCCCACGGCTTATATGCTTCTCCCCAAGCTTCTTAAGCTTCTTAAATGGCATAGGCTTATGAAACTGCGGAAAATGCCTTAAAACTGAAAGCATTGTACCCTCAAGATGCTCAACATATGCCACTGCAAGCCTTGAAAACCAAAGGCCGCTCTTTTCTCCATACATATAGTAATTCTCTTTGCCAATGTTAAGACTGTATAGCGCAAAGCCAAGTATTCCCGGCACTGTGATCTCCGCTCCCTGCTCCACAAGGAAATCCTGAAGATGATTATTGCCAAAATCCGCATACTTCACATATATCTCTCCCACAATACCCACCTTGGGCTTATCCTCATATACCACATCCACTGAAGAGTAATCCTTTGCAATTGCTTTGAAATTCCTTCTGATAGATGAGATCGAAATCCCCTTATTATGGCGGATCTGCTCTGTAAGAACCTCTCTCCACTTGTCCATAAGCCTCTTAGCCGTACCCTTTTCCACCTCATAAGGCCGCACCTGGTTGTTAAGCAGCATAATATAATCACCGTAAAGCCAGGTGATAAGACCCTTCAAAAACATCATTGGGGTCACGGAAAAACCGCTGTTATGCTCTATTCCACCAAAGTTGATGGACACAACAGGCACATATTCAAAGCCCGCCTGCTTTAATCCCTTCCTGAGCAGATGCACATAATTAGACGCACGGCATCCTCCTCCTGTCTGGTATAACATCAGCGCAGTAGTATGTGGATCATAGTCACCGGACTCTAAAGCATATATCAGCTGTCCTATAACAACTATAGCCGGATAGCATGCATCATTATGAACATACTTAAGTCCCGTATCAATAACCTTTTTTCCCTCATAATTAAGAAAATCCACCTTATAGCCTGCCTCACGGAACACCGATCCCATAAGCGAAAAATGTACCGGAAGTGCATTGGGAATAAGTATTGTGTGGGTTTCCTTCATTTCCATTGTAAATTCGGGAAATCTTTCATTTGTTTCCATAATAATCACCCTCTGATTTATCCTTTGAATTGTATGATATTACTTATGATAACATGACCCTGAATTTTTAAACACAGTTAATTTTTCACAGTATTTTGACAGCTGCCCTTCAATGGCAATATACAGTTTATTTCACCTGCCGTTTCCGGTAAATGATAACAACCGTGATTGCAAATACAGCCACTGCATAAGCAGATACTATCCCTGCCTGGGAAAACAATGATCTCTTAAATGCAGGTGTAACAGTCTTTACTGCACCTATCATTTCATTATTTTCAATATACCAGTAGGTAGGGAAAAGCTTTGCCACCTTCATTACGCTTTCCCCAAAGAACTCCCTCGGCACAAATACTCCTCCGAAGAAGCAGAGAGCCAGACTGATGATATTAAGCAGACCTGTAAGCATATTGTTCCCCATAGACACGATTCCCGCAAAGAAGCCCAGGGAAAGTCCAAGCAGCAGCATGGCCAATATATTAACTATAAAGTACGGCAGCCTGGTATCTGACAAAAGACTTCCACCTGACACTGCACATGCTGCTATCATTACCACAACGAACAGAATTGCTCCATAAAAAAGTGTTCCGCATATAAAGCCTGCGGTCCGCTCATAAAGAGGTGTGGGGGAACATTCCATCCTTGCAGATACTTCCTTCTCGTTAAATCTCATAAGAGCCATTCCCATGCCGCCCATACAAAGTGTAATGAACATGTATGGTACAAAGCTTAAGAACACCGTTGCCGCATCATGCTGGTTCTCATTTACAAATGACGCCAGTGATACAGTACACTCCTCCTTGCCGATCTCATCAAGGAGCTTCACTGCCTCATCCAAGGTATATCCTGCTTCAACAAGGCCCTTTATCTTAGATATATACATTGTAAGCTCGCTTGTAAAATATGCCGCCTTATATGTACCCGGTGTGGACATACCCTCAAAGGCAGGCTCCTTTCCCACAAGCAGCTTATCCTGAAAGCCCTCTGGTATGATCAGAACATAGTCAACCGCTCTCCAATATAATTGGTAGGCGATAGCCTCATCATTTTCTTCTATATCAACAAGCTTGTTCTTTTTCTTAACAAACTCCTTCACTATCTCTCCCATATTGCCGGTATCCCTGTCAATGACCGCAATATTAACAGGTGTCTGTCTTAGCATCTCATCCGAATCCTTCTTTGCAGCGCCTCCTGAATTAGGTCCCGTCATCAAAAATGCCACCGCAAATGATACTATACCGTATACCAATATTACACCCTTGTATGATTTCAAAACCTTAAAAAACAACTTAAATACTTGCATATTTCTGTCTCCTAAGCTTTGCAGCACTGATCAGTATAAATAATACACCTATGCCGAAAAGTGTTGCAAGGTTTGTAAAATACTGCCTGTAATTGCCAAATACCGCTATGCTCCTAAACCCGTTAACAATAAGGGTCGCAGGATTGATACGGTTAACTATCGGAAGCTTTTCCTCGAGATAATATGTAATATCTGCCCACATAAGACCACTTAAGAAGGAGCTTCCCATAAAGAACAGAACGCACAGGCTGTCCTTCTTCTTTGCATCCCCGGAAGACATAACAGCGATCATAGTTCCCGCTGCCTGCCCCGTAAAACCACCCACCAATGCGTTAAGCACAATAAGCCCTGCATTTGATCCGAAATCCTGCTTATATACGAACACAACAACTGCAAGAACTATCATAAGCATTGCGGAAAAGATGGTATATGTTCCAAGAAAGTCTGTTACCACCTGTGAGAGCTTAGGTGTGGGAGCAACATTTCTTCTTGCAGCAAGGGCACTCTGATCCACCTGGATTGACTTCCCGTTTTCCAGACCGAACTGTGATGCAATAAGACATGTCATGGCGATAAGAGCAAAGAAATACTGGGTATAAGGGCTCTTATCCTCTCCCTTTAATGGTATGTCTTTGATCTCGATGCCCTCGCCATATAAACCTGATATAACCTTCATGATCTTACCCGGATCATCAGCTGCAGCCTTTGTTATCATCTCATTTGACTGGATATATTGATCAAGAAATGTCTTAATGACGGAAGCCCCCACATCCATATCCCTGACCACCATCTCATATTCAGAGGAAGTGTTGTTCATCATGGACTGAACCTGTCCCGCTATATTATCAAGATCCATATCCCGGTCAAAATCAAAGTCTTCCACACCCTCATTACCGGATTCCTTAACAAAATCGGTAATAAGGTCCTTGTTGGCTATCATCCAGGAAATGATTTCTTCCTTTGACATATCATTAGGCAACATTCCACCAATCACTTCCTGTCCTACATTGGAAAAAATACTGTTGTTCATTATATCATCTTCACCAAGAACACCATCTATACCTGATGTATCCTTCTCGTTACTCTCAGTTTCCTCTTTCTCTCTCACAATGACATAACCATCTATATCATCTGATATAAGTGCCTTGTCAGCCTCTTCCACACTGTCATATATGTGCACATCGAACATGGGCTCATCATCCTCTGTCTTGACCTCATTAAGCATCTGCATGAAGTTCTCATTCTCTATTTCAGCATATACTCCCATGGGAATCTTTGAAAACTGCTGCTCCAAGTCGATATTGCCGAACATAAAGTAGAACAGCATTCCAAGGAATATAGGAAACACAAGAGTCCAGAAAATAGCCACCGGAGTCCTTAATACAATTTTGATCTTGTAAATGTAACGCAACATATCTCCATATCCTTTCCGGCATAGTACTTCATAGGGAATTGCTAAAAATATTTGCTTTATTAAAGCTCCCCATCAGGTAATACATTTTTGCCCGGCTAACGTTCCTCATTCTGCCATAAAATTATATTATTTGCACAGAAAACAATAAAAAATAATGATCGGATCAGTCTCGAAGCTCCTTGCCTGTGATCTCAAGAAATACATCATTAAGTGTAGGCAGCTCTGAATGAACACCACGGAATGTAACATCATGCTCCTTCATCACATCAAGAAGCCTTATAAGATTATGCTTTCCCTTTGAAAATCTCACCTTCAAAAACGCCCCATCATATTCCACTCCTATAACATGAGGCAGTGCTTCAATTAAGCTTCTTATCTCATCAGACAATTCCGGAAGCTCCATGGTTATGGTCTCACCAAGGTCTATCATGGCCTTGAGTTCATCCGTTGTCCCAACTGCAATGCTCCTGCCATGATCCATAATAAGTATCCTGGTGCATATTTGCTCAACCTCTTCCATATAGTGGGTAGTGTAAATGATAGTAGCACCATTTTCATTTAATTTCTGGATGCCCTCTAATATCTTGTTACGGCTCTGGGGATCAACTGCAACTGTAGGCTCATCAAGGATTATGAGCTTCGGCTTATGTGCAATGCCGCATGCGATATTAAGTCTCCTCAAAAGTCCGCCCGAAAGCTTCTTAGGGTAAAATTTCCTGTATTCTGTTATCTCAACAAACTCCATAGCTTCTTCAACTAACTGTTTGCGCTTCTTCTTATCCTTTATATAGAGACCGCAGAAATAATCAATATTCTCCTCCACATTTAATTCATCAAAGACGGCCACATTCTGAAGTATTACTCCTATGTCCTTCTTAAGCTCATAGCTGTCCGGCTTCATCTCCTGTCCAAAGACCTCGATCGTTCCCTCGTCATATTGCAGCAATGACAACAGGCAGTTCATGGTTGTAGACTTTCCGCTGCCGTTAGGACCCAGCAGACCGAAAACCTCTCCCTCTTCAATCTCTAAGCTAAAATGGTCAAGTGCTACAAAGTCACCATAGCTCTTGACCAGATTCTCTATCTTGACTACCATATCCTTCCTCCTCAAAGATGCATTAATATAATGTTCTGCCATCAAAGTGCCTACAAAAAACTATAATTAACCTTCTATGAATCTTCCAAGGAATTGCTTGGTTCTTTGCTCCTTCGGATGATTGAACACCTCATCCGGGGTTCCGTACTCAAGTACATATCCGTCATCCATAAATATGACCTCATCTGACACATCCCTTGCAAAGGCCATCTCATGGGTAACGATTATCATGGTCATCTTCTGCTCTGCAAGCTCCTTGATAACCTTAAGCACTTCTCCTGTAAGCTCCGGATCAAGGGCTGAGGTGGGCTCATCAAAGCAAAGTATATCAGGCTTCATAGCAAGCGCTCTTGCAATGGCTACTCTCTGGCACTGCCCACCTGAAAGCTGATGGGGATAATTGTTCATTCTCTCAGACAATCCCATCTGATACAGGAGCATTTTCGCTTCATCCTCTATCTCAGTGAATATCTCCTTTTTCTTAGCCTTAAAATCAGGAAGCTTCTCCGCCTGGAGCTGCTTTGCCAGCATTACATTCTGCAAAGCAGTATACTGGGGAAACAGGTTAAAGGACTGAAATACCATTCCGAAATGAAGCCTGTTCTTCCTTATAACAGAATCCTTTAGATACTCCTTATCATCTGCATCAAAGACCACATTACCGGCAACCTTGATCACACCTGAATCTGCATGCTCTAAGAAATTGAGACAACGAAGGAGCGTTGTCTTTCCGCTTCCCGATGAACCTATAATGGAAAGCACCTGGCTTTCCTCCATAGTGAAGCATATATCCTTAAGCACCTCAGTATGCTCGAAGGATTTGCCGATATGTTCTACCTCTAAAATACTCATAGCATCCTCCAATCCTACCTGAAATACTCAAGCTTCTTCTCCAGCCCGCCAAGAAGCAGGGTGAGAAGTCCGTTACAAATAAGATAATATATTGCTGTAAAAAACAGAGGCCAGATCGCTCCCGATATTCCCTGGGAACCCTTCATAAATGCCTGGCCCGCCCAGATAACCTCCTGCAGTGCTATAATTCTGGCAAGAGAGGTATCCTTGACCAGAGTCAAAATCTCATTGGACATGGGAGGAAGAATTCTCTTAACCATCTGTAAAAGCTTCACCTTAAAGAATATCTGAGACCTGGTCATACCAAGCACAAGTCCTGCTTCATCCTGTCCAACAGGAATACTGATGATCCCGCCTCTGAATATCTCAGAAAAGTAACAGGCATAATTAATGATAAATGCCACAGATGACGCAAAAAATCTTCCCGATTCATCACCGCCCCAGATAGGATTATGTAAAACCAGCCCTGGGAAATAGTAGATGATCAAAAGCTGGATCATCAATGGAGTCCCTCTTATTATCCATATAAAAATCTTCAATATAAATCTGACAGGTGCGATCTTAGACTTTGAGCCAAAGCATATTATCAGTCCTAATGGAAGCGCACCTATAAGAGTCACAAAAAACAGCTTTAATGTCTGAAGAAATCCAATATTCAAGGAATGAACAACAATAGGAAGCTGCTCTATAAAAGTATCCATCACATACCTCTCAGTTATCAAATAATACCAGCATTTATACAAAATCAAATATATATTATTACTGCTCAATAAGTGCAGCCTGTACACCGTATGTCTCTGCAATCTTTGTCATAGATCCATCTTCATAGCTTGTCTTAAAGAAATCATTTAATGCTGCAACAAGGTCAGAGCCCTTTCTAAAGCCTACACCATACTTCTCGTCGTTAAGTCCGACTGTGTATGTAAGATTCTCATAGCTTGTCCCTTCTCCAACCATGGCAGCAGCCATAAGTGAATCAATGATAGCTGCATCTGATGTTCCGGCTGCAACCTCCATAAGAGCATTTGCCTGGCTTGTGACCTCTGTATAATTAAGTCCGTTATTTTCCGCCTCAGCTGCACCGGCACTTCCTACCTCAACAGCAAAATTAAGCTCCTTTACACTGTCTACAGTCTGATAGTCATCTGCCTTATCCTTTGGAACAATAACGACCTGTGAATTATTGCAGTATGCATTAGAACAATCCATTGCGCTTAATACCTCATCAGTCAATGTCATACCATTCCATACACAGTCTATACTTCCCGAGTCAAGCTCAAGTGCCTTGTTATCCCACTCAATCTCAACAAACTCTGCATCTACCCCAAGGCTCTCAGCAAAAGCCTTTGCCATATCGGCATCAAAGCCTATCCAATCGCCGTTATCATCCTTGTAATCCATAGGTTCAAAATCTGTAATGCCGATAACAAGCTTGCCATTATCCTTGATTTTTGCCATATCCTCTACTGTGGCAGCACTGTCATCAGAAGAACTTTCCTCTACTGATACGTCATTGCTCTCATTTGATGATGTTTCACCATTACCTGCACCACATGCTGTGAGACATAAACACATTGTCATTGCTGCTGCCACCTTAATAAACTTCTTGAACATTATTATAATCCTCCTTAATAGTATGTTTTACAAAATATACATATACAAAAACAACATTCAAATAATACCAACAATTTATATATTCGTCAATAAAATTGTCTGTCATTTAACGTTTTCTAAAGTCACTGATTATCACCACATCTCCCTCTTCGATAACAAGCTCACCGTCAGGTATGATACCCCTACCATTTCTTTTGATCATAACGATCAGCATCTTTCTTGACATATCAAGCTCTTTGATTGCCTGTCCCCTCCAGGAGTGTTCCGGGCCAATATTAACCTCAGTCAAATGAAGCGGTCTTCCGCTTTTAAGGGCTTCTGAGCCAAGGACCAGCACATCACCAGCCTGTAGCTTTACATCACCCTTTGGAATAAGAATATCATCACCGCGTTCAATAAGGGCAATTATCGTATTAGCCGGCAGTCCTAACTCACGAATGAATTTCCCGGCCCATTTATCGCGTTTTTTAAGCACTATCTCTATAAAATGAATATCCTGCTCTGCTGCAAAATCCCCGAGCTCCGTAAGCCTTGTATACTGCTCAACAAATCCAGCAGATATAATACCTGTTGGTATAGCAACCATTCCGACGCCAAGAAATGCAATCACGATTCCAAAAAACTTCCCCAGTGTGGTAACGGGATATATATCTCCATAACCCACAGTCAAAAGGGTAGATGCCGCCCACCATATTCCGGAAAAGGCATTCTGAAAAACCTCAGGCTGTGCCGTATGCTCTACACTGTACATACATAAGCTTGAAGCAACCATAAGAACAACAATGATAAAAACAGATGACATAAGCTGCTGGCTCTTGCTTGACAGAACCTCTGTAATTACATTTAAGGAATCATAATACGCATTGATCCTGAACAGCCTTAATATCCTCACAACCCTGAACATTCTGAATACTGCGGCACCTGACGGAAAAAACACAGGTAAATAATATGGCAGGAAGGAAAGTATATCCACTATACCTGCAAAGGAGAGGATATACCTTCTCACTGCCACCTGTGTTTTATCATTGGGATATAATTCTGCAGCCGTCAAAAGTCTTAATATAAAATCAATGGCAAAGAAAGCAACCGTTATCTTCTCGATCATCATGAACAGGCTGCCATAGGATGCACTAAGGCTGTCATATGTGTTAAGTATTGCTGCCGTAAGATTGATTACTAATGCTCCGGTACTGATAATATCGTATGCCTGGTTCACCGGCTCATTAACAACTCCCACCGATACCATGGAAAATATGCTTTCTCTTATTTTCTTCCATTGAATGCTCTTATTACTACTCTCAGCTGCCACTTTAAAAACCTCTTAATAATATATACAATCTGTTTAATAATGCGGAAACCATAATCTGTCACAGGCTGTCAATAATGGTTTCCACTACACTTCAGCCGCGGCTTGGCATCATTGCAATGATACGGCCTGCAAAATCATTGAAATTCTGTGTCTGTAAAACAACCTTACCCGGGCCTGTAAGCTTAGTGAGGAAAAGGCCCTCACCGCCAAAGAATATATTACTTAGACCCTTGACTGTCTCGATTTCATACTTAACAGTCTTATCAAATGCAACAACATTGCCTGTATCTACCTTAATAACCTCTCCTGGTGCCAATTCCTTTATGACCTTGTCACCATCAACCTCTAAGAAAGCATATCCGTCACCTGAGATATCCTCTAAGATAAAACCCTCACCGCCAAACATACCGGATGTAAACTTCTTTGTGAGAGTAATGCTTACATTAACTCCCTCCTGTGCACATAGAAAAGCCTTTTTCTGTGCGATGATTCCGGGATTACCTGTAAGATTAACAGGAATAATATCACCGGGAACAGTTGAGCCGAAAGCAATCTTAGCCCCATCAGTCTCAGAAGAATATGTAGCCATAAATAATGACTCCCCGGCAAGCATTCTTCCAAGTCCCTTCATAAGGCCGCCCTTTGTATTGGTTGTCATATTAATACCCTCTGTCTGCCATACCATTCCTCCGCTCTGGGTATACATTGACTCTCCACGATTAAGTGTCACCTCCACTGCCGGTACTGTACTTCCTACTATTTCATACTGCATATATTTTTCCTCCTTAATATATCGTTATTATTATATAAATACAACTCCTTAATAATATATTGTGTTGTGAATATTCCGCATACATTTGTATATCTGTAATGATCAGTATATCTACATACCTTTTGCTTTTCTGGTACAAGCCTTCATAGCCTCAAATACTGCACTGCGCATTCCCTTTTCCTCTAACACACGGACAGCTTCAATAGTTGTTCCTGCCGGAGAACACACCATATCCTTAAGCTCTCCCGGATGCTTACCTGTCTCAAGAACCATCTTGGCACTTCCAAGTACTGCCTGCGCTGCAAATTCATAAGCCTGTGCTCTGGGCATTCCGTCCGCAACAGCCGCGTCAGCCATTGCCTCTATGAACATAAAGACATAAGCGGGAGAACTGCTGCTTACAGAAACAACCACATCCATAAGATTTTCAGAAACGATCTGACATTTACCAAAGCCCTTCAATATAGAAACAACTCTGTCAAGCTCCTCCTCTGTAACATGATCATTACAGCATGCGGCAGTTATTCCCTCTCCCACAAGAGCAGGGGTGTTAGGCATTGTCCGAACAAGCTTTACCTTCTTTCCAAACTGCTCCGAAAGCCATGAAAGAGTTTTACCCGGTGCAATAGTTACAATGATCTGTCCGTCCTTCACAGTGTCTTTGATCTCTGATATCACACCTTCGTAATACTGTGGCTTAACAGCCAAAACTATAATATCTGATTCTTCAGCCAGTTTATTATTATCGGATGCTATCCTGATACCAAATTCCTTGGCAGCTCTTTTGGCACTTTCCTCTAATACATCATACCCAATTATCTGATCACCGGGAATTATGCCATTACCAATGATACCTTTGATCATTGCACTTGCCATATTGCCACAGCCAATAAATCCAAGCTTCATATTATACCTTTCCTTCCCATAATTCTAGAAAAAGGGACACCGATGTTAACGATGTCCCTCATAGCCGCATTACATTATTAATAATTAAATATTAACGCTGCCCTGCTCACCATCTGCTGTAAAGTAGATCATTCCCTCTTCAGGCTTTACATAGATGTTAAGCTCCTTAACAGACTTCTTGCCGATTGCATCTGCAACCTTTGCCTTAATATCATCTGTTGTAATCTCATAACCGAAGCACTGAACGTAAACTGTCTCAGTAGCCTTCTTTGCAGTAGTCTTCTTTGCTGCTGTCTTCTTTGCAGGTGCCTTCTTAGCTGTTGCTGCTTTCTTTGCAGGTGCTTTCTTAGCTGCTGCCTTTGTTGCTGTTGTCTTAGTTGTTGCTGCCTTCTTTGCAGGAGTCTTCTTCTCTGCTGCTGCCTTTGTTGTTGTAGTCTTAGCAGTTGCTGCTTTCTTTGCAGGAGCCTTCTTCTCTGCTGCTGCCTTTGCTACAGGAGCCTTGGCTGCTGCCTTTGTCTCAGCTGCCTTCTTCTCTGCTGCTGCCTCAGCCTTCTTAGCGGCCTCTACCTTAGCCATAGCTGCTTTAACCTGCTCTTCTTTCTTTGTTGCCATAATTCAAATCCTCCATTTTTAAATGTAGTAACTGATCTATTATTCAGCTACCTATTATGTATGTAAAAAACTCATGTTGCCTAACATCAATGTTCATACTACTCCAAAAATTAGCATTTTGCAACATTTTAGGAAATTTTCTCTAGTATCGACAAGCAAAGAAATAATTTTTTTAAGTTTCACAACAAAATGCACAAAAAAGGGTATTGTATTTTTACCATTTTTTAACCGCAGTCAAATTTCACAATTTACTGTCATGAGGATTTCAATATACTTACAAGCTCATTTAAATGCATTCCATTTGATGCTTTAACAAGCAGTACATCCTCCGGCTGTAAAATTGCCACCAGACTCATAGCCGCCTCTTCATTGTCCGAAAATGAAAATACTCTGATATTTTCCGAATCACTCTGCTTCATCTCATCCTTAATATAGGCAGCGAGTTCACCGATCACATACACTTCATCCACCGGCTTGCCGAGAAGATATCTTCCAATATCACGATGATATTCTTCGGACTTCTCTCCCAGCTCTAACATATCCCCAAGCACTGCAATACGCTTTCCATCACAGGGCATATCACAGAGCACATTGATGCTTGCCCTCATGGAATCAGGACTGGCGTTATAGGTATCATCAATCATGGTAAACTTGCCATCCGCTCTGATGATCTTCTGCCTGGGTCCCTCGTAGGACTCCATATATGCTGCTGCCTTTTCAAGAGAAACACCATTCTCATTTGCAACGGCAAGAGCAGCTACACAGTTTGCCACGTTATGCTTTCCAAATGCCTTTAGCTTAACCTCTATCTGCTGCACTCCATGAACACATGTAAAGGTTGTATGGTCACTGTGATATGCAATATCCTTTGCATAATAGTCACACCAATTTTCAGTTCCATAGTAAATGGTTTTACATGTAAGCTTCTCCGTCTTAACAGCATCCTGAAGCATATCATCATCTCCATTTAAGAAAAGTGTACCGCCCTTCTTCATGGAGTGTATTATAGAAAGCTTTTGTTTTCTAATATTCTCCCTAGTCTTCATAAACTCTATATGAGCCACTCCAATAGTAGTGACGACCGCCATGTCAGGTCTCACCATGTAGGATAATGTATCCATCTGTCCATCCTCGCTGATACCAAGCTCTAATACAGCAATTTCATTCTCACTGCTCATGCGTGAGAGAGTTATAGGAACTCCTATCTGTGAATTATAGTTCTTCTCTGTTTGATAGGTTTTCTTTCCTGCTGCAAGCGCATGTGCAATCATTGTCCTTGTAGTGGTCTTCCCCACGCTTCCGGTAACTGCCACTATAGGTACATCGATAAGACGGGTTCTGATCCCCTCGCCTATCCTTTGCAGTGCCACCTGGGTATTATCCACGCGTATGTAAGGCTTTTCAGCAACTATCACTCCATCATGCTCTGATGTAAGGGTGGCTGCACCTGTTTCCAATGCAGATTCTATAAACCTGTGAGCGTCAACATTTTCTCCAATGATAGGGACAAAAAGATCCCCCTCCTTGATCTCCTTTGAATTGATACATACATCTGTAACCACAGTATTTTCGTCTCCACAAAGAAGAACTCCGCCTGTCATCTCCACAATGTCTTTAACTGTAATATTCTCCATTTACCTATTCATCTCCCATTTGTCTTAGCTTACTAATATTCTTATATCTATTTTTTCTATATATACCACTTCTATGCATAGTACTTCTATATCTATTACTTCATAATATCTATTCTCTGTTTCTCAAAAAACTTATCATATTCATTGCTCATTCATAATCTGCTGAAGATATCTTGCAACGCCATTTTCCTCATTAGATGGTATGACCGCATCTGCCATATTTTGAATTTCCGGATGGGCATTGCTCACTGCATAGAAATAATCACAGGCCTCTAGCAGCGCCTTGTCATTAAGATTATCACCAAAGCCTATAACACTGTCATATCCTCCCTGCTTCCTAAGCATATCTATTGCATCCTTTTTTGAAGCAGCTTCACTGTATATATCTAGCATGTAATATTCGCTGTTATAAACGTCCGGATAGAATTCTGCCTTGACTCCTCTGACAACTGTCAGCTCTCTCCCAAGTCCCTCCAGCATTTCCTTAGGTTCTCTCAGGACACAGTATAATACCTTGTCTTTGGCAATTAAGCTAAGGTCGTCAACCTCAACAAATTTTTCATCATATTTCATAATTCTCTCATTACGAAAATAAGTGAGTGACTTTGATTCCACACTATCATAATATGCAGTAAGCACTCCATCCTTTACTCCGTACAAAAAGCAGGATAAGCCTCTTGTTTTCACAAGTCCAAGAATAACCATGACAACAAGCTCGTCCAGATATTCTTCCTTAATATAGCGCCCGTTAGCAACATCATACACCAGTGCACCATTCATTAGGGTAATTGGAAGGCTAAGCTTAAGGGGCTTTAGTATCTTAAGTGCATTAGAGGGCGTCCTGGCAGTTGATATGGTGAAATCCATCCCCCCTTCTATGCAGCTGTTGATAATCTCTATTGTTTCTTCATTTAACAATGCACTTCTGTTTAACAGAGTGCCATCCAGATCACTGACAAATAATCTTTTCATTTGTTCTCCTTTTGAGCTTTTGTGTCAAGTAATGAGTTTCACAATTACCAATTATACTCGCGAACGAAATCACCTACCGATTTTAATTTGTTCCCGCGGTATATGCAGTTCAACTAATCAATTGCCTTCGGCAATTAATAAGGTGAACTAGTATAACAAGATTACGGAATGAGTGTATCACATGAATATAAGTAATACAAGAATATTTTAGAGAGCAGCAGTAATACTAGTCATACAGCTTCCCAAAAATCTGAAAGCTCACCTGCTGCTGTTTCAAGTGTTACAACCCGGTAATCCTCCCATTCTGCCGGGAATGTATCAACCACCTGCCTTGTGATAAAGCGTTCATCCAGAAGCATTATCACTCCCTTATCCTCCATTGTCCTTATGACTCTTCCCGCTGCCTGCTGCACCTTATTCATTCCGGGATAAAGGTATGCATATTCAAAGCCCTTATCCTCACGCCTTGCAAAATAATTAAGCTTGATCTCATTCTCATTGCAGACCATAGGAAGCCCTGTTCCAACGATCGCAGCTCCTATGAGACTGTCTCCTGTAAGATCGATACCCTCTGAAAAGATACCGCCTAATATGCAGAATCCGAGCACCCTTTCGTCTGATGATCTGAACTTTTCTACAAATTCCTCTCTGCCTTTCTCTGTCAAAAATGAATCCTGTCTTACCACCTCATAGTCTTCAAATAGATTCATCTCCATAGCCTTATCATATACATCACGCATCATTTTATATGATGGGAAAAATGCCATATATTTTCCATCTCTTCCCTTCACCATAATATCTATATAACTGGCTATTCTTTCATACATGGATGGTCCCCGCATTTTATATCTGCTGCTCACATCCCTGCCAACTATAATTCTTCTGTTGGATTTTGGGAATGGGGAGGGTACATATATAGCCCTGTCTTCTTCATCATTGTGCAAAAGCTCTTTGTAATAATTAATGGGCAGCATTGTGGCAGAGAAGAAAACCGTTGCATTCCCCTTCTCTATACAGTCAGTCAGATTAGTTGCAGGATGAATACAATAAAGCTTTAATATAAATGTTTTATCATCAAGCTGTTCTCCATATATCTCATAGCTGTCATCCACCAGCTCATATATGTTAAGGAACTGGTTTATCTGAAAATAGAAATCCAATATTTCATCCTTATGGGGTTTAAGCTCACCGATTTCCTTACTTTCCTCCATAAATGATTCCAACTGGGCATGCAGCCTCAAAAGCTTGATATACAGATCACTGATATCACTAAGCACCACATATCTTCCTCTGCCCTTTTCACCCTCTCCGGCACACTGTTTCTTAATTTCCAATAGCTCTTTATTACAACCGGACAATAGCTTTCCAATTTTTGAATTGAAGGGCTGCAGTAATTTCCTAAGCTTCAGAAAATCTTCCTTGTGAAGGTCTGCGCTGTACATGGATGAAGCCCTGTCCACAAGATTATGGGCCTCATCAGTGAGAAAGATATATTCTCCCTTTGCCCCTTCTCCAAAATATCTTCTAAGCTTTACCCTTGGATCAAAGACATAATTGTAATCACATATTATCCCATCTACAAAAAGGCTTACATCAAGCCCCATTTCAAAGGGACACACCATATGCTTATTGGAATACTCAAGCAGCACATCTCTCGTAACATTATCCTCATGGCAGAGGCAGTCATACATTGCCTCATTGATCCTGTCATAGTGACCCTTTGCATAAGGACAGTATTCCGGGTCACAGTTAACCTCATCCATAGGACATATCTTTTCCTTTGCAGTTATGAGCACACTTCTGAAATGCAGCCCCCTGTCTCTTAATATGTTAAGACCGTCAAGAGCCACACCCCTTGCAATGGTCTTAGCAGTCAGGTAGAAAAGCTTCTCACCATATCCATTGCCCATGGCCTGTATGGCTGGAAACAGGGCAGCCATTGTCTTGCCAATCCCTGTGGGTGCCTGCACAAACAGGTTTTTCCTGTCTCTGATGGAAAGATATACCATGGCAGTCATATCCTTCTGCCCCGGGCGGTACTCATATGGAAATTCCAGATCCTCTATGGTCTCATTCCTCAGCCTTCTGTTATCCACATCAAACTGCATCCACATACAGTATCTGTCCACAATGTCATCAAACCACTTTTTCAATTCTTCAAAGGTAAATAGTTCCTTAAATCTTTTTATCTGCTCTGTATCAAGATTACAGTAGGTCATTTGCACCGTTATACTTTTAAGATTATTTTGAAGAGAATATATATATGCATAACACATAGCCTGTGCCTTATGAACATATACAGGCTCTGTCATATTCTCCAGCTTCTTATATACGCCCTTGATCTCATCTATGGTAACATTATTATCCTCAGTCAGAATTCCGTCTGCTCTGCCTTCAATCGTGAGAACAAAATCCGGTTTCTCAATATTGATTTTTAAGGGAACCTCTGCCTGATAATTAAAGCCCATCTTCCCCTGGATTTTTCTATGTATCCGGCTTCCGGCCTGCATAGCCTCTTTATTAAAGGTTCCTTCACCACCGGTAATATCACCATTTCTGCAAATAAATTCAACCAGTCCTCTGACCGGTACACTGATCTCATACATATATTTCTTAGCTGCACCTTTCAAACAATCTTAATGCCTTTAATCAGTATTACACATCACAGTACAAATACAAAACATATTTCTTACATTCCCTAAATAACCAGCCTGTAATCAGTCGAGATAGACAACTGCCTTACCGATCGTATCAGCAATCTCCTTACTCTCTAACAATTCAAGAAGCTTAAGTCCGAAATCAATACATGTTCCCATTCCACGGCTGGTTATATACTGTCCGTCATGAACAACAGAATCAGTCCTGGCATTAGCCCCCTTAAGCCCCTCCTCCATTCCTGGATAGCAGGTGGCATTCTTCCCTTCAAGAAGTCCCTTTTCCCCATATACAGTGGGCGCAGCGCATACTGCTGCAAGATACTTTCCATCCTTATCATACTGTCGTATAAGCTTATCAAGTCCGGCATGAGCCTTAAGATTGTTAGTACCAGGCATTCCTCCCGGAAGTATTATCATGTCTGCGTCATTAAGATCCTTTTCATCAAACAGCCGGTCAGCTCTTATTGTAATACCATGTGAACCAGTCACATCATAATCCCCTGAAACAGAAACCGTAATACAGTTAACCTTGCCTCTTCTTAAAAGGTCAACAACCGTAAGTGCCTCAACCTCTTCAAAGCCCTCTGCAAAAAATAAATACGCCTTCTTCATTCTTCATAACCTCCTTAAATATTTTTATGTTATTATATTAATTATAATGTAAATATTATCTTACTTCATCATTTAGTATGAACCCTTAAATAACAAACATTACCACCACAAAATATACCACAAAACAGATGTCCCTTCAATATTATTTGACTTTAAGGGCTTCTACATATATGATTGTATAATATAATTATAATTAAAGAGGAGATAACATGTCAGACATAAAAGAAAAAAAAATATCATTAGAAATCGAAAGAAAATATTTGATATCAAGGGAAAATCTTCCGGATAATTACACGGAGTATCCTAAAAGTGAATTGGAGCAGGCCTATATTATCACTGAGCCTGTTCTTCGTATAAGAAAAAAGGATAAGGAATATATACTTACTTACAAGGGACCGGGATTTATGTCAAGGAGTGAGGAGGAATTTCCTCTCACAAGGGAGGCTTACGAAAAGCTTCTTGCCAAAACAGAAGGCACTGTCATAAGCAAAACAAGATATAATCTGCCGGGAAAGAATGGTCTTACGATTGAGCTAGACATCTTTCATAAGGATTTTGAAGGACTGATTTTAGCTGAAGTTGAATTTCCTGATGAGGAAAGTGCCAATTCCTATATTCCTCCCCAGTGGTTTATGCGGGATGTAACAAATGAAGGAACCTTTCACAATTCTTCCTTAAGCAGCATGACCAGGGAAGAGATTTCTAAGCTTCTGGCCAGCCTGCAATAGCAAAAACATGGGATTACCCAGCGATTCAATCAAACAAAACAAAGATCATGATGCTCTTGGCGGAGGCACGATCTTGAAAAACGCCCTGTTCATTATAAGCACTGTTACTATCATGGCAAATGTACTTCCAGCCATCATAAACACAGGTGTTCCTATAAAATTGGAAACCGCAAGCACAAGAGCACCCACCGTCTGAGCAAACAGAGCAATCTTGTACATTGTTCCAAAGGTAATCTTACCCGTCATAATTCTTGATAACATAAACATAATAAATGCATATAAAAGTGCTGAGCCTAAATATCTTACAAGAGTAATAACATAGAGCATTACAAACACTGCTGCCATGCACACATATATTACAGGAGCCCATCCGGCCACAATTTCATTATTGATCCTTGCATTACCGAAATCTGAAAACCTCTGCTCCTGAACAATCCCTCCAATGCCGGTTACATTGTTATACATCAGCATGTTTGATCTGCTCACCAGCACAGCCTCTAACAGATCAGTATCAACATCATCCTTTGTAAAGCTGTCAACAGAGGTGTCAACAAGAATATATATACCGGCTGAGTCATCCTCCCTTTCCATTCTTTCATCCACTGTAAATATCCCATTCTCCAGTGAGAACTGCGGAAGCTCAGCAAGAATATAATTCCTCACCCCGCCATAACCCGCTATGGCAGCAAGCATGGGAATTCCATATTGTATTAAGGTAAGCAGCAGTACAAGAATGCCCACAAAGGATACTATCTTGCCAGCCTTAAGCTTTAAAAGCACCGGATAATCTCCAGGTGAGAACATAGCAGTAACAAATCTATCCGCTATGCTCATATTATCCGGATTCATCCTTTTCCTTTTATTTGAATTACCTGCAGCGCCCTGTGGCATATTTTCCATATTCATATATATCCTCTCTCTTTAAAAATCAAAAAACTATTCTCATGTGCTAATTTCATATATTCCAAGCAGCTTCCATATCTGATCAAAGCTATCCTTCAATTCCTTAAAGCTGCCTTCCTACATCAGCTCATTATCAAGCATGGGCAGGACTATGGTTACCACTGTTCCCTTTCCCTCCTTAGAGATAACCTCTGTTTTTGCCAGACATTTATTCTCTAGCATATCAAACAAATTTTTTAAGGCTGTGGCGCTCTGTCTCTTTAACTGCTTTACATCAAAGCCAATACCATCATCAATTATCTGGACTGCATAGCCGTCTTCTCTTTCATATGTCCTGATAACAACATTTCCTTTATTATCCTTACCGCCAATACCATACTTAACAGCATTTTCCACAATAGGCTCCAACGTGTTTCTAGGCACCTTAAAATCCTTGGCCTTTTCTTCAATTGCAAACGAAAACCTGCTGTTGCGAAGCTTCTGAAGCTGAAGATATGAGATGATATGCTCCAGCTCATTTTCAAACGTGGTTATCTCTCCACGGCTGTTCATAGCCCTGACATTATTCATCAAATATACAGAAATATAATATACCATCCTGGCACTGTTTTCTGAACCGTTTTTAATTAATTTTTGCAGACTCTTAAAGGATGCAAATATCAGATTAAGATTAAGCTGTTCAAGGAGGCGCTCCTGCATAACCTGTAAAGCCTTCTCTTCCTCATCATCATCCTTCTTATCATCAATAAGCGTAAGACGCTTAAGTCCATAATTCCACAAAATGAGAAAGTATATCAGAACACCTGTAATAATAAGCTTTCCATTAACCTCATGGGATGCTCCTGTAAAATACAGTACCACCTCTATTACACCGGCACAGACCAGCACTATATTGGCAATGAACACAGGCCTCCCTTCCTTCTGCCTGTAATCATAAGAAGCACTGCCCATCAGCAGAGTATATATTATTATTCCCAATGCCAAGAAGCATAAAACAATTATATATACTTTGTCAAATGAAAGCAACCCAAACCATTGAAATACCAAAACGCTTATGAACAGCACGCAGTAAAATATAATTCCAATATCAACCGCAGTCAAAATCTTTTTCCTTTTAATAAGGCACCTCACCACTATCAAATGCCCGACTGCAGCAATTATAAGCATACAGGCTCTTATATAATAATTAAGCAGCTCCCATCTGAAAATGATTCTGAACAATCTGCTCTCAACCAGAAATAATAATCCAGCAATAAAGCTTTCAATAATACTATAGATAAGCATGTACTTCTTGTCAATCTCTGCCGCTGCAAAGACGCATATAATAGCCAAAGAAATACTGACAATGATCAAAAAGCCTCCAAATATTACAAAGCCTCCATTTTCACTAAAGGCATCAGATATGAGCTCGCTGTATGTTCCAAGCTTCACTGCGCTGAAGGTAACCTCATCAGTATTTTCATTGATGATCCTTATTGTCATGCTGCCATTTCTATACCTGTAATCAATCGGTATTACGTGGTAAGGAAAAGAAAGTTCATCCTCCCCAGTCTCATAAATAACATCCCTATTGATAGACACCCTGACCTTCTGATTTCTTGAATTGAATACCATATATAATGTATCTGCCGTAAAATCAGGCAGCCGCCTAGACAGCAGAACCTCATTCTTACTCTTTACCTTAAAGGTATTCGGGAGATTCAATACCTCAGAAATGATCCACTTTGCCTCCTTGTTCTCTGGATTTCCAAGCTGCTTCCATTTTGCTTCATCCAAGGTTTCATAGGATACCACCCAGCCCTCTGAAGCATTTGCAAGAGTTGAGATTTTCCCCCGCAATGCAAAGGATTCATCTCTGCCCATAACAAAAAGACCGCCTATCAGCAAAGAGGCTGCAATCAGCATTCCTAATATAATATGCAATTGGCGGCTATTCAAACGGATCATAATAACATACCTTCCTAACTGCCGATTAATACCAATAATAATGTAAATATAAAGATTATTTATATTGTCTCTGCCTGTTACTATTACATTCAAACAAAGCTCTTGTATTATCATCTCTTATATCAAACAATAATACCTAAGTGCATTTGAAATTCCATTATCCTCAATATCAGTTGTCCGATACTCAACCTTATCTAATATGTCCTCTACCGAGTTACCCATGGCTACGGAATGCTTGACAAACCTAAGCATTTCAAGATCGTTAACAGAATCCCCGAAGGCGTAGCAATCCTCTATAGGAACATCCAATCTATCCATAAGAAGCTTAATCCCAGTGGCTTTTGAAAAGCCCTTTGGCACCGCTTCAATCACAACAGGTCCATGTGGAATAAGATCAAAGACATCACCAAAATACTCATTAAATCCGGTAATATCGCTTCCCTCCTTGCTGCTGGTTGTGAATTTATCGAAGATAAAATCAGGACTTGATGTTTTATCAATTGGATAATCACTATTCTTGGAGAAATAATCATAGATAAAGCTCATAAATGTTCCGGGTCCATATTCACCGTCGATAAAAAGTCTTTCATTTCCCTCAAAAAGAGTTTCATACCCAAGATCATGGAGCTTTGCTGCGTATTCCATGCATTTATCCCTGGATAGCCTTTGATGGAACAGCTCCTTTCCTTCGTACTCGATATAGGTTCCACATCCGCACACAAGCCCGTCAAAGCCAAACTCAAGCAAATGCTTATCTATTGCAGTTTTAACTCTTCCTGTATTGATTATTATCTTATGCCCGTTCTCCTTCGCCTTCAAAAGAGCCTTCCTGGCACTTTCAGGCATGGCGTGTCTCTTATCAAGTGTTATAAGCGTTCCGTCAATATCAAAAAACAAAAGTGATGACATCTTAAAATCCTTTTCTGTAATTGATGTATATGTTCTGCTATCAGATCATCAAGCATAATTCTACTAAAAATATGCAATATAGTGGTTACATCTGCTTAAGTAAATTAACCATTTCAATAGCACCAAGCGCACAGTCATAGCCCTTGTTGCCTGCCTTTGTTCCGGCACGCTCAATCGCCTGCTCAATATTCTCAGTGGTAACAATTCCAAACATAACAGGCACGCCTGTCTGAAGGGAAACCTGTGCCACTCCCTTAGAAACCTCATTGCACACATAATCATAATGGCTTGTTGCACCACGGATAACTGTACCAAGGCATATCACTGCGTCATACTTTCCCGACTCTGCCATCTTCTTAGCTGCAACGGGAATTTCAAAGGCACCAGGCACCCATGCCAGTGTAATATTATCCTCCGGTACATCATGTCTTGTCAAGCCATCAACAGCTCCCCCAATAAGCTTTGAGACGATAAACTCATTGAATCTTGCGGCAACAATGCCAACCTTCATATCCTTAGCTACTAATTTTCCTTCTAATGTGTTCATACCCATATTTCCTTCTTTCTTTATATTTTCCGCCGGTTTTATGCCGGCTTTTCTTTGCTCATTTTTCTGTAATATTATATATCTCACTACTATTACTTGACATTTATAACTGTATAATGATAATATGTGATCAAGCAAGGGTGGTTAACAGGCTACTGTTGCTATATCTGCTTTATCTTGATCAGAGTCTTGGCTAGAAGGCTCTGATTTTTCTTTATATGAAAATGTCCATCAAGCTTCTTTACATATTCAAAATGTGCCCCATCTTATCCTGCTTAGTCTTTAGGTAAAATGCATCATATTTGCCTGGCTCCATCACAATGGGAACCCTCTCAACGATCGACAGACCATAGCCCTCAAGCCCATACACCTTTAAGGGATTATTGGTCATGAGCCTAAGCTCCTTAATACCAAGATCCACAAGGATCTGCGTTCCTATCGTATAATCCCTCGCATCCTCCGGAAAGCCCAGCTCAAGATTCGCCTCAACTGTATCCCTTCCCTGATCCTGAAGCTCGTAGGCGCGGATCTTATTGATAAGACCGATTCCACGTCCCTCCTGCCTCAGATATAGTAACACGCCTCTGCCTTCCTTTGCAATCATCTTCATCGCTGCATCATACTGCTGTCCGCAGTCACATCTTGCAGAGCCTAAGGCATCCCCTGTAAGACATTCCGAATGAACCCTGCAGAGAACAGGCTTGCCATCAGTAATATCACCCTTCACCAAAGCCACATGATGCTCCCCATTTAGCTTATTCACATAACCATATATCATGAATTCCCCATACCTTGTGGGCATTTTTGCCCTGGCAACACATTCCACAAACACCTCATGCTCCTTGCGGTACTGCACAAGATCCTTGATGGTTCCGATCTTAAGGCCATGCTTTTTCGCAAATTCAAAAAGATCATCCTTTCTCGCCATCATTCCGTCATCCTTCATAATCTCGCAGCATAATCCCACAGGCTTAAGCCCGGAAAGCTTCATGAGATCCACCGTTGCCTCCGTATGCCCCCGTCTTTCAATAACCCCACCGGGTCTTGCCTCAAGAGGAAACATGTGGCCCGGTCTTCTGAAATCCTCAGGTCTCGCATCATCCTCAACAAATTTCCTTGCTGTTATGCCTCTTTCATAAGCCGATATTCCCGTTGTGGTGCTCACATGATCCACCGACACAGAAAATGCAGTACAGTGGTTATCCGTATTGGTAATACACATCTGGGGTAAATGAAGCTTGTCCGTATATAACGGGTCCATAGGCATACAGATCAGCCCCTTTGCATAGCTTGCCATAAAATTAACATTCTCAGTAGTGGCAAACTCTGCAGCACAGATAACATCTCCCTCGTTTTCCCTATCCTCATCATCTAGTACCACTATGCATTTACCAGCCTTTAATTCCTCCACAAGCTCCTCTGTTGTATTAAATTCTGACATTGTCTTTATCCTCCTGATTATTAGCATACAGAAATTATTGTTAACATAATATTAACCATCTTACTTTACATAATATAGTAACGTGTATTACAATTAACGATAAAATTCTATTATACTATTATATTTTAATTTACATAACTATGGTATTATCCCAGCAATATAATCTACATAAAAACTTAACATAATATAAACAACTAATATTTTTAAATCTATGAAAAGCCATGCTGTGCAAGAAAATCCATTGTAATGGCTGACGTGGCTTCACTTTTACCATTACCGCTCATCAGTTCTCCTTCCAAAGAGTCATTTTCATCTTCCTTGAAATACATTAATTTTTCCACATACTTGCCAACAACATCATTCTCAAGGTTAACTACATCCCCCACTCTCTTGTCAAGCAGCGTTGTATTGGCTCCCGTATGCGGAATCAGGGATACCTTAAAGCAGATATCATCAACATATGCCACCGTCAATGAAATACCGTCAATCGCAATAGAGCCCTTTTCAATAATATATTTTAGCAGCTTCGCCGGGGCTTTGACCGTCACCCATACTGCATTATCTTCCCTCACAAAGCTCTCTATCACTCCCGTTCCATCAATGTGTCCGCTGACAATATGCCCGCCAAATCTTCCGTTAGCAGCCATAGCCCTTTCAAGGTTTACATAACTCCCAACATTTAGGCTGCCAAGTGACGATCTTCTAAGAGTTTCAGCCATTACATCTGCAGTAAATGTATCCCCTGCCTTAGATGTGACCGTAAGACAGACACCATTGACCGCAATGGAATCACCTATATGCATGTCCTCAAAGATAAGCTTCCCTTTAATTGTCAGCTTCGATGACTTAGCACCCTTGCCAATTGCCGTAATCATCCCTACCTCTTCTATTATTCCGGTGAACATTTTCCAACACGTCCTCTCGTAGCTTTGATATAGCAGATAAGTCTTTATCACTTACTCCACATGACAATTGTAGATCACCTGCTGCCCATACAAAAAAAGCCTTAAAGAATTAACATCTTCAAGACTCAACGTATCCAATAGCAATAAATCAAATACTATCCACACATCTTCTCCCATCCAGACTATACTGTCGGCACCGGAATCGCACCGGTTCGTGCCTATAGGCTTGCGGGCTCATGAAAACTATACTACCATACTGCATTATATATGCTCTAATGATACATCATTCTTTCAAACACCGCCGGTGGAGACTTTCACTCCGCCTTGAAGAATTATTCAATTAACAAAGGTCATTATAACTCTATATATGCTGTTATGCAACCCCTATTTTAAGGGATTGTCTGCGTTCTTTCCTCGTTCCGTTGCATATCCGTAAGAATCCCCGTCAATTTTCTTTCTGGTCTTCATTACTGTTTCATCAAGGATTATAAGAATAACCTCTTTACCATCATAATTCCTAACACTGTCATTTTCTAACACAACAGAATCACCCTGTACTACCCCAGCTAATGCTAACATAGATATAAACCTCCGTTCAACCTTCTTTACCGACCTTATTCTGTTCCCTTTTCTGTATTAAAATGCATTCTCATCCTAAAACTTTATAATTAATACTTTTTTACACAAAAATGTGGGGCATTAGTCACACTAAGCCCCACAAATAAAACCTCCAATGTTCGTATCCCTGACAAGCATACACTTTCTAAATACGAATACTTCTAAATACTAGTCACACTATCTCTAGAAGCTAAATTATTATAACACAATTATTTTATTATAGTCAATAAGTTATAACAAATTTTTTAATCCCAAAATTTTCTCTTCCTTAGTATTATAATAATACATTTTTTTATGAAACAACTCATTAAGATTATTATTATCCTTTTGTTTATTCACTATCCTCATAAATCTTGCCGGAATTATATCAGCAATTTGTAGACCAACACAATTATCTCCCTTAATAATAAATCCAATGGATGATAGATATTTTACCACCTCTTTGTTGCTATAATATATTGATCCATTTTCTAAATAATCAAAATGATTCTTCTGTAAGAAAACATTCTCTTTAAATGTCCTTGATTCAATACATACGGAACCTATTCCATCATTTCCTTTCAAAAAATGCATATAGTTTTCCAATAAATGCCTATAAGCAATATCATAATTTGTTGTTCCTGATCCCTTATAAAGATTTTTCATCAAGCTTTGGTCAAAATATACTCCCATGGTTGTAAAATCTATATTGTTCATAGTATTATAAAAATCTGTCCAAAATTTATTTCTTATAGTATTATCTCTAAAAATATTAAATACACCTTTGTTATTCTTCATTTCCGTATAATGAAAAACAACATCAGTACTATTAAAATAATTTTGTTTTAACTTATTTATTTCTGGTATTAATATATTTTCATAAACCCCTCTTTTAATGATCAAACCTGCAAAACAGAAATATTGGTTTACAGATGTCTTTTTTGTCTCATCAGCGAATAATATATATTCCGATAACTGCTGTGCCACATTCTCACCACCATTTAATGATATTTTTAATTGCATTATACATCAACAATCAACAAAAATCTACAAAAAAACTCATAATAACTATTAAATCTTTCTTTTTATAAAAAATGCCCCGGACTGGACAGCCCGGGGCAACATGGATCACATCATCTTAATGACTATTATTTCTTTTTCTTGTAAGCATACTTGACGTTCTTAGCTCCTGATTTCTTAATGAGCTTAACTATCTTCTTGTATGTCTTCTTATTCTTTGCATAGATGGTGATCTTAGCATTTTTCTTAACGTTCTTAAATGCATTCTTGCCAACCTTTGTAAGCTTATTGCCATTGATCTTTATATTGCTCAGCTTCTTACATCCTGAGAAAGCATTCTTGTCAATGACCTCCAGATTACACTCTGATAAATCTATAGACTTAAGCGCCTTGGCACCGCTGAATGCACCCGCATTGATCTTTGCTATGCTGTCACTCTGAATGATAACATTGCTCAACTTGGTACAGTTCTTAAACGCATTTTGACCGATTTCTTTAACGTTGGCACCAATCGTCACATCTGTGAGTACCTTGCTTGAATTAAATGCATTATCAGCAATCTTTGTTACCACATACTCCACTCCGTATGCGTCCTTAACGGTATCCTGGATCGTCACTACAGCTTCTGTATTATCCGTTGTTCCGGCAAACTCGACAGCTGCTGTACTTCCCTCCGCAGCAGGTGAAGTTGTTATGTTGTACTTAGTATCGGTCGAGGTTGATTCAACTACTGCGCCAACTGATTCATCTGCCGCCTTCTTCTTCTCTGCTGCTGCCTTTTCCTCAGCAGATTTCCTAGCTTCCTCAGCCTCTTCAAGCTTCGAAAGCTCTTCCTCTGCAGTCTTTAACAATGCCAGCTTAGTTACCTTTGCCTTTGCACCATCACTCAATGCATCATATGCTGTTCTTGCCTGGGTAATTGCTGCCTTACTATCTAATGTTACAGTTCCAATGGCTTCAATAAGCTTATCAACATTATCAGCAGCCTGCTCATTGCTCTTATTATCATTTTCAAGCTTTGTTATCTCGCTCTCTAAAGACTTCAAAACCTCCAGCTTAGTTACCTTATCCTTGATTGCCTGTGTAAGTCCATCATAGGCTTTTCTTGCAGCATCAATAGCAGTCCTGCTATTCAAATCAACTGTTCCAATTGCTGCAATAAGTGCATCAACCTTCTTTGCCTCAGCAGCCTCCAAACCATCAAGCTCCTTCTCTGCTGCCTCAAGTATACCAATATTGACAACAAGCTTCTTTGTATTACTCTGTAGCTTATCATAAGCCGTTCTTGCTTTATTGATCTGATCTGCCTTTTCCAGAGTCACAGCTCCAATATCCGCTATAAGCTTATCTGCATCTGCAGCAGCCTTTTCCTCCTCCTCAGTGGATAGCTTATTCAGATACATGTCATCCCAGCAGCCCCATGTTGATGCAGCTGCCTCTGTCTCAAAGCCACAGATTACTTCTGTGCCATCCTCTGTGATAACTATCTCAGGAATCTCAACCCTGTTGAAATTAAGATAACCTGTAAGTTCTCCATTTTCCGAGTACGTTGTCTTTCCATCAATGGTAGTATATACTCTTAACACATTATCGTCAGATGTGGTCTTATCCGCATACTTTCCTTCAATATATCCACCATATACATATATACCTTTATTCAATGTAACCTTTTGCTCACCGGTAAATTTAAATGAGCTATCACTCCAGAACTTTACTGACCTCTTACCATTCTGATAATTCCCATCTTCACCATTATATTTTATAATTGAGGCAGCTCCTTCTGTAACTGTAATATCCCATGATGTTCTGTTTCCGGAATCCGAATCAGGAAGCTCGAAGCCATAATTGTCAAGATAATTTACATCTCTAACCTCTAATGTAAAATATATGCCATCATCGAAATCATAAGTCTTAGTACCAACGGTAACAGTTCCGGGTATTTTATAAGTTCCAACCTCTTGAATTGCTTCTTTTATTGCCTCTTCATCCCAGGTTATCGTATATCCATTCTCGTCCTTTTGTGAATAATCTCTCTTATAAACAGTTGCCTTTGTTGAAGGAATCGGATCGGCGCCCAAGGAAACCATAACCGTTTTAAGCTGATCAGGCACAACACTGACAACCTCATCTGCCGTGGTTCCGGTAGTTCCTGTTCTAATATACCTATACATCATGGCTGAAGGAAGTGCTTTTCCGTCAAAATCGAATATTGCCTCATTATCAATACATGAGCCTCCAAACCATCTGCCTGCATCATCAGGATCATACTCTGCTGAATAGCTGGAAGCCCAGCCCGAGCCATATTTCTCCCATTTTTCAGCATTTTTCTCCTTAATAGCCTTCTGTTGCGCCTCACTCTTTCCTGCAAGATTTTCTACAGGAATCCATGCAGGCTCCCACGAGAATACACCGATTCCCATAGTCTTTTCATTCTCAGTACCTTCATCAGCCTTTATTGAAGCAACAGCATTGGCAACTGCTCTGAATTCATCTGCCTGTCCCTGAGGCGACACATCATAGGCAAATGCATTAGAGCCTATACTTGATTTTCTTCTTGTATTGTCGTGTCCATCGCCGTCATCCCATGTTGTAAGATAGGTTGTCTCTGCTACCATGACCTTCTTTTTATAATCTTTTGCAACCTTAGTCAGTGCCTTTTGTAAATTTTCAATTGTGCCATGGAAATATGGATAATATGAACAAGCAAACACATCATAGTCAACACCAAATTCCTTCAGTTTGCCGGCATATGTGTCAAAGGTAGTTTCATCAGGATCAGCAAGGTGGATGGTAACTAAAATGTCCTCATCAACTTCCCTTACGCCTTCACTGCCAGCCCTGAACAGCTTAGCCATATTCTCCCAGTTAGCAGTCGTTTCACCGCATATTCCATTATTGGTCTCATTACCAATCTGAACCATTCCAACATCAACGCCGGCCTTTGTTAACTCTTCTAAGCTTTCAACAGTGAATTTCTTTAACTCAGCAGCCTTCTCATCAATGTCCATTCCTTCCCATTCCTTCGGTACCATCTGCTTACTTGGATCCGTCCAGAAATCAGAATAATGAAAATCTACCAGCGTCCGAATTCCTGCATTTTTAGCGAGTACACCTATTTCCTTTGCAACATCGATATCACAATTACCGCCACCGTATCCATAGCCCATGGAATCATATGGATCATTCCATACACGAACACGTACCCAGTTAACACCACATTTTTTCAAGAAGTCAAAGAAGCCCTGCTTATCCAATGGCTCATCACTATCAAAGTCATAATATCTGACGCCGCTCTCATATTCAGCAATAAATGAAGATACATCCACACCTGTTATAAAATCGTCAGAAAGATTAGGAATCTTTTTTACATATATTTCCGTTGTATTTATTGCTGTTTTTTCTACCAATGCAGCTATTGCTTTTTGAAGTGTAGCATAAGCATTGGTTATCTCTTCCTCTGTAGGGTTATCCTTTTCTGCTATCTTAGTAGCATTATCTTTTGCAGTATTATATCCCTTCAATGATTCTTCAGTATAAATTGTTGTGTCTGTAATAGAATATATTAATTCATTAAGATCATTCACCAGTTCCTCAATAACATTACAAAGCCTTATATCATCAATATTCTCGTATTCACCTGCACCAACGGTTACAGTCATTGCAATGATGACATCCTTCTCCTCTTCCAAAGTAAAGCTTTCTGTTCTTGTAGGTGTCCATGTATTCCAACTGACCAATTTTGCCAATGGCACTGTCTTCTCACCTTCACCATCAATGGTATATGAAAGCTTTGATTTAGATTCTCTGCTGTCACCGGCATTCTTTACCTCAAATTGGTATATACCCGGCTTAAGTGTTAAGGTCTGACTGATAGTAAAGCTTCCACCATCAGTACAATCTGAATCAGCATAAACATTCAATGCACTATCTTTAACTCCATGATTACTCTCGCCGCCGGTAAATCCCTCAACAACTGTAGTCCATTCGGTGCCAAGTGCCTTCGAAAAATCTCCATTAACAATAGTTCTTGCCTTAGCCTTCAATCCTTCAATAGCTTTATCAAGCTCTTTATATGCAGTTTCTAATTCTGCATATGTAGATGATTCTGTGATTTTATTTGCGTTTTCCAATGCATCCTCAAGCAAAGAAATGGTTTCAGCAGTGTATTCGGAATACTGATCCTCTGCTGGAATCTTATCACTTTGAAGCAGCTCCTTAAGCATATCAAACGTATAGCTCTTTTCTTTACCTAATACAAGGGATACATTATCAATCTTTCCCCAGCCATCTGCGCTAGGTTTGATAATAAATCCTACGGTTGAATTACCTTCAATATCCTTTTCCAGTGTGAAATATGCTGCAGCAAAGCCAGCTTCATCTTCAGTTAGTGTAATATTCTTAGTTTTATCATTCAAATAGAATTTCAATTCACTATCCTTACCATAAACAGATGCATAAAAACGATATGTTCCTGCTTTAAGCTTATCAATTGTCTGATAAAACAGTATTTCTTCTTCAACACCATCCTGATCCCAGAAATTAAGTAAATTATCTTGATTTGTTAAAGTGTCAAACGGCTCCTCGTCAGAATTATATTTCCATGTGCCCTGCCCGCTTGCCGGAGTAATAGTGACATCATCAAAATCAAACGTACCACCTGTAATCAAATTGTCACCCGAATAATCCAGATTGGATTCATCATCATTATCACTTGATTCGTCATTTTCCTTGACCAAAGAAATATCATCAATATAATATGTAGCATCTCCAGGCCATTTATTAAATCCAAAGCCAACTACCAAGCTATCCGCATTCTCTGTCAGTGTAAATTCAAGCTCCGAAACTGCCCAATCTGCTGCAATATTAGTCCATACTGCATCTCCTGCAGCATTTTCAGTCCAAGTCGTACCTGCAAAGGTCTTTAATCCTCCGCCACTTCCCATTGCATAAACTGTAAGCCTATACTTACCCTTAGATAATGAAGTAACTGTCTGTCTAGCTTCAACCCAAACATTTCCTGATGCGCTTGTGTCACTTCTAACTACTGTAAGACAATTGCTATCACCATCATGTGACCCCCAATCCTTTGCAAGATTAGTAACATCTGTATTATTAGAAAACTCCCATGGAGTTGTCAAGCCGCTACTAAATCCACCATTTGTTATTAAATTATCATTTGCCGCCTCCACCTTCGTAGCAGGAACAACCGCCACCAATGAAGCCACCATTGCCGCAGTCAATATTCCACTGGTCAGTTTCTTCATAAATTTCCTCATTCAGTCATCCTCCTTTTTGACCTTCAATACCGATGATTCCGTACTCATCAGGTATCACTGCATACACCTCTTGCTTCTTTCTCACACTATGAATTCACCGTCAACATTAGGTTTTTAACTGCCATACATTTGACCATCAAGAAATCATAGTAAAAATTTTTCACGTTCAATAATCTGCGCAACCGTTGCGCAATCGGTTGCGCTTTAATATATGCTTATAGTAACATGATTTCTCACATATGGCAATTATGCAAAATATATAATTAATTTTGTTCATAATTGTTATATATAAATATATTACATTTAATCATTTCACTTATTTCTGTTTTTATTTGTATTTAACTATAATAAAAGGGTGTACATATTTAATATGCGCACCCTTTGTATAGCTTTTTCTATGCTCTTAATATTGTTTTGATTTTTATTAAAATATAATGTTTATATTATCACTTTCTTCTATATCTATAGCCTTATCCCTCATTATACCCATTAGGGTTCATGCTCTGCCATTTCCATGAATCAGCACACATATCCTCTATGCCATACTGTGCCTCCCACGAAAGCTCCTTCTTTGCCAGGCTGGCATCTGCGTAACAGGTCGCAATATCACCGGGACGGCGCGGCTTTATCTGGTATGGCACATCATGTCCACATGCCTTTGAAAATGCCTTGATAACATCAAGCACGCTGTACCCGTTACCTGTTCCCAGATTATATACCTTCACACCCGGATTCTCCTTGATCTTGTCGATTGCCTTTACATGGCCGTTTGCAAGATCCACAACATGAATATAGTCACGCACTCCCGTTCCATCCGATGTGTCATAATCATTGCCAAATACTCCTACACATTCCAGCTTTCCAATTGCCACCTGTGCCACATAAGGAAGAAGATTGTTGGGAATCCCCTTAGGATCCTCTCCTATCTTTCCACTCTTATGGGCTCCGATAGGATTGAAATATCTTAACAGTATTACATTCCACTCCTCATCAGCCGTATGAAGGTCTGTAAGGATCTGCTCTAACATGCTCTTGGTCCAGCCATATGGATTAGTCGGCGTTCCCTTCGGACACTCCTCGGTTATGGGAACAAATGCAGGATCTCCGTATACCGTTGCAGAAGAAGAGAAAATGATATTCTTGCAGCCATGCTTTCTCATTGCCTCCACAAGCGTAAGGGTTCCCTGTATATTGTTCTTGTAATATTCAAGGGGCTTTGCCACTGATTCACCCACAGCCTTAAGTCCCGCAAAATGAATCACACAGTCAATCTTTTCCTGTGAGAACAGCTTTTCCAAAGCATCAGCATCAAGCATGTCATCCTCGTAAAAGGTTACCGTCTTGCCTGTAATCTCCTGTATCCTGTCAACTGCCTTCTTACTTGAATTATACAGGTTATCAAGAATTACAACCTCATAGCCTGCATTTAATAACTCAACACAGGTATGGCTTCCTATATAGCCTGCTCCTCCTGTTACTAAAATCCTCATTGTCCTTAACCTCCTGCTCTAATGTAATTATAGTTCATAATTTAAATCAATTATAACCCCGACAAACTGGTTTGCATAACTCATCAATCTCTGCGTTGCATTTTCTTTGCGACTTTTGCCTTGTACATCACGTCATCAGCTTGGTTTACATAACTTTCAAGTTCTTCACCAGACTCCGGATCTGTTATAATATATCCTACACTCACCGAAAGCTCTATCGGGTAATTGTCTGCCTTGCTGATCTTCTTCAATTCGTCCTCTATCTTCTGAGTCCTTTCCTTCAGCAATTCCTCAGATTCAAAATGGTCCAGTACAAGGAACTCGTCGCCTCCAAGGCGGAATCCCATCACGTCATCTGACGCATATTTTCTAATGAGATGTGCAACAGTCTTGATTGCCATATCTCCCATCTCATGACCGTAATTGTCATTCAGATATTTCAGCCTGTCAAGATCATAGTAGATGACTGCAACACTCTTCTTTGCAGCGTGTATCTTGTAAAAGAACTTATAAGCATAATTAGAATATCCAAAACGGTTGTACAGCATTGTCATGGCATCATGGTGATATAACATAGTAAGTTCATGATTCATCTTGGCAAGCTTAGCCTTCTCATACATCTGCTCAATACCCTTGATCAGCGCATTCATGATGTCGAACAAAAACTGCTGCTCCATAAGATATATGGCATTGCGGATAACAAAGTAACCCACACTCTTGTCCCCCATATGAAGGGGCAGGAACAGGAAGTTGGCACCCTTTTCCTCAGTGTCAAACATAGGGAACATTCCATGAACCTTCTTACGGTTTTCATTACTGATATCAGACACCCCATTCTCATAGGAATAGAGAAGTGTCATTTCATCAGGATATCCCTTAACGCAGAATCTGCTCTCAAAATCCTCCAGCTCAGCCATGGGGATGTTTGCCATACCGCTATCATTTATATCCTCTAACAAGGGATCCACCACAAGATACAAGCCATCGCATTTAAATGCAGGCACACCCTCAGGAATACATTTCACCATGCTCTCAAGATTACCGCACCTTGCAAGATTATAATCAAGAGCCAGCACATTTCCATCAAAGTATTCCCTGTCTATATTCCACAGCATGCTGCCCTTTAAATGAGCCCGAAGATCGATATCAATATCCGACTCACACCCACAGCTTTCCCAGAATATAGGATGGGAGTTTGTATAATTCATCTGGGGAATAGTACCTCCCTTCCACAGCTCCATGAACATCTCGATACTCTTATAGCCTGCATCCTCTCTTATATAGCTTGTTGTGGATACACGGGGAGTGTAGTATCTTGACTTATCAAGGTCATCAAAGCCTGTAATAATGAAGTCCTCCGGTGCGGAATAGCCCTTCTTCTCAGCCTCTGAAAGCACACCCACCGCAATATTATCATTTGCACAGATAATGGCATCCGGGAGCCTTCCATGCTCTGCATATAGCTCCAGAAAAGAGAGTACGCCGCTGTTAAAATCAAAATCTCCATAACAGATCTGATAATCATCAGAGGAAATGCCCTTGTCCTTCGCATAATCCAGAAGGGCATCAGAACGGCATTTATTCTCATAATTGCTCTCCGGCCCCATTATGAACCAGAATGTACGGCAGTCATGCTTCTCATACAGATGAGCTATCATCTCGCGCATTGCACTGTAATTATCAATTCCCACATAATACAGTCCGTCATAGCAGTTATTGATAGATATGGCAGGAATTCCGGATCTTCTTGCACGTTCCACCACCTCTTCACGAATGCCGTCATCCTCCGTATTATTAAGATCGAGGACTACACCGTCATAATCATTAAAATCCGGCAGATTATAAATATTGTATTCCCCCAGATTATATTCAGGATTGCTGCTCCAGTTTGCAGAACAGTTAAAGATATACAGATTGATATCTGCATTCTCCTCCCTGATCTTTTGAAGCATTCCTGATGGCCACGCATATGTAAAATACCGCACCCAGCTCTCCATAACGACTGCAATCTTTTTCATATTTGCTACTCCTCATTATCATCCATCATCCAGCCAACTGCGAAACCCCACATCTTCCATTCGTCTTTGTGCATTCTAATAGGTTTCCCAATTCCCCATAAGTATTATCAATTAGTATATTACTAACATCATATATGATGTTTTGCAATCTAATTATATATCAGATCAAACTAATTAAATGTAATTATTTATATTGCATTAATACATTATGTCAACCTTATGTATATTGCATTGCTACATTATGTCAACCTTATGTATTAAAATCTCGTATCGTCTCAAGTGCAGGCAGAACATTGCCATCATAATCAAACAGCGCCTGGTTTGCCCATTCATTTCCTCCGGGTCCCTTCTCTCCGGTAAATGCAAGACCAGCCTCATTGGCCCAGCCACAGCCCGGCACAGGAATCCAGCCCGGCTCCCAGTAATAAAAGCCCATGCCGCCATTAACCTTAGCTATCCTTGTCATAATATCCTGCATGAAATCAGACTGTCCCTGCTTAGTCATGGGGTAAGGAAGCTTCTCCGTAAGCTCCGGCTTTGTTGCCATTCCCTTAAGCTGATCTTCAGGAAGCTTCTCGTAAGAACGATAATCCTCCATGGAAAATCCCATGGAAACCTCAGCTACACAAATCTTCTTTCCATAACGTCTCGCCATATCATTCATATTGAATTCCAGCTCGTCCATTGTTCCGTGCCAGAAGGGATAATATGAAAGACCGATAATATCAAAATCCTCACCGCGCTTAACATAGTTGTCAAACCATTCCACATACATCTCATTTAATCCACCATTATCAAGATGTATCATTGTAAGCGCTTTGTCATTAACTTCTTTAACTGCACGTATTCCTGCACTAACATACCTTGCAATATTGTCAAACTCAGGCTTTAAGCCCGTTGGCCAGAGAAGTCCGTTAGTAATCTCATTCCCCACCTGGACCAGTTCCGGCAGTACACCTTCCGCCTTAAGACGCTCCATAGTTTCCTTCGTATATTCATATACAGCCTTTTCAAGCTCATCTATATTATAACCCTTCCATGCCTTTGGCACAACCTGTTTTCCCGGATCTGCCCAAAAATCACTATAATGGTAGTCCAGAAGAACACTCATTCCAAGTGCCTTAGCTCTCTTAGAAAGTTCAATGGTCTTTGCAAGATCATTAGTCCCTGCCCCGTAAGGATTTCCGTTTTCATCATAAGGATCATTCCACAGGCGGAGTCTCACCGAATCACAGCCATAATCCTTTAAGATCTCCAGCATGTCTCCCTGCTTTCCATGGTCAAAATACCTTGCACCGCATGCCTCCTCCTCAATCAAGGTTGAGACATCCATGCCCTTTATGTAATCCATCCTTTCACTCCTCTCCAAAAATATTACTGTTTAGTTAAATTTTGAAACCGTACGCCGTCTGCCTTGCACAGATACCCTCAGGTCAGATGGCGGATTGGACGGGATAAGAACTTCTAGATGTCCCGGATAGACTTTGGTACCGTCCGTGGCAAGGTGCTTAG
>JAFUXG010000048.1 GCA_017470935.1 Lachnospiraceae bacterium
CTTATTATAACACATATAGACACAAATAGCTACAAAAAGATGAATAAAATTTGACAAAAAAATAAAGGCTTTTCAATGCCTTACGAGATTTTTTTGATATTTAACTGTCAAACTTCCGGTCTGCTGATCGGGTGTATTTTGGAGATGACAGTCGAACAAGGTGCGTATCTGGCAGTATCAGTCAATATGAATTTTCGTTGAAAAAATCACCTTTTCGTGATACAATAAATATTGATTTGGAGGTGCGGTATGGCTGTTAGCTATAAGAAATTATTTCATCTTATGATTGAAAAGAATATGACAAATGCGGAACTTCAAAAAAAAGCGGGGTTTTCCGGAAATATCATTACAAGGCTTAAGAGAAATAAGTATATTTCACTTGAAAGTGCTGAAAGCATCTGTCGCGTAATGGATTGTGGCGTTGATGATATTCTTGAATTTGTACCTGATGAAAGGAGTAAGGCTCCCGATGATTGATAAAAAGCAGATGACTGAGGAAGAGATAAAATTGAATTATATTACCCCGGCAATCGAAGCAACATGGGATAGATCTTCTATTCGCATGGAATTCCCGGTTACACTCGGTAGAATAATTATTGATGGAAGAAAGACATATCGTAAGAAGCGTGGTGAAGCGGATTATTTGCTATTTCATAATAATTCAGGTGAATGGTTTCCGCTTGCTGTTGTAGAGGCAAAAGATAATAATCATTCTGTGCTTGGAGGGATGGGGCAGGCAAAAAAGTATGCAAGAGCAATGAAGGTGCCGTTTGCGTTTTCTTCTAATGGTGATTATTTTGCCATGTATGATTTTCTTACAGGAACAGAAACGGATGTTGAAGACTATATTCCTATGGATAAATTTCCATCACCACAGGAACTATGGCGTAAGTATCGCTTGGAAAATAATAATTTTACAGATGAAGCAGAGAAGATGCTTTCTATTCCTTATTTCTATCGTGAGGGGATGAATGAACCCAGGTATTATCAATGGATTGCAGTAAATAAAGTTCTTGAAGCTATTGCTAATGGTAAGAGACGGGCATTGATTGTCCTTGCCACAGGTACAGGGAAAACACTTGTGGCATTTCATATAATATGGCGATTGCTTGAAGCGGAAGCAGTTAAGAGAGTTCTTTTTCTTGCACATAGGGATGTATTGATAAGTCAACCAATGCTTGGGGATTTTGCATCTTTTGGAAAGAGAATGCATAGACTTAATAACCATGTTATGGATACAACACATGAAATATACTTGTCATTGTATCATCAAATGAAGAATGGTGTTGAAAACTATTATACAGCATATGATCGGGACTTTTTTGATTTTGTTATAGTTGATGAATGTCATTATGGTAGTGCAGATGAAGAAAGTTCTTGGCATGAGATACTGGAATAATTTAATTCAGCTATTCAAATAGGTATGACTGCAACACCTAAGGAGACTGAGGAAACATCCAATATTGATTATTTCGGAGATGGTGAGGAAGAAAAGCCTCTTTACACATATTCACTGAAACAGGGTATTGAGGATGGGTTTCTTGCGCCTTATAAGGTTGTACGGGTAAATCTCGACATAGATATCAATGGTTTCAGACCTTATCCTGGAATGACTGATATATATGGGAAACCTTTGGAAGACCGTATATATGAGCAGAAAGATTTTGATCGTATCATTGAGATTCCAAAGCGTACACAGGTGGTTGCAAAGCGTATTTCAGATTTTCTGAAGGAAACAGACCGCTATGCCAAAACGATAGTATTCTGTGAGGATATTCCTCATGCAGAGCGAATGAAAACAGCACTGATTAACGAGAATAATGACCTAACCGTTGAGCAAACTGACTATATAGCACAAATGACATCGGAGCCGTCTGATGTTGAATTATTGGATGATTTTACCGATCCGCATGAATCGATTCCTGTGATTGCAGTTACAAGCCGACTGATGAGCACAGGAGTTAATACACAGACTTGTAAATTAGTTGTTCTTGACCGCACAGTTAATTCTATGACAGAATTTAAGCAGATTATCGGACGAGGGACAAGAGTGCGAGAGGATTGTGATAAGTTGTTTTTTACAATTATGGATTTTCGTAAAAACTATGTGAAATTTGCAGAGCCGGAATTTGATGGTGAACCTGTCAAAATAAAAGATGTCGGAGAAGAAGATTCCTTTGATGATGGGGATACGCCTAATAATGACCAGATGGAAGATGGTTGTTGGTATGATGAGGAGGATACAGATAATTGGGAAGAGGGCGAAAACGATAATAAAGAGCGAGGCAGGGATAAACCCATCGTGGATGTCCCAGAAGTGCGCATCGTAGATGAACTTGTTGAATACTTGGATACTAATGGGAATCTTATTACTGTTTCCATTGTTGATTATTCAAGAAATAATTTGCGTCGGCTCTATCCTTATTATGAAGTATTTAGTAAGGTATGGCTGGCACAAAAGAAAAAACATGAATTGTTAGAAAAACTGATAAGCGATGGAGTGTTTATAGATTATGTAAGAAGCACGATAGCAAAAGAGAATGTGGATGACTATGATGTCTTGTCATTTATTGGTTATGAAAAGGAACCTCTTACTAAAGAGGAAAGGATAGAACGGATTCTTCAATCAGGATACCTTGATAAATTCACTCAGGAGAATCAGGATGTCATTAAACTGCTTTTGGAAGCGTACAGGGAACATGATATTGATGAATTTACTAATATGAGAATTTTGAATATGCCGGAGTTTGTACAAAAGGGAACGCCTCCAGCTATTGTAAAGAGTTTCGGTGGTAAGAAAGAATATGAAGAAATGCTCGGGGAAGTTACCCAGGAATTATATTCAGCGTAAGGAGGAACTATGGCACTCGGAAATCTTGTAAAAACATGGGAAAATATAATGCGTGATGATGATGGGGTAAATGGAACCGTTCAGGTGTTATCACAGCTTGTTTGGATGCTTTTTCTCCGTGTATATGACTTAAAAGAAGATATGTGGGAACTATATGAGGATGACTATGAAAGTGCAATCCCTGAAGAATGTCGATGGAGGAATTGGGCAAGAGGAAAGTCACAAAAAGATCAGATGACGGGGGATGCTTTAGTTGAGTTCGTTGATAATACTCTCTTTCCTAAGTTAAAAGGCTTGACTGTTACAAAAGAAAGTTCCAAACGCCGTATCATTGTAAAAGAGATGATGGCAGAATCCTATAATTATATGAAAGATGGTGTATGTATCCGTAAAGCAGTAAACCTTCTTGATGGTATCAATTTTGATAATCAGGAAGAACATCATACGTTCAATACTATCTACGAGAAACTACTTCGAGGATTACAGAGCGCGGGGCGCTCGGGTGAATTCTATACCCCTCGTGCATTGACACAGCTTATAACGGAAAAGGTAAATCCGGAACTTGGAAAAGTGACTGCGGACTTTGCTTGTGGTACAGGTGGATTTCTTATAGATGCTGTAGAACATCTGCGTAAACAGGTGACAAGAGCTGAGGATGCTGCAACCATAGAAAAAACGGTATTCGGGGTCGAAAAGAAGCAGTTTCCTTTTATGCTATGCACAACGAATATGCTTTTGCATGATGTGGATTATCCCAGAGTATCCCACGAAAATTCATTGAGCAAGAATGTTCGTGATTACAAGCCGGAGGAAAAGGTTGATTTTATTCTGATGAATCCTCCTTATCGTGGCCATGAGCAAGACGGTATTCAGATAAATTTTCCGAGTAAGTTGAGGAGTTCAGAGACAGCAAATCTTTTTATGATAGAGATACTATATCGTCTGAAAGAAGATGGTCGCTGCGGTGTTATTTTGCCGGATGGATTTTTACAGAACGACGATGCAAGTTTGATTGAGATTAAGAAAAAGCTGTTTGCGGAAAATAATGTGCATACCATTATCCGAATGCCTGGGAGCTGCTTTTCTCCTTATACTGGTATTGCCACAAATCTATTGTTTTTTGATAAGACGGGTAGCACGCAGAAAACATGGTTTTATCGTTTTGACCTGCCGAACGAGCAGAAGTTCAGCATGAAGAAGAATCCCATTACAAGGGAAAAGTTATCTGCTATTGATGAGTGGTGGGATAACCGTGTTGAAATCAAAGATGAAAAAGATGACGAATCGTTAACAGAAACATGGAAATCAAAATGTGTTCCGATTAAGACTATTGAGGATGCAAGCTATAACCTTGATTTCTGCGGATTTCCTAATGAGGAAAAAGTGATTTTGTCACCGGAAGAGACCATTGCAAATTTTAAAGAGGAACGGGATAGATTAGACCGTAAGCTCGATGAAAAATTACAGGTCATTCTTGATATGTTGGGGGTGGAATGATGGTATTGGCAGATGATTTAAGGCTATCAGTTTACCAGACAGCTTTACAAGGTAAGCTTACGGAACAATTATCTTCAGATAGTTCTGTAGAGAAACTAATTGAACGCATTCAACGCATAAAGAATAAGATGATTTTGGATGGAAAAATCAAAAAGGAAAAGAAATTACCTCCTGTCGATGATGCTGTACTGTTTGACATTCCTAATAATTGGAAGTGGGTGAGGATGCAAACATTCTTAGATGTGCGTGATGGTACACATGATTCACCCAAATATGTACCTGTAGGAGTGCCATTTGTAACCAGCAAAAATATTAGCAAAGGATACCTAGATTTTTCAGATATAAACTATATCACCCAAATTGATGCTGATAAAATAAATCAGAGGTCTTTGGTGGAAGACAATGATATACTTCTTGCTATGATTGGTAGTATTGGGAATCCGGTAAAAGTTAAGAAAGACCGTGAATTTGCAATAAAGAATATGGCACTTATAAAAGCTGTTCCTGATAGTTACATTAACATGGATTATGTTCTTCTACTATTGAAGTATATGCAAATCAAATTCAAATTTGATTCATCTGGTGGGGTACAGAATTTTGTATCGCTGACATATTTGCGTGAGTTCCAGGTTCCACTTCCCCCCATTGAAGAACAGCAGCGTATCGTTGACCGAGTGGATGAGCTAATGGAGCAGATAGACGAGTATGCAAAGATAGAGCAGAAACTTATATCTTTAAAAGACTCTTTTCCGGGTGATTTACGTTCTGCTCTACTTCAAGCCGCAATGCAAGGGAAATTGACGAAGCAACTTGATACTGATAGTAGTGTTGATGAATTAATAGTGGAAAAAACAGAATCAGAACCAATTAAGAAAAGAGGAAAAAAAATCTCAAAAATGGATATTGAGGTTTTTGATATACCATCTTCTTGGAGATGGACAAAGTTATCTGAATGCGGAACCACAAATATAGGACTTACATATAGTCCGGAGGAGGTTACAACTGCAAAAGAAGGAACGGTCGTTTTAAGGTCAAGTAATATTCAAAACGGTAAAATGGATTATACGGATATAGTAAAAGTTAATATGCAAGTGCCAGAAAATAAGAAGTGCCATATCGGAGATATTCTGATTTGTGCAAGGAACGGAAGTAAGCGGCTGGTTGGAAAGACATCAATTATCGACAGAGAAGGAGATGCTTTTGGGGCATTCATGGCTATATATAGGAGTGCTTGCAATCCCTATATATACTATGTTCTTAACTCACCACACTTTCGTAAAAGTGTATTAGGTGGAGCTGAGACTACTACTATAAACCAAGTAACTCAGGATATGGTGGAAAACTATATGTTTCCATTACCACCAATAGAAGAACAGGAACGAATAGTAAAAAGATTAGAAATGTTACTGCCAATGTGTGAAGAATTGTAGATTTATGATTAATAGGAGGATTTTATGATGACAAATTCGGAAAGACTTCTGAGTGCTTTTTCAGAGAAGATATTTTACAAGGAATTAGTCTATTCCAATTTGAAGTTTACTCCTCCAGGAAAGACTGAAGTAGAATTGGCAGACCTAATAATTAATCTTGAAGATATTGTGATAATTGTTCAGTTAAAAGAGCGAAACGAGAGTGATCGGACTGAAAGTATAAGAACGGAAGAAAGATGGTTGCATACTAATCGTAAAAATGCCAAAAAGCAAATAGCAGAAACTATCAAATACATTCGTGAGGGAACAACAACATTTGTAAATTCGCGAGGGATGAAAATGGGGATAAGACAGGATGCGAGAATTGTTCCGTTAGTTGTATTTGATAATAAAAGCATAGAGGATTACAAACATCTTCTTTCATATCAGATTGAAGCTGATGAGGAGTATGTGAACTGTATATCGTTACCTGATTTTCAGATAATGTGTAAGCGGCTTGTGTCTCCAATGGAAATTATTCAATATATAGAGTGGAGAGAACGATTTTACAAGGAAAATGGAGAAGTCAATTATCTGATAACAGATACGAAAAATGGTTTCTTTATAAGTAAACCTCGTAATAATGAGGCGTTGGTTACTCAATATCTATATGAAAGTTATGGAGAAGAAAAGTTATCAGATGTTGGCGATGATGTAGTTCTTTTTAATCAATACCTATATGTACTTCATGAACATACTGATTTTTCATCTGAAGAAAATTCAAGTTATCCTATTGTGGTGTTTTTGGCACATTTAAGATTGGAAGAAATCCGATGCTTTGTTGAACGAGTTCGGAAAGGATTAGAAACATCGAAAAATAAGGATTTTTCCTTAGTTGGCACTATGAGAAATACCATAAGAAATTATTGCATTGTATTTACGGCAACAGAACAGGGAGAAATGATTCCATTTGAAAAACTGATAGAAACGATATATGAGACCCAGTCAGTAACAGAATTGCTTCAAGTAGCCACGAGTTGGGTCAATAGTACGGAATATAGAATAGACTTTATGTATTGGTCAAAAATGAATATAAATTGATTGGAGAAATCGCGCTATGACAAACACACAGACATGGATTATGCAGTAGGCATGATGAAGGTGGATGGTCTTGAACCGACGAAGGAATTTATGGAATTAATTGAGAAAGATAAGTGTGGTCAGGTTACGCTGTATGATATCAAGCAGTATTTGGATGGAAAATATGACGTAAAAGAAGAAACAGTCAATGCGTGATATCTATTTTTATGAAGAAAAAGATGTACTCAAAAATCTTTTGAATATCAGTGATAGAAGAGAGAGGATAATATGGCAAGCAATGTAACTGTATATGATTTGTTGATATCTTGTCCTGGTGATGTAAAGGATGCGGTCAATGTAATTAATGAGGTTGTAGAGAGTTTCAATCAAAAGTATATTTCAACATTGAATATAGGAATACGAACAAGATATTGGAAAAAAAGTTCATATCCACAATTGGGTGGAAAACCTCAAGAACTTTTGAATAAGCAATTTGTAGAAGATTGTGATCTGGCAGTGGCAATTTTTAAAACACGCTTTGGAACACCTACGGATGAATATGGCTCAGGATCTGAAGAAGAGATTGAAATTATGTTAGATGTCGGGAGACAGGTTTTTTTGTATTTTGATGATTCTCCGGTCTCTCCCTCAGATATTGATGCAGACCAGTATCAAAAGGTTAAAGATTTTGAAGAAAAATATAGAACAAGAGGGATTTATTATAACTATAAGTCTTTAGAGGAGTTTAGGACACATTTTGATGCACATATAACACAGTATTTTATGACACTGAAAAAGGTAAATGAGATAACAAGTAAGAGACCTGAATTAAAAGTATGTGCTGTTTGCAATAATAACTTTGAGCAGCATACATTCCTTCAGCCATTTTCATTAGGCTGTTATGTGAAAAGCACTGATATTATAGAACAAATAAAAGAAATAATAGAAATAATCCCAAGTTATAAAGTCACTTCCAAAGTAAATCAAGTAATGCCGGGTTTTGGTAATCTCCTTATGAAAGAAATCGAAATAGAAGATTCGACTAAAGATTTTATTAATAAATGTGCAGAAAGCATGGGAATAGAAATTGGCGATAATTTCTATGATCTTGGTGGCTTGATGGGAAACACAAGTCTTAGCCTTATTGGAGGAAATAGTTTAAGCGGAAGTGATTCAGAAATAAAAAAGTATAATTCGATTTTAGAATTGCGAGATTTGTTTTATAAGCTATCCAATCACATGGAGATGGAGGGGGATTATTCGTCTTTAGAAGGTGTTCAACTGCTACTTTGTAATGATGGTACAACTTTTGATGAGGATATAGAGGTGGTATTGAGATTGCCAAAAGTAAATGTTATCTTACCATCCGAATTAAGTGTACCGGATCATGAAGTTGATAGTAATGAAGATTGGGTTTTTGAAGATATATTTGAGATAAGTGCAACTAAGGACTTTATATCGTATAGTGATTCAAAACGGAGAGGAGGGCTTGCACCAGTACATAATATTTCATCAATGCTTCCTCCTCTGAGTGTTGATTATGAAGAAGAATATAGAGAAACTTTGACTGAAATATTTGATTACAAGTACTATGAGGATGATGAATATCAAATAATAAAATGCAATTTTGACTACATTAAACAACATCAGAGAGTAGCATTTCCTACATGGCTATTTTTAAAACAAACTGATTCGGAAATCAAGATTTCTTATGAAATAACATCAAAAAATGTTGCTGATGTGATTAAGGGAGAAATTTGTGTTCATATCAAAGAGCAGTGAACCTGATGTTTACTGGAGGAAATAAAATGAAAGTAAAACTATCAGACATTATTGATGCCATTGGAATGATGGATCAGTATTCCGAGTGTTTCTTAGACAAAGAAACTGGAGAAATAGAATGGGTCAGTGATATGGCTATGACGCAGGAAGAGCAGGAAGAAATCTATGACCGTCTGGATGAGCATGGCTTTTATAGGCTTCCTACATCGTTTGACATTCGGGATTATGATATTATGGAGGACTTTGTGAATACATTATCTGGTTCCACATATGATAGGCTTGCTTCTGCCATCCAGGGCAAAGGTGCTTTCAGACGATTCAAGGATACAGTGAATCATCTCGGCATTGATCAGGAATGGTATGATTTTCAGGCAGATGCGTATAAGCAGAAAGCAGCAAGATGGTGTGAGGAGAATGGTATTGAATACGAGGAGTAATTTGTGGGAAAAATCATAACAGGGAGAGTGGTCACATGACATATGAGAATATAGGAAAAGAAACCGAACAGGTTGAGTTTAAGAAGAGTACTGGTGAACTTAAAGAAGGTGTAATTTCGATCGCATCTATCCTGAACAAGCATGATAGTGGGGATCTGTATTTTGGTGTAAAAAATAATGGAGATGTAATCGGTCAGGAAATCGGAGACACTTCTAAACGTGATGTGAGTCAGGCTATAAGGGCAAACATTAAACCACCTGTTTATCCGATAATTGAAGAACAGCATTATGGAGACAGGGATGTTATTCATGTTCAGTTCGAGGGGAAACGTCGCCCATATGTTGCATATGGGATTCCCCGTATCCGGGTTGATGACGAAGATGTTCAAATGGATCAGGAATTGTATCGTGAAATGCTTAATACACGTGAAAACCGTATAGATTCGTGGGAAACGAAGATTTCCAAGTACCATATTAGGGATATTGATAAGGAGGCTTTTGACCGCTATTTGAAAAAGGCAAAGGAAGTTGGCAGGATTTCTTTCGATAGTGACAATCCGGCTGATGTACTGACAAAGCTGGAACTTGCCGAAGGAGACATGCTACTGAATGCAGGTGCCGCATTGTTTGTGGACTGTGGAATGAATGACCTTCAGATGGCAAAATTTGCAACGAATGAGAAATTAACCTTTACGGATATACGCAGACATACCGGTTCTATTGTTGGTCTGGTGGAGATTGCGATGCAGTATCTGATTGATGCTATGGACTGGCGGGCAGAGTTTCACGGAAAACTGGAGAGGGATGAGATTCCAGAGGTCCCGGTGGATGCCCTGAGAGAAGCAGTGATCAACGCCTTTGCTCATCGGCAGATAGAGTCGGGGCAGAGCATACAGATCATGATCTTTAAGAATCGGATTGAGATATACAGTCCAGGGACATTCCCAGAAAGAATATCGCCGGAAGAATTTGCAGAAGGAAACAAGAAAGCAATCCGCAGAAACCGGATCATCACACAGACATTGTATTATTCTAAGGACATGGAGACATTTGCCACGGGACTGATGAAAATCCGAAAATTGTGTTCTGAGGCTGGCGTGAAATACGAGTTTCAGAGAGAAGAGTACGGCTTTACGGTCATCTTTTACCGACACTGCGGTGACGGTTGGGGCTGGAGCGGAAGCCAGAATGACACGCATGGCATTGATAAGAGTGCCAATGGCATTGATAGTGGCATTGAAATGGCATTGAAATTTGTGGAAACATATAATGGCTCCAAAAAGAAAAACGCAATGAGTATAGTTCTTGCTATTCGTGAAGACAAGAACAGAACCATCCAACAGATAGCAGATGCGGCTGGTGTGTCGAAAAGAACTGCGGCAAGATACATTAAAGAGTTCCAGGACGCAGGAGTTTTAATGCGGGAAGGTAGCGATATCAGCGGAGAATGGATATTGTCGTAAGAGTTTGAAAGTCAATAAATGTCTGAATTAATGTCCGAATTAATGTCTAAATTGGAAAGAAGAATGGAATTAGTTTACGAAAAATTCGGATATAATAGCAGTTTCAATAGTGAAGGTGTTGCTGATCTATTGGATGTTCAGTTAAAAACAGCGGGAAGATTGCTAGCGAAAGCAGAAAAGATAGGTGTTTTGGAAAGTGAGGGAAGTACAAAGAAGAAATGATATAGATATAAGAAATTCAGTTAATATAATTTATCAGTTGAATAATAATTGTTAAAGCCGACAAAAGAGCCTACAAATTAGCTGACAAAATGTTGTTTGGTGTTTTCAAAAAATAATGTCTATATTTATTGATTCATTTTAAAATATTTAGCTGACAAGAAGCCGACAAAACAGTTAAATCTGCCGACAAAATCATAAAAAAGATGACAGATTAGCCGACAAAAACAGCAAAATAGCTGACAAATTTAAGAAAAAGCCGACAATTTAGCGGACAAATGAGCCGACAATAGTAAAAATATGTATATTCTGTTATCTGTAAGGGGGTTTTAGGGGCTTTGCCCCTAACAAGATGTGTTTTGTCGGACAAAACGCGTATCTTGCCGTTGCTGGGCAACGGGGTGAAGACGGTAATTTATTTGACAAATAAATAAGAGACAAATTCAATGTGATTATAGCAGAGGTATTATCTTCTGCTATTTTTTAATTGTGCTAAATTGGCATATAAATGTGCCATCTATGGCATGTTCATTTCTATCACCATAAATTAGAATAATATCATCAACATGTTGAAATTATTATAACTTAAATCGAGGCTAAATGTATTGGAGGTGGTGCAGGTGAATACAGATAACAATAATACACAAAAAGATAATACAAATAAAAAAAATGAAACAGTTCCCATCTGGAACAAATATGCTCTTACTATCAAAGAGTGTGCAGAGTATTCCAACATAGGAGAAAACAGATTAAGGGAGCTGATAAGGACAGACGGAGATGGTTTCATTTTAACCATAGGTAATAAAACACTGATAAAAAGGCAGGCATTTGAGATGTATATGAATCAGAGGGATTGCGTATAGAGTGAAATTATAGAATCAAACGATATAGCAGCCACAAGTGAATAATCCAGACCTAAATACAGAAGATATAACGCAATAAAAAATTAGAATATTTTAATAAATAAGTGCTGTATTACAAGAGCAACTGTGATACAATGAGAGTGTCATAGTTGCTCTTTCAGTTAAAATGAAAGGAGCAATCAATATGAATAATAGAAAAGATAACAAAGGCAGAAATCTTCGAAATGGTGAGAGTCAGAGGGCAGACGGAAAGTATATGTTCCGATATACTGACCTGACGGGTAAGAGACAGACTATATATAGCTGGAAGCTCACCGAATTTGACAGGATGCCGAAGGGAAAGAAGGAGGATATTTCTTTAAGGGAAAAGGAAGATGAGATCAGCTTAATACTCAAGAGCAACAATTCGGTGCAGGCAAAGAAGTTGACACTTAATGAGGTATTTGACATTTATCTTGAGAGAAAACACCATAAGGGCAGACCGTTGGCAACTACCACGAAAGTAAATTACAGTGGTGAGTGGAACAAGAATCTTAAGAATACCATATTGGGACATAAGAAGATTTCTGATATTTGCAGGTCGGACATCATCGCATTTTATCAAAGTCTTATAGATAGTGGCTTGTCTTATGGTACGACACTATTCTTTCATAAGGTGCTTTCATCGGTTTTCAACTTTGCCATGGATGATATGGAATTGATTGACAAGAATCCATGCAGACGAGCAATCAACAACATTGAGGGAAGATCCCGGGAGACAGAGATACTCTCAAAAGCGAAGGACAGGGCATTGCTTGAATATGTGCGGGATAATTGCAAAGACTTTTATCCGGTATACCTGTTAATGCGTGAAACAATGGTGCGTGTGGGTGAGTGCATTGCAATCACAAAATCGGATATAGACTTTGAGAGCAGGACACTTACGATAAACAAGCAGTTGATTTTGTATAAGGCAGAGGATGAACATAAAGCAAGATTACATATCTCTGAGACGAAGGGCAGGAACACAAGACGGATACCATTGAAGGAAGAGCTGCTGCAGATATTAAAGGAGTTGTCTGAGAAAACAACAGATGATGTATGTATTGACGGAGTAACCGGATTTATCTTCACGAAATATGGTAATGCTTATGCACCATACGATCTGCGTTGTGATTTTAATGAAGTAGTACTGAAATATAACGTGTTTACGGATGACAAGATAGAGCATTTCACACCGAAGATGTTAAGGCATACAGGCTGTACCATGTATGCAAGAGAGGGAATGGATATATCCGTATTGCAGTACATAATGGGGCATAAGTCAGTACACACAACCATGAAATTCTATAATCACGTTACAGAAGAACGTGTAATAGACACCTTTAAAGAACATATCGAAGCAAGCTCATAATTTACACCAATTCTACACACCACATTTGAGATTTCATACACCATTTATACACCAAATGACTGAGAAGTTATGAAAATGTATAATAAGTTATATGAATATAAGGTGGTAGTCAAACCTAGCAAAATCAATACTTCAAGAAGTTATAAGAATTTATAACAATCTATATAAATTCCCCTTATCTTACGAAATCGTAAGAATATTAGTCACTGAACTGTAACTTACATAGGGTAGAATAGGTATAGTATAACTATATCTATTTTTATTTTAGGAGATTGCATAATGGAGAACTATAGGGAACTGGCATTTCGCTATCTGAAACACAATAAGAGAAGGAGTATGTTAACTGTCGCAGGGGTATCGGTATGTGTTACAGTGTTGTATATCATATTGAATCTGGCGTGGAGCTATCTGCTTGACTACAGACAAGGTATTCGCAAGGAGCGTGATTATGAGATTGTGTTATTTACCGAAAGTCAGGAGCAGATTGAACAGATAATGGCAGACAGCAGGGTTAAGGATGCCACGGTAGGAAGATTTTACAGCCCTGATTATTATAATCCGCAGGACTATGAGAATGCAATGTATATCAATACGAATAATCCATACAGAATGGAGGCTGTACTTAATGAACTTACGGAGAGATATCAGGTTGAGGGCGAGATTAATAATATACTTGCACCCTTCTATATGCAAGGCTCGACAGCGGATATCGGCTATATCCTCATACTGATAGTTATTCTTGTATCATATATTATCGCTATATTCGGAGTGGGGATCATAAGAAATTCCATACAGCTTACAATGTTTGAACAGATTAAGGACTTTGGAAACTTGAGGTGCATCGGTTCGTCAAAGGGACAGCTTAGGGCTATCATTTATATTCAGGGGGCAGTACTTGAGATATTGGGGATTGTAGTGGGTGTTATTATTGGATGGATGGGGAGTCTGATCGCAGGAATAATATTAAAATGGGATTTTGTCGGATTTCATTTTGCACCGATACCATTAATTCTCATAGCATTTCTGTTTGACCTTTATTTTGCTATGGAAGAAAATGCAAAGCTGGTGACAAAGATGACACCTGTGTCTGCAATCCGTGGAGAGTTCCGAATTAAAAAGGAGAAGCTAAAGAGACGCAGGAAAAGCCTGTGGGGATTGATATTCGGCGTAGAGGGAGATTATGCCTACAAGAATGTGCGCCGGCATTCAGGACGATTCATAAGAACGGTTACTGCCATGTCTTTGGGAATCGCCGCGGCAATGCTGATCTTCGGTGTAAGCAGGTCACTGTCCCAGGTGGTTATTGATATTGATAATATGTATGGTTACTATCAGGAATATTTTACGTCATATGCTGTAAGACCTAATGATTCAAAGGAGGAGATGATGAAGAATCTCCCTCCTACGGAGCTGTTAGAGCAGATGTCAGAGTTTCCGGGACTTACTGATGCCAAGAGGGTTTATGAAAATGGAGCGTTGGTGACTGATTTTGATAAGCATTTATCTCATTTTACAGACGATTATAAGAATAATGGCGTACAGGGAAGTCTGCTTGATACCTATCTTGAGCATGAGCAGGAGATTAAGGCAGGCGGCGAGAGTGATATGTTTGTAGGTAATATAGCTGTGGATATGTATAATATACCCTGCTATGGATATGATGATGACGACATGAAACGGTATAAGGATGTATTGGCGGATGGAACAGTTGATGTAAGTGACCATGGAATCGTTCTTGTAAACGGCGGCTATTCGGAGATATTTGATGAGTATGACCGTGAGCATATCGAATATGTTAATTACAGTGATTATAAGGTGGGAGATGAGATTGAGTTTGTGGACACCGGGGCATTTCGGGAAAGCTACCTTGAGAAATTGAAGCCGGTCACGGAAGCATATGAGGAGAACAGAAGGAAAGAGCAGGAGATATATGACAGCTATGGTGATGACCTTACGGAAGAACAGAGCAGGGAAAAGAGAGAATTGTTTAAGAAAATGGATGATGAGGAGCATGAGTATAATAAGATAAGCTCTAACATGATATGTGAGGTCTATAATGAGATGATAGAGGAAGGGCATACGGTTACATATACGATAGAGGGGATTGTGAAGAAGGATGCGAATTACGGGAATATTGCTCCGAAGATATCCATCGTTATGCCGCTTGATAATTTCTATACACTTACCGGAACAGATGAATCATGGACTAACGGAATGATGTATCATTTTGACAAATTTCCAACAAGTACATATATGAGCAGGATATATAATGATGATTTTTATGGTTCGGGTTATGCTATATACCTGTCATTAATAGATTCATTCCGCAATGTGTTCATTGTCGCAGGTCTGGTTATTCTTTTTGTTGTGGTTATCAGTATATTCAATATCATCAACACCACGGCAAGCGACCTGTATCTGAGACGGAAGGAGCTGGCGCAGCTTAGAGTGTTGGGAGTTTCCAGGAAGGGGCTTTATAAATTGGTTCTGCTTGAGGGGATAATTCAGGCGATTCTTTCGTCCGTAATAGGAATCCTTATAGGTACAGGTCTTGGATTGGGTTTCTTTGAACTGATATTCGGTATATGGTTCGGATACCACTATGTATTTCCAGTAATGGCTATGCTGTTGTCAGTGCTTGCAACGGTGCTCATACTCTGTGGGGCGGTATATATGCCTCTTAAAAGACTGCCGACGGATGTTGCGGCAGACCTTGCAACGGCAGGGGAGTAAATGCCGGGTACAGGTCTTATCATGGTCTGCTTATGATTGGTAAGGGTTAGATTATGCCATGAATGGATATTGATGCTGAAGGATAGATTATGCCATGAATGTATATTGACGCTGAAGGATAGATTATGCCATGAATGTATATTGACGCTGAAAGATAGATTATGCCATGATTGAATATTGATGCTGAAGGATAGATTATGCTATGAATTAATATTGACGCTGTAAGATAGAATTCATAAGGAAATTAGATTAATATACCGCATATTAATGATAGATGACGGACTATCAGGAACTGGCAGATCATGAGATTAAACGGGGGGAGCAGGATGGAGCATTATACAGACCTTGCATATAGATATATTAAGATGAAGAAGGCGCGCAGTATATTGACAATACTTGGTGTGTCTATTTCCGTAATGCTGCTTTACATTGTTCTGAACCTTGGGTGGAGCTATCTTCTTAATGACAGGGCATGGATAAGGGAGAGAAAGGATTATGAGATTGTCTTATTCACAGAGGATGCGGAGCAGATTGAGGAGATACTTAATGAAAAGCATGTGAAGGATGCAACGGTAGGAGAATATTATAAATATGACTACTATGAGCCTGTGTCATATCCCAATGCCACATACATAAATACTACCAATCCATATCGTATGGAGAAGATTCTTTCAGAACTGACATCCAAGTATGGAGTTGCCGGAGAATTAAATAAGGATCTTGCCTCCGATTATTTGCAAGGAGCGGATTATGAATATATGTATGTAATGATCCTTGTGTATTTTGTTATTGCCTATATTTTTGCTATTTTTGGGGTGGGTATAATAAGAAATTCAATACAGCTAACGCTATTCGAACAAGTAAAGGATTTTGGAAATCTAAGGTGTATCGGCTCTACAAAAAAGCAGATGGAGATGGTCATATATATTCAGGGAATGATATTGGAAGCATGCGGTATCCTGTTGGGTGTGATACTTGGCTGGATTGGAAGCCTGATTGCGGGATATCTTGTGGGATGGAAGAATACAGGATTTCATTTTCTTCCTGTTATCTTTATTGTGGCTGCCTATATGTTCGACTTATATTTTGTCATGAAGGAAAATGCAAAGCTGGTAACGGGAATGAGTCCGGTATCGGCAATAAGGGGAGAATACCGCATATACTTGGATAGAAGAGCTAAACGCAAAGAGAAGAATGATGATATAGAAGATAATTCCGGTGAAAGAAGATCTGAGAGAGTTGGCAGAGAGGACAAATCCGGAAAGAAAGCCGCAAGCAGCAAATCCGGAAAGAAAACAGGCAGGAGATTAGGCAGAGTATTTGGCAGAATTTTTGGAGTAGAGGGAGAATATGCATATAAGAATCTTATGCGATCACCTGGAAGATTTTTTAAGGTAGTAACAGCTATGACATTTGGTGTGGCTGCGGTTATCATTTTGTCCTGCGGAGCGCTGGCGGTGCTCCGATATGATAAGAAGATGAAGGATATTTATGGATATTATCCAATCTTTGTGTCATGGTATGTGGGACCATTTGTTAACTGGGAGGATTCGGTATCCAAGGTGCCTTTTACAAAGCTGAATGGGCAGATCAAGGAGCTTGATGCAGTGACAGATGCAAAGCGCATATTTACTGATGAAGTTGTTGTGTCAGATTATGACAAAGAGCTGTACTCACATTATACAGATGATCTGAAAAAATATACTTTGGGAGATGACTGGAAGGAGGATATCCAAAAGGATATAGAGGAACTGGAGGCTGCTGGGGAGGATGCATCATCTTATCGGGCTGCCCTTATATATGCTGAACTTGCATATATAACAGGATATGACGAACAGGATTTAGCAAGGTGTGAAAATGATCTGATTGAGGGAACCATTGATGTAAGCGATAATGGGATTATTGTTGTGGAGAATGCGTATACAGCGGTTTATGATTCTGAAAATCCTAATGCTTATGAAGATTCGGAACCTGCATTAAAACTACTACATCTTTATGATTATAATCTAGGTGATGAGATTAAGCTTATGGATATGGAGGAGTATAGGAGAAGACTAAATGAAGCTATTGCAGGTGACAAGGAGGAATTTGAAGAAAAGGATAAGGAACTGGATGAGTTGAACGAAAAGTATGATTATGCGGATATGCGTTTCTGGGACGAGCCTGACAAACAAAGGGGAGAGGAGCTTCAAGAGTATGTTGATGCACATAATAGGGAGCATCGCAAGGATCGTGTGAATATTCTACAGCAAATGCGTGAAGAAGGGTGCTATAAGACCTATAAGGTAGAGGGTATATTAAATCATAATCCCAACGGAACAGCATCAGAGGGCGGTACACCACAGTTCATCGTACCGGCTTCACACTTCCATGATGTGGTGGGAAGGGAGAAGGATTATTTCAGTGGTATGATGTACCATTTCGAACCATTCACCTTAAGGAATTATGAGAAGGTGGATTGGAGTGGCATTCAGGAAAATATGGAGGATGGCAGTATTTCATATGAATACGGCGAATATACCGTGTCAGATTATCCGATTTGGGAATACACCAAAAGAGATATGAGAAATGGGATTATTGCAGCAGCACTTATTGCCATGTTTCTTGTGTCAATGGTAATGCTTAATTATATTAATAATACCTCCAGTAATATCTATATGAGACGAAAGGAGTTTGCACAGCTTAGAGTGATCGGCGTGTCAAAGAAGGGACTTTTCAAGATGGTCATGATGGAGGGAGTAATTGCAGCGATCATTTCCTGTGTATTTGGAGTTATATTAGGAGCCGGTATCAGCTATGGACTTATCATGTGGATATTCGTATATTTCAGGGATGTGGAGTTTGTTTTCCCGTGGATACCGGCAATAGTAAGTGTTGTCATATCTATACTGATATTATGTGGTGCTGTGTACTTTCCGCTTAAAAAGATGCCTAATGACGTGGCGGCAGAACTGGCAACAAGTGGGGAGTGATTGTTTATTCCTTCAAGAACTGAATCAAAAGGATAAGCCGGAATATATGAAAAACACTGCGGGATTATTGCCTGATTAGCAGCATGAAGAAGTGTTGTGAATTACTTGATGTGATGGAGGGGAGAAGATGATTCATTATACGGATATTGCATTAAAATACATAAAGTATAAGAAAAACCGCAGTATACTGACGATTTTGGGAGTGTCGGTTTCCGTAATGATGCTTTACCTGATATTGAATCTTTCGTGGAGCTGTCTATTGAATTATCGGTCGGATATCAGAAATACACAGGACTATGAGATTGTTTTGCTCACTGAAAGTACGGAGCAGATTGAGAAGATTCTGTCGGATTCTAATGTGAAGGATGGAACCGTGGCAGAATATTACTTCTATGATTACAATGAACCGGTGGTGTATGAGAATGCTCTGTATATTAATACAATCAATCCTTATCGAATGAACCGGATATATAAGGAACTGACAGATCGTTATGGGATAGACGGAATACTGAATAATAATCTTGCTAATACCTATATGCAGGGTTCTGATTATGAAGCGATATATATTGCTATACTGATCGTGTTGTTGATTGCATATTTATTTTCAATATTTGGCGTTGGTACGATCCGTAACTCCATACAGCTTACCATGTTTGAACAGGTCAAGGATTATGGCAACATCAGGTGTATCGGTGCCACAATGTCACAGCTTGGGATTGTTATCTACATGCAGGGATTGATAATTGAAATAGCGGGAATTGTGTTTGGCATTGTACTTGGAACCTTTACAAGTATGCTCGCGGGTATGCTTACCGGATGGGAACATACCGGATTTCACATGTTTCCTGTGGTGTTCGTGCTCATTGCATATCTTGTGGATCTGTATTTTGCCATGAAGGAAAATGTTAAGCTGGTAAATGGCATGTCGCCTATATCTGCTATTCGTGGGGAATATAGAATTAAACAGAAAAGAGTAAAGAGATGCGGTCATATAGCAGCAAGACTGTGGATGCGTCTGTTCGGTATGGAGGGAGAGTATGCCTATAAGAATCTGATGCGGTCGCCAGGAAGGTTCTATCGGACTGTTGCAGCTATGACATTGGGGATTGCGGCTGCATTTATAATATGCTCAGGGGTCAGGCTGGTGCTCGATTACGACAGGCAGTGGAAGGATATGTACGGATATTTTAATGTGTATGCAGGAAGTCCTTCCGATGCATTTGAGTCGAAGGAGGAGTTGATTACAAGTGTTCCTCCTTATGAATTGTATGAGCAGGTAAGTGCACTGCCGAATGTGGAGGAGGCTAAACAGATATTAAGTGAAAATGTATTCTCTGCGGACGGGGATCGGGATATAGTGTCGCATTATACAGAGGAATATATTGGCATATTTTCTCAAGAAAATAATGAGAATATGGCTGTATATACTGGGGAGATTGAGGAGGATAATATTTTCGATGCAGACGATCGAAGTATGCTTCTATCGAGAAATGCACTTAATATTGTCGGGTATGATGAGGAGGATTTAGAAAGATGCAGGGAGGATTTGATTGACGGGACATTGGAAGTTTCAGAACATGGTTTGATTGTGGCAGAGGATGCCTATGTTGATGTATATGATAAGCTGCTAAGACAATGGAACAGGAGATACATACACGTTGCGGATTATGAGGTTGGGGATACTATAGAAATTGTTAATATGAAGGAACTTAGAAAACGGTATTATTATAGGATTGAGGATAGGAAGAAACAGTATGAGAAGGAGAGTGAAAGATACAGGTCTTTGATGAATGAGGCGCAGGAGAACGGCGATAGTGTAGCTTATGAGAGGCTTTATAATGAATGGAGAAGAAATGTGTATGACAGTTATTATTTTGATTATATTATAGATGCTAAGGCAGATGTATATGAAGAACTGGTGGCAGAGGGAAACATAGAGGTCTACACGATTGAAGGCGTACTTAAAAAGAATCCAAATGGGTGTTTGTTTGGCGAAGCGCCGACATTTATTCTTCCAAAAGATCAGTATTTTGAGATAACCGGGAGGGATTCTGATTGGTTTTCGGGTATGATGTATCATTTCACCCCCTTTTCAATTGAACTGTGGGAACGCGTGGATTGGTATGGACTTATGGGAGGAGAAAGCAATTACCTGGGGTGGACAGCAGAACTTAATTATCAGGTTTCAGAATATGTACAGTGGGAATATGAAAAGCGTGATTACCGGAATGTAATTCTTGGCGCAGGACTTATAGTGTTTTTTCTTGTGTCGATGACAATAGTTAATTTTATCAATGCTGTAAGCAGCAGTATATATATGAGGCGAAGGGAGTTCGCCCAGCTTAGGGTAATCGGGGTATCGAAGAAGGGGCTTTTCAAGATGGTGATGTTGGAGGGGGTGATTGCATCACTGCTGTCTTGTATATTCGGAGCTATATTAGGCGGTGGTTTAAGCTATGCTCTAGTTACATATGTGCTGACCTTTTTCAAGGATGTGGAGTTCGTTTTCCCGTGGATACCGGCAATAGTAAGTGTTGTCATATCTATACTGATATTATGTGGTGCTGTGTACTTTCCGCTTAGAAAGATGCCTAATGATGTGGCGGCAGAGCTGGCAACAAGTGGGGAGTAGAGATATGGCTAAAAATACTTTTTGGCACGAACCCCGGCACCTTGTACGGATTAAGTTTGGTAATGTGATCATGGCATCATTTGAGATAAACAAATGTTAGGATGAAGGGAGAATATTTTCATGGAGCATTATACAGATCTTGCATTTCGATATATCAAAATGAACAAGAGAAGAAGTGTACTTACAATATTGGGGGTTGCGGTCGCAGCTACGCTTTTGTATGCACTGCTTAATCTTTTGTGGAGCTATCTGCTTAATTACCGTGACTGGCTTAGGGAGACTAAGGACTATGAGATTATTGTTTTTACTGAAGGTGCAGATAGAACAGATGATTTGAATGGTGCATGGAGCGAGGAAGCTGCCGATATCAAAGAAAACGACAACTATGTTGATAATGGCAATAACAAAGATGATAATAATATAGAAGCTGCCGAAGAAAATGCAGGAGATAACACAGATGACAGCGTGGCTCTTATAGATAAGATATTAAATGATCCCAGGATCAAAGATGGCACTGTGGCAGACTATTACAAATATGATTACTATAATCCGGTGACCTATAAAAATTCATTATACCTTAATACCACTAATCCATACCGCATGGAAGAAATCCTTGATGGACTCAAAAATGATTACGGTGTTGACGGTATACTTCACAAGGAAATGGCGTCAACCTATATTCAGGGAGATGAAGGTGAGTTTATCTATGTAATGATACTGGCGTCATTTTTCGTGGCTTATATTGTTTCTTTATTTGCTGTGGGGCTTATAAGAAATTCTATTCAGCTTACTATGTTAGAGCGCATTAAGGATTTCGGACAGATAAGGTGTATAGGAGCCACTAAGGGACAGCTTAGGCTTCTGGTATATATTCAGGGAGCTTATCTGGAGCTTGCCGGCATCCTTATGGGTACATTAACAGGCGTTGTAGTAAGTCTTATATTGGGAGCAGTCTTCGGATGGAAGCATACCGGTTTTCATGCGCTGCCATTTGCTCTTGTGCTGGCAGCATTTTTGTTTGACCTGTATTTTGCCATGGGCGATAATGCAAAGCTGGTTTCTAATATGACTCCTGTGTCTGCCATCAGGGGGGAGTACCGCATTAAGAAGGAGAGGATCAAGAGAAGAAGCAGCAGACTTTTTGGAAAGCTTTTCGGACTAGAAGGCGATTATGCATATAAGAGCATCCGCAGGAATACAGGAAGGTTCCTCCGGACAATTTCTGCTATGACATTGGGGGTTTCCGCAGCTATCATAATCTTTGGAGTGGTGCAGTCCATGAAGGCGATAAATGATACCCAGGAGGGTCAATACGGCTATTACCATATATACTACGAGCGTCCGCTAATGCCATGGGAAACCATAAGTGACCTGATAAATGCTGCCCCGCCTAATGAATTGCTTGACAAGATAGGAGGACTCTGGGGTCTTTCCGAATCCAAGCTGAGCTATATCGGTTTGGTGCCCACTGCTGATTGGTATGATGATGTGATAAGTCATTATACGGATGATTTTCTCACAGCCTATGTGGAAGAGGAATATGTGGGTGAGCTGCGGGATTTTATTGATGAAATGAGACAATCTGAAGAGGAAGGCTATATAGATTATAGCTTTGAAACTGCTTTCCTTCCGTTGTGCGGCTATGATGAGGAGGATATGGCACGTTATGAGAAGCATCTGATAGACGGTAATCTTCCAACAAAGGATAATGGAATAATGATGGTGGTGGACAATTATGTGGATATAGTCCGTGAGGAATCATTTAGCACCAATACTGTGTTTATGAATTTCTCAGATTATAAGGTGGGAGATACCATTAAAATAATCAATATCCCAAGATACAGAAGTCTTGTTGGGGAAAGGACAGCGCCAATAACTGAAAAGTATGAGGAGGAAGACAAGCGTCTTGAGGATGCCATTAAAGAGGCAAAGAAAAATGATGATATGGAGCTTTGGGAGGAGCTTGATGATAAGCGCACAAAGCTGGGATACAAATACGATAATGATATTCGTGATGCCAGGAAGGAATGCTACAAGAAGCTTGTAGAGGAGAAGGATTATAAGGAATATGTTATTGAGGGAATCCTGTCAGGAGATGTGAATCGTGGCAGGATGCTTTCTAAAGCAATGGAATCCAGTATAGTTGATGCATCCGGTCCGTTCATGACGCTGATAGTACCAAGGCAGGAGTATTTTGAAATAATGGGCATTGACAAGCAGTGGGTATCGGGAATGCGGTATCATTTCAGAACCTTGAGCACTGCACAGCTCTTTGATGTAGATGACGGCGGATATTATTCGGGAAAGATGTCAGGAGTAAATGCGGGTCCAGTACCCAGCTTTTATGAGCTGATGTATAACTATATGTATGAAAGAGAATATGACACATCTGCATATCCTATATGGCTTCAATTTAAGCAGCGTGTGGCAGGGATACTTATGGGAGCAGGACTTTTGGTGTTCTTTATAGTGGTTATGACTATGTTCAATACGTTGAATGCCGCTTCGAGCAATCTCTATATGCGCCGCAAGGAGCTTGCACAGCTTCGGGTGTTGGGAGTTACTAAGAAGGGACTTTTTAAAATGGTGATGCTTGAGGGTGTGATAGAATCCATAATAGCATGTGTGCTTGGAATTATTATCGGAACGATTGTAAGCATTGCCATATTCTATGGACTGCTGGTTGTCTTTGTGTCGATCGATTACAGCTTCCCATGGCTGGGGGCGTTGCTATCTGTGGTATGTACGGTGCTTATACTCTGCGGTGCGGTGTATGTACCGTTAAAGCAGATGCCCACGGATGTGGCAGCGGATCTCATGACGGCGGGTGAGTGAGCCGGTGATGGCTTAGTGCTCGTTAGCATCTATGTTACATAGGAGTTTTTTGTGGGCTAATGTATTCTTGCGAAATCGTAAGATTATGTGTCACGGAAATGTAATAAAGATATTGTATAATAAGGGCAGTACCATATGAATTGAGACTAACTATTGGTACTGCTCATTTACATGCCAAAGTGTGTGTGCGCAGGGCAAATCGGGCAGAACACTTTGCCATGAAATTAACTAGAGATTGCGGGAGGGCACTGTACATGGAACATTACACAGATATTGCATTCAGATATATCAGGATGAATAAGAGAAGGAGTATACTCACGATACTTGGAGTTTCCATATCGGTAATGCTTCTCTATATGCTCATTAATCTTTCGTGGAGTTATCTGCTTAATTTCAGAACAGAGCTTAGAAAGACGGCGGATTATGAGATCGTACTGTTTACGGAAGGTGAGGGTCAGATTAATGATATTCTTTCAGATGCAAGAGTTAAGGATGGAACGGTGGCAGAGTATTATCAGTATGATTATCATGATCCTGTGACTTACGAGAATGCGCTTTATCTCAATACAATGAATCCTTATAAGCTTGACAAGATATTTGCCGGGCTCAAATCAGATTATCAGGTAGATGGTAAGCTTAATGAGGAGATGGCGGCAGCATACCTTCAGGGGAGTGACAGTAATATGATATATATACTTATTCTTACGGCATTGCTTATCTCCTATATTGTTGCGATATTTGGTGTTGGTATTATCAGGAATTCCGTTCAGCTTAATATGCTTGAACGAATAAAAGATTTCGGTCAGCTTCGCTGTATAGGCTCAACAAAACGGCAGCTTAAGTGGCTTATTTATCTTCAGGGGGCAGTGCTGGAACTTGGAGGAATTATATTAGGAACGCTGCTTGGGGTTATGGGAAGTCTGATATTCGGGGCAGTGGCAAAGTGGGAGCATACGGGATTTCATTTACTGCCAATGGGATTTATATTGATTGCATTTCTCGGCGACCTGTATTTTGCCATGGATGAAAATGCCAAGCTGGTGACGGGAATGACACCGGTTTCGGCAATCCGCGGTGAATATAGGATCCGCAATGAGAAGTATAAGAGAAGGCACAGCTTTATTTTTGGGAAGCTGTTTGGTCTGACAGGAGATTATGCCTACAAGAGTATTAAACGTAATCCGGGTAGATTTTATAGAACAATAGCTGCCATGAGCCTTGGGATTGCCACGTCAATGATGATATTCGGAGCGATGTCAAGTTATTATGCGACAGCGAAGCAGATCGAGGATGAATGCGGATATTTTCATATATATTTTGACCATGCAATGAAGCCATGGGAGATTAAGGACGAGCTTATAAGCTCCATACCAAGCTATGGAGTTATGGAAAATGTGAGCAGGCTTTCAGGAGTGTCAGAGGCTAAGAGGATATATGATGGCTATGTGCCACTCGCTGATTCAGATAAATATATAACCTCGAAATATAATGAGGATTATATAGCTTCTCAAAGCTATCAGGAGGATGGCGGGTTAGGAATATATGATTATGATGATGGAAGCAGTGAGTTTATAGGCTCCTGCCTTATGGCGTGTGGCTACGATGACGAGGATATGGAGAGATATAAGGATTATCTTATAGAGGGAGAGCTTCCGCATAACGATAATGAGCTTCTCATGGTGGTATATGACGAAGTTGGGCTATACGATAAGGAGCTTGACAGATTATATAAGAAGCCCATGCGGTTCATGGACTATAACCCGGGAGATACGATAGATATAATAAATGTTGAACTTTTCAGGAAGCTTGCGGCCAATGAGACCAGAAAAATTAAAGAAGAGAGCGACAGGAAGGTTGCTGAATTGCAGGATAAAGCAGATGAGGCATTGAAAAATGGCGATGAGGCTGCTGCCAATAGAATAAATGATCTTGATATTGGCAGGGAACAGGCAAATTGCTTTATAGAGGAGATAAAGGTGTATGGTAAGGTTTACAAAGAGCTTATAGAAAAGGGTGAGTATACAACATATACCATAAGCGGAATTCTTAATGGGGATATCAATCAGGGAAAGGGAAGGCATATCTTTGATGGAATATTCACATTTAGTAAGTACAAAAGACCAACCTTGATTCTGCCTAAAGAGCAGTATTTTGAACTTATGGGTATAGACGATGAATGGATAAGCGGGATGCAGTATCATTTTGACAGGATGAATGTTAAGAGCTATTTTGATGCAATATACGAATTGACGGCAGCGGGAGAACGGCCAACAGATCAATTTGGAGAATATCTGTATGCTATTTCTTACTATGAGGAGTGGGTGGAGTATAAGCAGAGCTTTGGCAGAACAATGTTTGCCATAGGACTTATTGTATTTTTCATAGTGTTGATGTCAGCGTTTAATACCATCAATGCCACTGCAAGCAATCTGTATCTGAGGAGAAAGGAGCTGGCACAGCTTAGGGTGTTAGGAGCTTCTAAGAAGGAGCTTTACAAGATGGTTGTTTTTGAGGGTGTTATAGAGTCATTGATCGCCGGGCTGTTGGGAGTGGTGCTTGGAATTGTAAGCAGCTTGGGAGTGTATTATATTGCAATCTATGGTTATTACGAATCCCATTATGTGTTCCCCTGGTTTGCATTGATAATAAGTGTTGTTGCTGCGGCACTGCTTCTTTGTGGAGCGGTATATGTGCCACTTAAGAGAATGGGGAATGATGTGGCTTCAGACCTTATTACAGCCGGGGAATGATTGTAAGATAGGTATTGATTTGGTTATCTTGCGATTTTGTAAGATTATATGTCACCGAAATGTAATAATGGTATGTTATGATGGGTATGGTTGAAAGACCATATCCATTTATTGAACAGGGATGCATTGGGAATCAGGATGTTGATTGATGATCGTGAAGAGGGGAGCTTAGATATGGGGGCATGGATTAAGGCAGTTACGGCAGTATTAATGACAGGTGTGCTTATGCTTTCGGCATGCGGATGTAGTGGCAAAGATAATGAGGATGTGTCCGGTGGCGGGCAAGGGGAAAGCACCGAAGCACCGGGAATGGCATTTGAGGGAAGGAATATGGAGATTTCCGGTATTGAAGGAGATATCTCATATTATTGTGTCAGGGGTGATAAGCTCTATATTATGACCAGTACTGATGAAGGTGTATATCAGATATACTGTTGCGGACTTGATGGCAGTAATGCCTACTGTGTTGCAAAGGATATTAATGAAGCTTATATGGGTGCGTTTTCTGCAAATGATGTCGGGGAGCTTTTATATCTCGCAGTTAATACAGTTGGGGATAAGAAGCTGTATGAACTGGTTAAGCTCAATCAACAGGGAAATGAACTAGCTAGGTGTGATGTGGGCAGATATATTGGCAGTGCTCAGGCTGCGAAAGAGGATGATATGATAGCGGAAAATGCAGTGGCAGTAGAGATTGATGGATTGGCAGGGGTGCTGCTTAGACATGATGGAAGTGTGGTGCTTGGAAGTGGTGAAAATGTATATCTGTATGACGAGAACCTTTCCAATGAGAAAAAGGTAAAACCTCCTGCGAATGTGCTTACTGATATTGCCCTTGTAAAGAATGGTGATATTGTCTGTGTGACAGATGAGACCGAAAGCCCAGAGGTTAATGTGAATACATACATTTTGAATATGGAAACCCTGACATGGAGTGATGCTCTTAATATAAGGATTGGTGAAGCCGGCGGAAGGGATGTGGTAATGGATGGAGAAGAATATGATTTATACTACGAGAGCCGTGCCGGAATAAATGGTTATACGGTTGCCACAGGCGAGTCTGAGGTTTTAATAAATGAATTCAAGTCCTATATGGGGACTGATGACATGGAGGGAATACAAGCCGGGGCAGCGGGAACATTTATCGGAGTATCGAAAGAATATGGAGAACAGGGCTTTTATGTAAGGCTTGTTGCTTGGAATGAAGCGGCGCCTGATGCTGATAAGGATAAGACGATCATTACACTGGGAGTTCCAACGCCCGTTTTCAGAGCATCAAGCGAGGTGGCAAGGTTCAACCGCAATCATTCAGACTGCAAGATAGAGGTGGTGGAATTATTGGATATGGATGAGGACAGGTTACTTGCTGATATCATGGCAGGTAAGATGCCGGATATAGTAAGCCTTGACTTTTTTCCTATGTCTGTTGAGCAGTGTGCTGCAAAAGGTCTTATTGAGGAGCTTACACCTTACTATGAAAAGGATGAGGAATTAAGGGTGGAGGATATGCTTCCTGAGGTGTATGAGGCAGAGATGGAGGCAGGGGGACTATATTATGTGGCACCGTCATTTGGAATTACAACACTTATGGGAAGAACTGAGGATGTTGGAGATGGTGAGGGCTGGACGGTGTCAGACCTTAAGGCTATGATGGATAAGAAGGGTGAGGATGCGGAACTTTTTGATATGAAGGATATCAGAATGAATTATCTGTATATGTTTTTATGTAATTCCATCTCTGATTATGTTGATTGGGACAAGGGAGTATGTAATTTTGATAGTGATGACTTTAGGTATTTGTTAGAATTATCCTATTCACAGGGAACGAAGAAGGAGGAAGAGATGACGGATGCAGAGATTATGGAAAATGTCGATACACTGTATTCAAGATTCCGTGACGGTGAATATCTGCTGATAGATGAAGATGAAGTCTCTCTCCACATGCTGCAATTTGAGAGGGAGGCAATAGGTGTACCGCTTAACTACATCGGATATCCGAATAAGGAAGGAGAGGGTTCATATTTTGATTTTGGTGAAATGTATGCTATATCATCACGCTCAGAGAATAAGGAGCTTGCATGGGAATTTCTTCGCGGCCTGTTGTCAGAGGAGCATCAGAAGAAAGAAGCTGAGGCTAATGATTCAGTTATGCCTGTGATGAAGGCTTCCTTTGATAAACGTATGAAGGCTATGACCACAACAAAGACCTATATTGATGAGTTTGGCGAGACTGTTGAGCCGGAAGAGGAGTATGATTTTTCATGGGGGGATTACAGTACGAAAATGGGGGTGCCAAAGGAGGAGGACGTTAAGCTTTATATGGATATCCTTCACAGAACAAAGCATGCCAGGATATATGACGGTACGGTTCTTGAAATTGTATATGAGGAAGCACAGGATTATTTCTCAGATAGAAAGAAGCTTGATAAAACCATTGATGTAATCCAGAAAAGGGTCACGACCTATATTAATGAGCAGAAGCAGTGACAGACAGAGTATCAATTTGACAGCCGTAATGCATAGAAGATTTATAATTAATGTAAAAATGAATAACAGGAGGATGATGAGATTATGGACATTGTAAGAATGGAAAATGTAAGCAAGGTATATGGAACGGCAGAGAACCAGGTGTGGGCACTTCACGGAGTGAATCTTACGGTAGAAAAGGGTGAGACCCTGGCAGTGGTAGGAGCTTCGGGATCAGGTAAATCAACACTTCTGCACATAATGGGCGGTGTGGATTCCCCAACATCAGGCAAGGTTATTATTGAGGATAAGGATATTACTGCCCTTACAGATGAGCAGATGTCGGTATTTCGAAGAAGAAAGATAGGCTTTGTATTTCAGGCGTATCATTTAATTCCGGTACTAACCGTTGAGGAGAATATCACAATGCCTATACTTCTTGACCACAGAAAGCCGGATAGAGAATATATTGAGCATATTATGGATATATTGAATCTTCAGGATAGACGTCATCACCTGCCAAATCAATTGTCCGGCGGACAGCAGCAGCGTGCTGCAATCGCAAGAGCTCTTGCAAACCGCCCCGCACTTATCCTTGCCGACGAGCCTACCGGAGCACTGGATTCTAAAAATGGACAGGAGGTTATCACACTATTGCAGAATTCTGTGAAGGAGCTTAACCAGACACTGGTGCTTATCACACATAATATAGATCTTGCCAGAGAGGCAGATAGAATCATCAAGATTTCGGATGGTGAGATTGTGGAGTAAATTACTGTTTAGGTCATTTTTTGAAACCGTACGCCGTCTGCCTTGCACAGATACCCTCAGGTCAGATGGCGTGTTGGACGGGATAAGAACTTCTAGGTGCCCCGGATATAGTATGATACCGTCCGTGGCAAGGTGCTTA
>JAFUXG010000049.1 GCA_017470935.1 Lachnospiraceae bacterium
GTATCCACAAACAGCAGGTAAGCTGGCAGTATGGTGCGTTTTGTATGACATCTGGGAGGTAATATATAGTTTCTTAGTATCCCTAAAATCACCAGCGGATGCGAGGCATGGATGCCGAGCAGTTGCGCCGGAGCCATGGATGGCGACTAAGCACCTTGCCGCGTACGTCATCAAAGCTTTAACGGGATACTTAGAAACTCTTATCACCGTACAGAAAGTCATACAAAACGCACCATGCTGCCAGCTTACCTGCGTCCGCCATAAGAAAAGAAAACTGCACTAAACAGTAATAAATAAGGGAAAGAGCAAAATGCCCTTTCCCTTATTATCGCCATATTAAATTATATCTATACAGCAAACTAAGCTGTGTAATGTCGCCTTAAAGCTCTACAACAATCTCATTGTTATCGGCAAGCTTAGAAGCATCAATGTAATTACCCTCAAGAACCTCGCCATTAAGTGTAACCTTGGTGACACCTGACTGCTTTCCATTAGGATTCTTAACAGTAATATGCAAATGCTTGCCGCGGAAATCCTTATCCATGGTGAATTCCTTCCACTCATGAGAGATCGAAGGATCAAGCCTTAATCCGTTAAAGTCAGGACGAAGTCCTAAGATACCCTCAACACATCCTACCATAACAGTTGATGCTGTACCTGTAAGCCAGTGAACATGAGCACGTCCCTCAAATGGTGAATCTGAGCTTTCTGTGAACTGTCCATGACAGTATGGCTCAAGCTTTCTTATCTCAGCCTTATCATTCATTGAAGCAGGTGACGACTCATTAAAGTATTCAAATGCTCTGTCACCGTGTCCCATAAGCGCTTCAGCAAGAATTATCCAGCCCTGTGGCTGTGAGAATATACCACCGTTTTCCTTAGTTGATGGATTGAACAGTAACATCAACGCTCCTTCAAAGGCATGATTGACATATGAAGGTGCCATAAGTCTTACACCATAAGGTGTATTAAGCTCTCTGTGGACTGACTCAAGGGCAAGCTCAGCCTGCTCCTTTGAAGCAAGTCCTGAGATAACTGACCATGACTGAGGATTCAGCCACATATTAGCCTCGGGATCCTTCTTAGATCCGATGATCTGTCCATCCTCCTTGTAGCCGCGGACAAATCTGTCATCCTCCCAGCATGTATCCTGGATTATATCTCCAAGCTCCTTCTGTACCCTATCAAGGTATGCAAGATATTCAGTATCATTTTTTCTCTTGGCAAAGTCACGGATAACTGTCATGGCATAGTATAACTGCATTGCCACAAAGCTTGACTCCCCCTGCTTTCCAAGTCTCAAGCAGTCATTCCAGTCTGCGTGAAGTCCTGCCGGCATCTTATGGTTTCCAAGATGGTTCATAGAGAAATCAATAGCACGCTTTAGATGCTCATATACAGTTCCCTCACCACCGTTCGCAAAAAGTATAACCTCATCTATAAAGTCCACATTACCAGACTCTGCGATATACTTATATACTGTAGGGAATAACCACAAAGCATCATCTGCGCGGTATGCGGGATGTCCCGTTGCCTTCACATAGGAAGCATCATCCGGTGTATCCTCATGTCCTGCATTATGGTCGAATTTAACAAGCGGAAGTCCGCCGCCATTATCAACCTGCGCTGACAGCATGAATCTGATCTTCTCCAATGCCATCTCAGGATTCAGGTGAATAATACCCTGAATATCCTGAACAGTATCACGGTATCCGTAACCATTTCTGAGACCACAGTATGTAAAGGATGCAGCCCTTGACCATATAAAGGTCATGAAGCACTGATATGCATTCCATGTATTGATCATATTGTTAAAGCTCTCTGAAGGAGTGTTAACCTGGAGATGACTAAGCTGACCATGCCAGTAATCAATAAGCTCCTTAACCTCCTTGTCGGTAACAGCCTCCACATCCTTATATCCGTCAATGATATCCTTGGCGGTCTTGTCATTTTTCATACCAAGAACAAATGTAATAACCTTTTCCTCGCCGGGAGCAAGTGCCAGCTTAGTGTGAAGACCGCCACAGCCGTTAGAGTTATAATTAAGTGTATTGTCACACTCACCCCTCTCAACTGCCACCGGATTACCGTAGCCGTGATATCTTCCGATAAAGCTCTCCTTGTCACCGTTATATGAGGCAACAGGATTACCTGCAAGTCCGAAGAAACGCGAAGTATTCTGGTTGCCATCAACATCTGACTTGATGTTTTCATTTATTGTCTGGTATATAAATGTATCTTTAAAGTATGTCTTTGTTATAAACAATGTATACTGAAGGTTAACCTGATCCTGCTCGTAGTTACAGTCATTGGTAAACTCAGCATATCCAAATACAGAAAGGTTCTTCTGCTTATCTGATGTATTCTTAACCTTTAATCTCCACACCTCGTATGTCTTATTAAGAGGAACATAGTAAAGCGCTTCAGAATGAACACCGTCATAATCCGCCATAATATTGGTATATCCCGTACCGTGATGACATTCACTCTTATACTGATCAAGAGGCTTACCCACTGGCTGCCATGAAGCAGACCAGTAATCCTTTGAATCATCATCCCTTAAGTAGATATATCTTCCCGGCTGATCAAACTGGTTAAAAATATAACGAAGAATTCGGCCATGCGCACCACTCTTCTCAAAGCTGTACCCCCCGGCATTATTTGAGATAATGGCGCCGTACGCCGGCGAACCAAGATAGTTTGTCCACGGTGCCGGTGTATCAGGCTTCGTGATCACATACTCCTTTGCTTTCTCGTCAAAGTAACCGTATTGCATATATTATACCTCCTTCATATATTGCTGTTTAGTCCTCCTTAGCGTCCTTAAGACTAAGACTGATCTTACCTACGCGGTCAATATCAAGAACCTTAACCTTAACAACGTCACCGATGTTAACAACATCCTCGACCTTCTCAACACGCTTGTTGTCAAGCTTTGAAATGTGGATAAGCCCATCCTTGTTAGGAGCAAGCTCAACGAATGCACCAAAGTTCATAATGCGGACAACCTTACCCTCGTATATCTTGCCAACCTCGATCGGATCAACAATTGAGTGGATCGTCTTAAGTGCCTTGTCGATACCCTCCTGGTCAACGCCGCATACAGAAACTCTTCCGTCATCATCAATATCGATCTTAACCCCTGTCTCCTCAATGATCGTATTGATCGTCTTACCGCGCTGTCCGATGACCTCACCGATCTTCTCAGGATCGATCTTGATCTGGCAGATCTTAGGTGCAAGTGCACCCACTGTTTCCCTAGGCTTAGCAATCGCCTTTGACATAACCTCATCCATAATGTAAAGTCTTGCCTCACGTGTACGGCGGATAGCCTCCTCAACGATAGGTCTTGTAAGACCATGGATCTTGATATCCATCTGGATAGCTGTGATACCATCATGGGTACCTGTTACCTTGAAGTCCATATCCCCGAAGAAATCCTCAAGTCCCTGGATATCTGTAAGAACGATATAATCATCATCAGTATCTCCTGTCACAAGACCACATGAGATACCTGCCACCATTTTCTTAATTGGAACACCTGCTGCCATAAGGGACATACAGGATGCACATGTTGAACCCATTGATGTTGATCCGTTTGACTCAAAGGTCTCTGATACGGAACGGATTGCATATGGGAACTCCTCCTCAGAAGGAAGAACGGGGATAAGAGCACGCTCAGCCAAAGCACCATGACCGATCTCACGACGTCCGGGTCCTCTTGAAGGCTTTGTCTCACCAACAGAATATGAAGGGAAATTATACTGATGCATATATCTCTTATTAGTCTCTAACAAGTTAAGTCCGTCAATCCTCTGTGCCTCTGATAAAGGAGCAAGTGTTGTAACGTTACATATCTGTGTCTGTCCACGGGTAAACATTGCAGAGCCATGAACACGAGGTATGATATCAACCTCAGCTGCAAGAGGACGGATCTGTGAGATAGCTCGTCCATCAGGACGCTTGTGATCCTTAAGGATCATCTTACGAACAGTCTTCTTCTGGTACTGATAGATTGCCTCAGAAAGAACTGCAAGCCACTCCTCATTATCAGCAAACTTCTCCTCTAGCTTATCGGTAATCTGACGGATGTTCTCCTCACGAACCTGCTTCTCGTCTGTGAATACAGCCTTCTCCATCTCCTCGGGAGGAACAGCCTCCTTGATAGCTGCAAAAAGCTCCTCAGGAACTGCACAGCTTGTGTAAGAATGCTTTGGCTTACCGCACTCAGCAACGATCTTGTTAATAAATGCAATAACCTCCTGATTGATAGCATGGGCTGCATATATAGCCTCGATCATCTTATCCTCAGGTACCTCGTTGGCGCCTGCCTCGATCATGATAACTTTCTCTGCTGTTGATGCAACTGTAAGCTTTAAGTCTGATACGGCATTCTGTGCCTCGTTAGGATTGAATACAAACTCACCATTAATAAGACCGACCTGCGTTGTAGCACATGGTCCGTCAAAAGGAATATCAGAGATAGCAGTTGCTATAGCCGAGCCAAGCATTGCTGTAAGCTCAGGTGAGCACTCAGGATCAACTGACATAACCAAATTGTTAAGGGTAACATCATTGCGGTAATCCTTTGGGAACAAAGGACGCATAGGACGGTCGATTACACGGGAAGTAAGGATGGCATTCTCACTTGCCTTACCCTCTCTCTTGTTAAAGCCTCCCGGAATCTTTCCTACAGAATAGAGCTTTTCTTCATACTCTACAGATAATGGAAAGAAATCAATTCCTTCTCTCGGTTTCTCTGAAGCTGTTGCGGTAGAAAGTACCGTAGTGTCTCCATAGTGCATAAATGCTGCACCGTTAGCCTGTGCTGCGACTCTGCCTACATCAACGCGAAGCTTTCTGCCGGCAAGATCCATTTCGAATGTCTTGTACATATCATTTCTCCTTTATAATAAATGTAGTATTGCAATGAAGACACCGAAACAACTGAACTGACGGCAGTTAAGCTATGAATCAACAGTATAAGATCAAACTATCAAATAATCGGTCAACACAGGGTTAACGTACAAATCTGTCATCACTTCAGAAGTCTCGGCTGAGTCTTATCACAATCTTAAAAATTATAACATATATTATGTTATACTGCAAAGCATTTTTCATCCATGTTTCATCAAATAATTAAAAATCATATGTTGAATTAAAAAGTATTCGAAACAGACTTTGTAGTTTTGAATAATTCCCTTATCTCTTCCTCATGTTTGTAGAGAAATTTTGAAATTTCAATAAGAATATGCATTGTTGCAGAAGGTACCTCTTCTTTATCTTTTATATTGACATAATATTTTTCATCCTTTGGCTGATTCATATTAAATACAATTGTTGGCAATCCCTTAATATTAGCATATAAGGAATTATCATTCCATAAATTCAGGGAAACCTTATGAAAACCATACTTTCTAAATTCATCCAACAGCTCATCTTTAAATGTTGGATATATATTAGAAATACATTCTGTAGTTTTAAACAATTTCCTTATATCTTTCTCATGTCTGTGAATATAGCGGGAAATTGTCACAAATTCTCTATGTGTATCTGAATTTTCTGGTACAGGTATAGAAGTACTGATCTTACAGCCAAATGCTTTGTCATTGCATTGATCCAGATCAAATGAAACCGTTAACTTCCCCTTAATCTCAACTTTAAGAAAGCGATTTTCCAATAAAAATATATTAACCTTATCAATATTGTGTTTTTTTAAATAATTCAGAAGTTTCTTTTCATAACTAATTTCACACATATTCTGCACCATCCTTTTTTATTTAATATATTCTAATTATAAAATGTATGATGTTTCCTGTTATTATTACATTAATAAAATTAACAGTCAACAAGTAATTGATATATAGTCAATTTTAGGACAATTATGAACAATTTTTCAACACATCTTATCTTGCATATCCCAATCTTACATGATACAATGAGCAGTGTTTTTTTGAATTATTAACGAAAAGAGGTTATCATATGGACGTTTACGAGAAATCATTGAAATTACACGAGGAATGGGCGGGCAAGATGGACACTGTACCGAAATGCAGCGTTGAGACCAGGGAGGACTTATCTCTTGCATATACTCCGGGGGTTGCAGAGCCATGCCGTAAGATTGCCGACAATCCTGATGATGTTTACAAATACACACAGAAGGGCAACACGATCGCCGTTGTATCAGACGGCAGTGCCGTTCTCGGACTTGGTAATATCGGTGCTGCTGCTGCCATGCCGGTTATGGAGGGAAAGGCGGTTCTTTTCAAATCCTTTGGTAATGTAAATGCAGTTCCCATCTGCTTAGATACTCAGGATACTGATGAGATTGTAGAGACTGTCATCCGCATAGCTCCTGCCTTTGGCGGCATTAACCTTGAGGACATATCAGCACCTCGCTGCTTTGAGATAGAACAGAGATTAAATGATGCCCTGGATATCCCGATCTTTCATGACGACCAGCACGGAACTGCCATTGTGGTACTTGCAGGCATAATCAATGCTCTTCGTATCACAGGAAAGAAGAAGGAGGACTGCCGTATCGTTGTTAACGGTGCCGGCTCAGCAGGTGTTGCCATTGCTAAGCTTCTTTTGAAATATGGCTTCAAGCACATAATAATGCTTAACAGCAAGGGAATCATCCATAAAGATTCTGACAGGCTTAACTGGATGCAGAAGGAAATGGCCGAGGTCACCAACCTTGAGAATAAGACAGGCGGACTTGCTGAGGCAATGGCTGGTGCAGATATATTCATCGGTGTATCGGCTCCTAACATCGTATCACAGGATATGGTTCGTTCCATGAACACAGATCCTATACTCTTCGCCCTTGCCAATCCTGTTCCTGAAATTCTTCCTGATGAGGCAAAGGCTGCCGGTGCAAGAATCGTAGGAACAGGACGTTCAGACTTCCCTAACCAGGTCAACAACGTTGTTGCCTTCCCCGGAATCTTCAAGGGTGCATTAGAGGGCCGTGCTTCTATCATCACAGACGAGATGAAGCTTGCTGCAGCCGTAGCTCTTGCAGGACTTGTATCAGACGAGGAGCTTAATGAGGACTTCATCATGCCGGAAGCCTTTGATCCAAGGGTTGCAGATGTGGTAAGTGAAGCAGTCAAGGCTAATATCAAATGACTGTTAACAAGCCAGGTTCCTTAGAATTAATAAAGCAAGGTGTATTATGACAAGCGATGGATTAGTTTTATACAAATTAATGATCTTATATATGCTAGACCGTTCAGAATTTCCACTGACTGTGTCGCAGATATCCCAGTTCATTTTGGAATTCAACTCCACTGCCTTCTTCGATATTCAGATAGGGCTTAACGAGCTTGTTGAGAATGATTTTATCAAGTCACAGCTTCAGAGAAACCACACTCTGTATGAGATTACGGAACAGGGTAAGGAGGCTGTGGAGATTTTTGAGTTCAAGATTGCAGATTCTATAAAGATGGACATTATCAATTATCTCAAGGATCACAGGATAACACTTAAAAATGAATCTGTTATATCGGCAGACTATTATCCTTCAGGTGATGAATATATTGCCCAATGCAGTGTAAAGGAAAAAAACCAGACCCTGTTAGAGATCAAAATAGCAGTTCCCACTGCAGAACAGGCAGTCCATATATGCGACTCCTGGAAGGACAAAAATGAACAGATATATCAATACCTCATTACAGAAATATGGCAGGAATCCGACTAAGGACTCCTGCCATATTTAAATTATTAGAACTATATGCTCCATAATCCACTTCACCTTGTGTATGTTTTTAAGCCATTAAAAAAGAAATTTGATTGATTACATATTACCTTCTATGTACTCCCATATCTCATCCCGGCCCTGCTTTGTTACAGCCGAAAAAGGAAATATAATATCATCCGATTCCATCCCCAGTGCCTTTCGTATTACACTGACATTCTTCTGAAGCTGTGAGCGTTTGATCTTGTCAAGCTTTGTTGCAATGACCACAGGAGAAAAACCGCTTTCAATTATCCAGTCATACATCAGCTTGTCATTGGCTGAGGGCTCATGCCTTATGTCTACAAGAAGGAATACGAGCATCAGCTTTTCTGAATTATTAAGGTAACGCTCGATCATCTTCCCCCATTTCTCCCGTTCCTTCTGGGAGACCTTTGCATATCCGTAACCGGGAAGATCCACAAAATAAAAGGAATCATTTATGTTATAAAAATTGATGGTCTGGGTTTTCCCCGGTGTTCCTGATGTTCTTGCCAGTGCCTTACGGTTCAACAGACCGTTGATTAATGATGACTTTCCAACATTGGACTTTCCGGCAAATGCAATCTCGATCTTATCATTTCTTGGCAGTGTGCTTGTTATCCCGCACACAGTCTCAAGCTGTGCACTTTTAATTACCATTTCTTTCCTCCATATATGAATAACTCAAAAATCTCCACAGTCTCCTTGCCCTATTATGTAATCTAATACATATCTTAAGTCATTAGGTATCTGCGTAGCTTATTAACAAAAATACTGCATTGTGAATATTATGTAGATTGTATAAATATCATTTCTTAAGCGAGAAGGATCTTCTCACAATTCCTTTTTCAACAACCTCTTCAAACCTGCTTACATAGATTATCTCTAATCCGTCTGTTATCTCTGCCTCTATCTCAGATACATTTCTCCTGTTCTTCTCCGGCACTAACACCCTGGTTATTCCTGAATTTTTGGCTGCAAGAAGCTTTTCCTTAAGTCCTCCGATGGGAAGAACATTACCCTTAAGTGTTATCTCTCCTGTCATGGCAATATTGCCGTCCACCTCCCGGTTAAGAAGGGCTGAATACATAGCAAGCGCCATGGTGATACCTGCAGATGGTCCATCCTTGGGAGTTGCCCCCTCAGGTACGTGCACATGAACAATATGCTTGTCAAAATACTCCTCCGGAAGCTTCTTGATCTCAGGAAGAGTCCTGACACATGAAAGTGCAATCTGGGCAGATTCCTTCATTACATCACCAAGATTTCCTGTAAGCTTAAGGTCGCCCTTACCGTCTAGAAGATTAACCTCGATCATCAATGTATCTCCACCGACTCTTGTCCATGCAAGACCGGTGACTATACCCACCTTAGACTTCAGATCGTTCTCGTCAAAGCTGTATTTCCATACACCCAAAAGTCCCGGAAGCTTCTTTGGAGTAACACTTAAGGACTTAAAATCTCCTGCAAGAATTCCTCTTGCTGCCTTCTGCATAAGTGTTCCGATAAGCTGTTCAAGCCTTCTGACACCTGCTTCCTTTGTATAATGTCTTATAAGCTCGTATATAGCCTCATCATTTATCTTGAATTGGCTCCTCTTTAATCCATTCTTTTTAAGCTGCTTTGGCACAAGATATAGCTTTGCAATATGGTATTTCTCATTTTCAGTATAGCTGTTGACCTCAATAAGCTCCATGCGGTCCTTCAAAGCCACAGGAATTTCTGAGGCATCATTGGCTGTTGCAATGAAAAGCACATGGGAAAGATCCACCGGCACCTCGAAATAATGGTCAGTAAAATATACATTCTGCTCACCATCTAATACCTCCAAAAGTGCTGATGCCACTGCCCCCTTATAGTCACTGCTGGTCTTGTCAATCTCATCCAAAAGGATAAGGGGATTGTTGACTCCTGTCTTGGTTATTGCAGCTACAATACGTCCCGGCATTGCCCCTATATATGTTTTTCTATGTCCTCTTATCTCTGCCTCATCCCTTACACCGCCAAGGGCTATTCTGGCATATTTCTTATTAAGGGCGTCTGCAATGGATCTGGCAATGGATGTCTTGCCAGTACCCGGCGGTCCCACAAGACAGAGTATGGGAGCATCCTTTCTGTCATTAAGGAGCCTTACTGCCATATAATCAATGATTCTTTCCTTAATCTTAGAAAGACCATAATGATCCTTTTCAAGCTTATCTATTATCCTATTAATATCTCTATTCTCTGTAAGCTCTTCATTCCATGGATATTCCAATAAGGTTTCAATATAATTCCTGAGCACTGCACTTTCAGAGGATGAATAAGAAAGGTTACAGAATCTCTTGATCTCTCTCTCAAGCTTCTCCCTTACCTCATCCGGAGGATTTTTCTTATTTAACATTTCAATATATCTGTCACCCTCATCCTCTGTATCCACATCTCCTAACTCCCTGCGGATAAGCTTAAGCTGCTCACGAAGCACGTACTCACGCTGATTTTGGCTCACGCAATCCTTAAGCTTCTCGCTTATCTCTCTGCGTATCTCTGCCACAGAAATTTCATTTAATAAATAGTTTATAAGAAGCTCGGATCTTTCAATTAAGCCTTCCATCTCCAGCAAGCTTTGTTTTTTCTTGTAATCTATGATGGATGTGCTTGCAGTAAGATCTACGATATATTTCAATCTGTCAGCTTTGATCAGGGTTTCAACCGCACTTTCCTCTGAGAACATTTTCAGATCGCCGCACTGCTTCACCAGATCCTTGATCATCCTGATCCTTGCCTCCTGCTCATCAGCAGGCACATCAGCCTCATCCTCAATAATCTCCTCCGGCAGAACCCTGTAGAACTTGCCTGTTTTCTTAACATCAAGCACCCGGGCCCTGCATCTTACTTCAAGCAGTATCCTGATAATATTGCCTGGAAGTCTCATATACTGCTTAACTAAGGCAAGGGTACCCACTGTATGTATCTGAGACATTGTTATATCCTTCTCAATAGGACGGTCCTTTGCTGTAACCACAAAAAGCTCAGAATTTTCCTGCATTGCTGCATTTATTCCAAGTACTGAACCGCTTTGCTTTATATCAAGATGTAGGCTTGTCTCCGGCATAAGCACCATATCCCGCATAACAAGAAGGGGAAGCCAGTTTTCATTAGTATCCATTATTCACACCTGCCTATATTTATATATAATAAGATACAAATTATCCTATTATATAAATTAACTCTGTGCACATTCATAGCTGCCTATAATATGCACAGAGTTATTGTTATACTAGTTATTATGCAATCTCTCCGCTATTCTTTTTTGTATGACGCTTTGAGAAATTCTTACGAGGTCTCGGAACATCAGAATATATAATCTCCGGATCACCCTTGCCCTCAACAGTCTCCTTTGTAATGATACATTTTGCAATAGTATCATCGGAAGGGATCTCATACATAAGCTCATTGACACTCTTCTCAATTATAGATCGGAGTCCTCTGGCTCCTGTCTTTCTCTCCATTGTCTCCTTGGCGATTGCCCGAAGTGCTTCCTCCTCAAATTCGAGCTCAACACCATCAAGCTCAAACAGCTTCTTGTACTGCTTGCATATAGCACTCTTAGGCTCTGTAAGGATTCTCATAAGAGCCTCCTCGTCAAGAAGGTCAAGGGTTACAGTAACGGGAACACGTCCAATGAACTCAGGAATAAGTCCGTACTTCACATAGTCAGAAGGAGTAACCTGCTTCAAAATCTCACCGACATTCTCCTCCATCTTATCTGCAAGCTCAGCGCCAAAGCCTATTGACTTCTTGCCAACACGGTTCTCGATAACCTTCTCAAGTCCATCAAAGGCACCACCACAGATGAACAGTATGTTAGTCGTATCAATCTGTATGAATTCCTGATGTGGATGCTTACGTCCGCCCTGTGGAGGTACAGATGCAACAGTTCCTTCAATTATCTTAAGAAGCGCCTGCTGAACACCCTCACCTGAAACATCTCTTGTAATCGATACGTTCTCTGATTTCTTAGTGATCTTATCTATCTCGTCAATATAAATGATACCATGCTGCGCACGCTCAATGTCGTAATCAGCAGCCTGTATGATCTTTAACAGGATATTCTCAACATCCTCACCCACATAACCTGCCTCGGTAAGTGCTGTGGCATCAGCAATTGCAAATGGCACATTAAGAAGCTTTGCAAGGGTCTGGGCAAGATATGTCTTACCTGAGCCTGTAGGACCAACCATGATAATATTACTCTTTTGAAGCTCTACATCAAAATCCTTATCTGACAAAATCCTCTTATAATGGTTATATACCGCAACAGAAAGTACCTTCTTAGCCTCCTCCTGTCCGATAACATACTGATCAAGAAAATCCTTGATCTCCTTAGGCTTCAAGAGATTGATCTCAGTTGAATCATCATAATCATCAAGCTCATCCTCGATAATCTCTGAACACACCTCAATACACTCATCACAGATATACACATTCTGGCCGGCGATAAGCTTTCTCACCTGGTCCTGCGTCTTGTTACAGAAGGAACATCTAAGTGGTCTTCTGTCATCTCCACGAATAGCCATTGCTACACCTCGATTTCTTTTTCATTGATTATATACGTTATAACTTAACATATCTATTCTAATAAATTATCTATACAGACATTCAATAATAGCTATGTGACTTACTTGTCAAGCTCCTCACGATTCTCTATAACCACATCGATCAGGCCGTAATCCTTAGCCTCAGCAGCAGATAACCAGTTATCTCTATCGGTATCCTTCTCGATTATCTCAATCGGCTTACCTGTCTCACGAGCAAGAATCTCGTTCAACTGCTTCTTCTTACGCAGGATATGCTCTGTTGCTATCTTCATATCACTTGCCTGGCTTCCACTTGGCATTCCACCCATCGGCTGATGGATCATTATCTCTGCATTAGGAAGTGCCATACGCTTTCCTGGAGCACCGCCTGCAAGAAGAAATGCACCCATGCTGGCAGCCATACCAATACATATGGTTGACACATCACATTTAATATAATTCATTGTATCAAATATAGCAAAGCCTGCTGAGATAGAGCCTCCCGGACTGTTGATATAGAAATGTATATCCTTCTTAGGATCCTCTGACTCAAGAAACAGAAGCTGGGCAACAACAAGGCTTGCTGTTGTATCATTAACCTCTTCTCCAAGGAAAATAATACGCTCTTTAAGTAATCTTGAGTAAATGTCGTAAGAACGCTCACCACGGCTGGTTTGCTCAATGACATAAGGGACTAAACTCATACTAATATCCTCCTTATAATGCTTTCTTTATAATGCCTTCTATATAATGTTCGCAGCATAATATGCTATGCTAATGAGTTCCGCAAATTTCTATTTTTACTTCTCTATAGCTGCATCTCTTACAAGATCTACTGCCTTCTGTACTGCGATATCAAGCTTGATGGCTTCCTTCTCATCATCACCCACAAGCTCCTTAAGCTTATCAGGCTCCATCTGGTATGTCTCTGCCATCTTCTCTAACTCAGCATTGAGATCATCTTCAGAAACCTGGATATTCTCCTGCTTTGCAATTGTCTCAAGAACAAGACGTGACTTGATACGTCTTTCTGCCTCAGGCTCTGCAGTCTCCATGAACTTCTCCTTTGACATGCCAGAAAACTGGAAGTACTGATCGATCGAAAGACCCTGATAGCTTAACTGCTGGGCAAATTCATTGAGCATCTGCTCCTTCTGGGTATTGAGCATAGGCTCCGGAATATCCATCTGGGCACCCTCAATGATCTTGTCAACAACACGGCCTTCCTTCTCGTTCTTAGCCTCCTTCTCCTTCTTCCCCTTGAGTGTTGCCTTCAAATCCTCTTTATATTCATCCAATGTATCAAATTCTGAAACATCTGCAGCAAAATCATCATCTAACTCAGGAAGCTGTGTCTCCTTAATACCGTTAAGCTTACACTTAAATACTGCAGGCTTTCCTGCAAGCTCCTCTGCCTGATAATCCTCGGGGAATGTAACATTAACATCGAACTCATCCCCAATGCTCTTGCCAACAATCTGATCCTCAAAGGTATCAATAAATGAATGAGAGCCAAGCTTTAACTGATAGTTCTCGCCCTTACCACCCTCAAAGGCTTCTCCCTCAACAAAGCCCTCAAAGTCAATAGAAACCTCATCATCCATCTTTGCAGGTCTGTCCTCAACAGGAACATTTCTTGCATTCTGCTTCTGCTCATTAAGAAGGGCTGCCTCCACATCCTCATCTGTCACCTCAGCATCAACCTTCTCAATCTCAACACCCTTATATTCTCCAAGAGTAACCTCTGGTTTAACAGCAACCAATGCAGTATAAATGAAATCCTTACCCTTCTCCATCTGGACTACATCAATCTCAGGACGTGACACTATATCCAATTTGCTCTCGTCCATAGCATCTGAATAAGTCTTCTCGATACATGTATTTGCAGCATCCTCATAGAACAGCTCAGGACCATACGCCTTCTCAATATAACTCTGAGGAGCTTTTCCCTTACGGAAGCCAGGGATAGAGAATCTATTCTTCTGCTTATTATATGAAGCCTTCATTCCCTCAATAAAATCCTCAGCCGGTACCGTAACGGTAAGCTTTGCCATATTCTTTTCTAGATTTTCCACTGTTAAACTCATCTTTAACAATTCCTCCTTAATAACATATGCTTGTACTTTATAATCGTCTGCACAATTCAGTACATTATAGCACGCAGCCACCTTATATGTAAAGGGTTTTTTGCTATTATTTGCTTATTAAAAAACAACGTAAAATAAAGCTTAGCAAAGACTATTGAAACCCTGCTTATAATAAATAAAAAGGCCGTAATCTGCTTTTATGAAAAAGCAAATTACGACCTTTTCGCTGTTACTCAGAATATCTTATTCTGTAACACACTACCCATTGATAAATCAACAAATAACGTCTTACTTACCAGCCATCTGGTTCATCTGAGCCTCAACAAGCTTCTTAGTCATCTGTCCACCAACAGAACCTGTCTCACGTGAAGTAAGGTCACCATTGTAACCGTTCTTTAAAGAAACACCTACCTCTGATGCACACTCCATTTTGAATCTGTTCATTGCGTCTGACTTCTTACTAGAATTGTTTGACATAACAGTTCCCTCCAAATCTATTTTATATTTAAGACATCCTTGTGTCTTGAAAATAGTATTTGCAGGGAACTTGTTTTTATTAAGGAAATTAATTCCAAATATATTATTTATATTTTATGTTATTATATAACCCAGCATAAAGCCTAAATGCAATCTTTTCTAAATAATACTTATCATAATCTAAACACTTAAGCCTCTTTAGACTTCTTTCTTAGAACAGCCACGCCGCAGATTGAGACCATCATAAATCCAAACAAGATCATTATAGGTGTCTCATCACCTGTCTTTGCTGAGCCTGAGCTTGTAAGTGAACCAACAGTGGTTGTACCTGAAGCTTTAGGCTTCTTTGTTGCATCCTTAATCTCCTTTACATCCTCATCGTCATCATCATATGTTGTCGGCTCTGTAGAAGATGCAGGTGTAGGTTCCGTTGATCCCGTTTGTCCTGTAGGTGTAACAACCTTAACATCAATATCCTGTGTTGATGCATCAGTATTAGCTGTTGCAGGCTGCTCTGATGTTGCAGTTGTTCCGGCGTCAATGCTGTAAAGCACTGCATATGTTGAAAACTGATCTGTTGTTATGGTATAAGTACTTGGATTGCTATCCTGGTCAGCAAGAGAAGCACCTATAAAGTTCTCACCATCATTATGGATTCTAACAACCTCAAGATCAGGCTTTCCTGCAAGTTCTCCAAGAGGGATTGTCACAGAAATATGTGCTGGGCTTTGCAGATTAGTAACTCTGCTTCTATCCACATCACCATCTGCATCTGTAACTATCTTATAAAGTGAAAGGTCAAGGTAAGCTCCAACCACTTTATTATTATCAGTAACTGCATACATTGCAGATATCTCATCTGCTGAGACTGCCGAAACAGTCATCAGGGTTGCATATAACTTAAACTCAACTGTTCCACCGGCATCAATAAGCTCACTATCCTTTGTTGTAAAGTTAACTGTATCATTGGTGAATATAGTATCCATATCATCAACCGTTACTCCAGGTGTAGACTCTGTAGTGAGCACAACTGATGTATTCATGCCTGAAAGTACAAGATCAATATACTGTGTGGGATATACTATCATACCATCCTCAATAAGCAATCTTGTTGTCTTTGAATAGATACCATCTGTGGCAACTATGCTGTAGTTACCATCCGGTACATTAACAAAGGTAAACTCTTCACCGGCCTCAATCTCTTCTGCCATAAGACATACATTGCCGTCAAATACTCCAACAGTTATATCCCCCGAACTGTCATCTGCATATCTTGCAGTACCTGCCACAGCAATACCGCTCTGATCTGTTGTCAATGTTTTGAAATATCCTTCATATTCCAGAATCTCATTAACATCAGATGTAGCTGTTACCTTATATACATAAGCAGTACCTGGGTCAAGCTCTGAAAGAGCTGATGAAACTGCTGCATTGCCTGTTGTTGGATCAATATTAACAACAGCTTCCGCCTCAGTATATGTGTCATCAACATATTTTCTGTAAGAAATTGCTGCTGATTTGACATCAAATGTACCCTTAACTACATTTGCAGCTACGGTTGCACCGGTATCAGTAATATTGGTAACCGCCTTAACCTTCAAGCTCATAGGAGTAAATGCAGCCTCATCCGACTCATTACCTGCTATATCTGAAGCCTTTATAGTGTAATTACCAGTCTCACTGATTTCAAAGGTTCCATTAACACCTTCTTCCGTTTCTTCCTTTGTAATATCAACAATCTTTCCACCATGCTCAACAACTATACTATCTGTATTAACACCACTAACAGCATCTGTTACAGTAAAGTTAACAATTACAGTTGCCCCTGTTCCCTTCTCTGTGGTAATTCCAATGTCAGGAGCAGTTTTATCAACCTTTAAAACCTTTATATGGTTATTATAATTATCACACTCAACACCGGATATACTCTTAACCCATGCCTGAAGGTTAAATATACCTTCGTCATTAATATCAACCTTAACAGAACCGTTGGAAATTGGTGTTGTGTTATAACCAGTCTCACCCTCCTTCCACAAACGATACCCTGCAGTTACAGGAGTGTCATCTGATGATGTCAGGTCATGTGTTATTGTTGCTGTAATAGATGCGCTCTCTGCATTATACCATCCGTCATTACCATTAGGCTCGCTCGGAGTTACGGCAATAACCGGACATGGCGGTACAACAGTAGATATGTTAGTAATATTCTTATTCCATACCGCAGTATTACCAGCTTTATCGGCAACTACAACCGTATATGTACCCTTAACTGACGCATCAAAGGTTGCTGTATAATTACCATTAGCATCAGGCTTGCCTAATTTACAGTCAATAGTATTTCCTTCAGCATCTGTAACCTTGGCATAATCAACTCCACTCAGATCATCTGAGGTAGTAAATGAAACAGCTGTTTCATTAGTCCATACCTTGTCGTCATAATCAACAGTAAGGTTAGGCTCAACATCATCTATATAGAAGGATACCTCATTAGTTTCTGCACTATTGCCGGCATTATCATATATCTTAGCCTTAACCTTTACCTTGCCTGATAATGATTCCAGCCTGCGTTCAAAATCCTTTGATTGGACATAACCATTATGAAGCAGTATCGGGCTTTCTTCAGTCATATCACCATTAATATACCATTCTACTCTCTCTAAGCCGGAAGCAGAATCAGCAACCCTGAATGAAGCCAGACAATTGTTATAGTATGCATTAGCATCAGTAACAACAACACTTCTCTCAGGTGTAGTCTTGTTAAGCTGTGCATCCACATTATCCTTAGGGCTCGATGCATTTACAACAAGTCTTTCCCAGTCAGGTGCAGCCTGTTCACAAACCCAATCATAAGTATCCCCAGTAATATCCTTTGGCTTTAATGTGATAGGCCCACTGACATTACCGGCATTATCTACTGCCTGACATGTTATTGTTCCCTTAAGAGCAATCTCGTTCTTAAGTGCCTCTCTATAGAATATAATATCTGCCGTAGCAACATTCTCATCATCACGTTCGGTAAATGGTACCTCTGTCATATTAGCACTTCCAAAGAGAGCATATTTCAAGGTGGCAGGACCTGATGTTTTGTCGAAATAACGAACTCTTATGGTTATTGTAGAATTAGTAAATGTACCAAAATCCAATACACTTCCCTTATCAGGGAAATACAAGCCCTTTTTCGCATAATCATAGATACTGTTGCTGTCGTCCTTATCTATAAACTCAATAATACTATATCCCCTATACTCAGGCTTTGTAATATCGTAATTAACACCAATATGCTTTTTGGAGGTTATTGCATGAGTTGTTGAATCATATAACTGGATCTCAAGCGTATCATCCTTGGAATCAGCCTCCTCAAGCTCTCCGGATTCCTTCTTAACTCCATTACGATATATGTATACAGTATCGTATCCACCCATGGCACTTATAGAACCATTTCCATAATACCAATCATCATTATCCTCAGCCTGCTCTCCACCAAATTGATAATTGGTACCAAGCTCCGGGTCCTCCATCTCAACGGTAAACTTACCATTTTTGATTACCGTAGCAACATAATTAGGATTATCTGAAAAGGCTTCAGGTATATCAATCCAGTATGTTGTTGATTTTGAGGAATACAGCTGTGCTGTTTCTGTTTCTATATTTCTTGTTACCGGAGTACCATCTATTGTACAAAGAGAATAATTAATATCTCCAAGATTAACCTTGCTCTCACCACTTACAAATCCCACACCATCACCGGAATTCAAGCTTCCGGAAAGATCGATGGTGAATTTGTTAAATGGAGTATCTTCGCCTGCACGAATTTTCAAATTATCAGGCTCTGTCTTAGTATCCACAAACAGCTTTCTTGGTTCAATGGAACATCCTGATATGGTCTTCCCTCTCTGATCCCATGTATAATTGCCGATTACTTCTCCTGACCCATCCTTAATTTTTGCAGTTGCATTATCCGGCAGGGTAATTGTTGTTGCACCAACATCCTTAATATCATATTGTGGTGTACCGGTAAATGTAATTATAACATCCGTAGGCTTGCCATTAGAGTCCTTTGTGGCAATCGGCGAGGTTATCTTTGTAGCATCCACAGAACCGTCATAGGTTTTAGAAAGCTTATCAACGGGAATATCCAAAACAACTGATTTCTGTTCTATGGCTATCTTAATACTAAACTCCTTGCTCTGGGCAGGTGACTTCGTATTATCAGTCACCGCAAACTCAATAGTAGTTTCATCTATTGTACCTATTGGTCCATCCTCATCTGTTGTAATGGAAATCTTACCATTATCAGCAAGATTAATATAAACGTGTTTATCCCTTAGAGCAGCAGCATTATTCTCTCCTGCAGAAGTAAAACTATAGGTAAAATTACCATCAGTATCTGTTCGACCAGTGGATTTGTATGTATAGGTTCCCCAAATAGTGACAGGATTTTTATAAAGCCTGTAATTATAGGTCAATCTATCTCCATTAGAAATAGTAACACCATCTGCATTACCGGTAATACCAATCGTCGCATCAACATATACAGGATACAATACCTTAGGTTCATTTTTTTCAATATAATAATCATATAAGGCTGACTCAAGTTCACCGGTAATAGTTGCAACAGAACCTGTAGTACCATCATGATAAGTTGTGTTACCTGATGTTCCCACCTTCCATCCGTCAAAATCGTAACCATTTAATTCTAATTCAGGGGAAATAGAACCATGGGATGCAATCTCTTCTCCTTTACCATAAGTATATGTCCTATCCGCATAATGAGTAGCACTGTTCTTATCCAAGGCATATCTTACGGTATACTCCCTACCGGTCCAGTTAAGAGAAATATCGGCATCACCGGTTAATGTGACAGTAATCTTTTTACTTCCGCTTTCCCCTGCAGCAGCGATTGGAGTACCAGCGCCTACATTGGCAGATTCTATATCATAGCCGTATTTGTTGAAACCGGAAAGAGTTACATTGGTAGCTCCATTCTCGTTAATTGTAACCAAATATCCACTCACATCACTGCCATTCTCAGTAATAGTTTTTTTCTCTATATCAGCACCTGCTCCAGCTGTAACAGTACATGGTGAATTTTTACCATCTTGAGTATCAGTCACATCATTTTGAACAGTGATGAAATACTTGTATAACTTCGCCCTTGAAACAACAATAATAATCGGGTTTCCATTACCATCCTTATCATTAGGCACCAGCTTATTAATATCAGCATCAGTAATCTTCTTGCCAATAACTCCGTTGCTTTGACAATAATACCATTCATTTTCATAGAACCTGTATCTGCCTGAATCAGTACACCTATCATCAGCATTAAAAACACTAATTGCACTATTAAGATCGTCATCCCTATAGGTTCCATCGCCATTAGGAGTAACAGTATGTTTAATAGTATTACCTGTACCTGATCCTGTAGATGTATGGGTACCCCAAATGGTAATTGCAGGCACAACAGGATCTAACTTGGAATCGAGCTCCTCCTCATCAATATAAGAATCATTAGCAGCATCACCACTGTTATCACCATTACCGGTAATGCTAATATTCTCATCAGCAGCATAATCATTCTCAGAAGCCTGCTCCTCGCTTGCTCCCGAATTCATGCTTTCCTCTTCAATTATCTCTGTGGAATCGGAAGCTGCAGCAGGTGTACTCTTCTCCTCCTTCGCCTCGGAAGCCACAGCAACCTCAGTTGATGTCTCAGAAGATGTCTTTGCGCTCTGCTCCTTGCTATCAGATTCTTTATCAGAGGAAGCCTCCTCGTTCTTAACCTCCTCCTGAAGCTCTGCCTGAACAAGTGCAGTCTCCTCATCATCAATAGCCTCTGTTGCAGATGATGTCAGGAAGTATGATTGGGATACTAACATAACCATGACCATGATAACTGCAACAACTCGCTTACCTGCACCCGTCCCCCACGAAAAGAGATTACTAATAACGCTGATTATTGCCACCAGCGCTAATATCGGATAAGTTAAAAACTTGTGCCGCTTTGCCACCTTTAATAATTTTTGAATAAGTCTGTTCTTCGTATCCATATCCCAATCACCTCTTAAAAAATTATAGTTGTATAAGTATCATTCTAACCTTAATATTCTGCCCTGCAGCGAAGTATCATCTGCCATCTGCCCTAAATTCATCATTACGATACCGCTATAAAATACAATTATCTATATAGCTTTATCGGCAGATGAATCCATTAACTTAACAAGCATTTGAAAAATAACTATCATCCAGTACGAAGTATGCTGATTCCATGATCCACTATTATAAAGAGCACAGTACATGAACACATTACTCCATAATTAAAGTGAGTATAGCATACATTTTACAAAAAGAAAAGTTTTTTCTATTTTTTTTGCATATAATGTGATTTAATTTTGCTAAAAATACAAGATATTGTGCTTCCAGCCTTTAATTATAATTCGCAACATAATAATATATATTATTTGATAGTACTTGACCGAAAACCTTTGAAATGATACTATATTGTACATATTGTTAATGTAAGCCAAATATGGTATTTTCTAGCAGTATGGCTTACAGCATTAAAAGAATAATAAAGAAAACGAGGTATGTAGACATGACAAAAACATTTGATGATCTTCTTGCTAAGGTTGCTGCCTGCAGCACGAAGAAGGTTGCAGTTGCAGTTGCACAGGATGATGCCGTATTAGAGGCAGTTGCAGAGGCCAAGAAGCGCGGCATTGCAGAGGCTGTTCTTGTGGGTGATGAGGACAAGATTAAGGAGGTTGCAGCTTCTATTAAAATGGATCTTGCAGGCTATGAAATCATTGATGTAAAGGATGATTATGAGGCTGCACTTACTGCAGTAAAGCTTGTACATGACGGCAAGGCTGACATGTATATGAAGGGACTTATTGATACAAAGTCATTTCTTAAGAGTGTTCTTGACAAAGAGGCTGGCCTTCGCACAGACAAGACCTTATCTCATGTTTGTATATTTGATATTGAGGGACATGACGGACTTCTTTTCTTATCTGATGTTGCATTTATTCCTTATCCCGACCTTGAGACAAAGGCTAACATCATCAGAAACACTGTTGAAATTGCCCATGCATGCGGAATAGACAATCCTAAGGTTGCACCACTTGCAGCAGTTGAGGTTGTTAATCCTAAGATGCCTGTTACTGTTGAAGCAGAGGAGCTTACAAAGATGAATGAAAAGGGTGATATTACCGGCTGTATCGTTGACGGACCACTCTCCTACGACCTTGCAACAGATCCTGAGGCAGCCCGCCACAAGGGTGCTACCGACAGAAAGATTGTTGGTGATGCTGACATCTTACTTTTCCCTGACATCCACGCAGGAAACATTACATACAAGGCTCTTGTCCACAATTCTAAATGCGTTAATGGTAATGTTCTAACTGGTACAAAGGCACCTGTAATCTTAACATCACGTTCTGATGATTTTGAGACAAAGGTTAATTCAATCGCTGTTGGTGCTGTTGTTGCAGAATTCATGAACAAATAAACTGTCAATGTCCTTTGAGACATAGGCTATTATTAAGTATACTATTGATTTGTATTATACAAAATTCACTAACAATACTAAAGACATAATATAAATCAAATGGTAATAATTAGGAGGGTATGAAAATGGCATACAAGATTTTAATTATCAATCCCGGCTCAACATCTACTAAGATTGGTGTGTACGAGGATGAGAACCAGATTTTTGAGGAGACCTTGAGACATCCCACAGAGGAGATTGCAAAGTACGCTTCTATCATTGATCAGAAGGATTTCCGTAAGGAGGTCATTCTTAATGTATTAAAGGAGAAGAACTTCGATATCAAGACCTTGGATGTTGTTGTGGGACGTGGCGGATTACTTAAGCCAATCCCAGGCGGTACTTATGCAGTAACTGATGATCTTTTAGAGGATCTTAAGATTGGCAAGCAGGGACAGCACGCTTCTAACCTTGGGGGTATTCTTGCCAAAGAGATAGGTGATGAGGTTGGTGTCCCTTCATACATTGTAGACCCTGTTGTTGTTGACGAGCTAGAGCCTGTTGCAAGATATTCTGGAATGCCTGAGCTTCCGAGAAGAAGTATCTTCCACGCTCTTAACCAGAAGGCTGTTGCAAAGCGTTATGCAAAGGAGATTGGCAAGCCTTATGACCAGCTTAACTTGATCGTAATTCATATGGGCGGCGGCGTTTCAGTAGGCGCCCACAGAAATGGTAAGGTTGTTGATGTTAACAATATCTTAGACGGTGAGGGCGCATTTTCTCCAGAGCGTGCTGGTACAGTTCCTGTTGGAGATCTTATCAAGCTCTGCTATTCAGGAAAGTACACAGAGAAAGAGATTTACAAGAAGATCTGCGGTAACGGTGGATTTAATGGATATATCGGAAGCAATGACATGCGAGACCTGTTAAAATGGAAGGACGAGGGCAACCAGGAGGCTGCTGACCTTATTGATGCTTTCCACTATCAGATTGCCAAGGATGCAGGCGCTATGGCTGCTGTATTAAACGGCAAGATTGACCAGATCATCTGTACTGGCGGTATTGCCTACGGCAAAGAAACTATTGATGCCTTAAAGGAGAAGCTTGGCTGGATTGCTGACTTCACTGTATATCCCGGTGAGGATGAGCTTCTTGCTCTTGCACAGGGTGCACTTCGTGTTATGACCGGCGAAGAGGAAGCAAAGGTTTACTAAATTACTGTTTAGTTAAATTTTGAAACCGTACGCCGTCTGCCTTGCACAGATACCCTCAGGTCAGGTGGCGGATTGGACGGGATAAGAACTTCTAGATGTCCCGGATAGACTTTGGTACTGTCCGTGGCAAGGTGCTTA
>JAFUXG010000050.1 GCA_017470935.1 Lachnospiraceae bacterium
CAATGTATCTTTAAATGAACAAATAGATAGTGATTTGTATGAAAATAATGTAGATGAGTATGGTGTTGTAAGAACTGTAGAAGATAACTCCGATAAGATTATCGGTGAAATCGTTATTCATAATGTATTTGGAGAAGGTATGATAAAATCTTATACGGATAAATATATAACTGTTTCGTTTGTAAATGGAGATAAAACCTTTAATTATCCTGATGCATTTAAGAAGTACCTGAAAGCAAAGAGTCCTGATTTTCAAAGAAAATTAGTTGAGGGTATAGCATTAATATAATTATTATTTTGGTAATGCAAAAGAGATTATATTGTAAAGAATATACAAAGAATAAAACATAGTGAAATAGAGATAATAAAAAAGGGAGCTTTAATTGATTTTATAAGGGTTTTGTGGTATTATATATACAGACATAAGAGAAGAGGTAAGAGAGGGAAAGTGCATGGATTTAGAAATTAATATTGAAATTGATGAACTTACTGATTGCCTTATAGATAGAGAAACTCACGAAAAATATGATACAGAATGTAAATTGATTTCAACTTCAATAACTTCATCATTTGCTAAGGAATTAAAGAAAAATGGATGGAGTTTTGATTGGAGTATTCCACAAAAAGATGGATACGAAGTCTATTCTTTGAATATAGTGGAAGATGATGAAATACAAGGACTTATAGCATTAAAGCATATTACAAAAGATTTGTATACTCATGTAGCACTTGTTGAATCTAATCCCATGAATAGGGATCATGAAAAAGGAAAATATATTGGTACGGGTGGAAATTTATTTGCATTTGCATGTAAGTTAAGTTTTGATGTTGGCAATGAAGGATTTGTTCAATTTACTGCAAAAACAAGTTTGATTAACCATTACAAAACTACTTTGGGTGCGAAACAAATAGATGGGCAAAGAATGTATATTGATACAGATGCTGCATTAGAACTTGTAAATAGATATTTTTCTGAGGAGGTGTGATAATGATGCTTGCTCAACCCAAAACAACAAAAATCAATAAAAATAGTCCATTTTATTTCGGTGAAGAAATGATGGATGGTAGACTTACTGCTGATTATGACAATTCGACCTTTCATTTAAGAGATGCAATAGCAGAATCAAAAAGACTTGGTAGAATACTTACTACCGAGGAAATGAATGCTTTTAAAACTTATTGAGAAAGAGCCTGATACTTTGAACACTTCCTTGAACACTTTTCGTTGACGAAGTCCTCAAAGGCTCCTTTCTTCAATTTTTCAAAATGGTTCGATTCCGGTCGCCGGCATGATTAGAAAGTAAAGCAAACCTTAGATTGCGGAAGGTTTGCTTATTTAATTGTAATCATTTTAAACCACAGGTTTAGTGATAACATGGAGAAGATGCATTATAATATAAATTAAACAGAAAAGGCTGTTATATCGAAAATATATGCTAAATGATCAATTGAATAATAAGCCTTTTATGGTTGAAAGAATATAGTATGAGGTGCTCGTGAGTGAGTCGATTGATATAGCAGCAGAATGGCGCTGTTTTATAATATATGCTGCACCAAGTATGGTATGGATTTGATGAAAGGAGTAATCTATGTTTGCTAAGAAACCAAAGGTCAAATTGCCATTGACGGTTTTTCTTGATGTTGACGGAGTATTGAACAAACAATCTGATTGGAGTACGGCATTTACACTTAATGAGGAGTGTGTATCTGCATTTTCAAAGCTATGGAAGGAGTTATCTAAGTATTATATTCCAAAGCTTGTTCTTATATCCACATGGAGATCGGGTAAGGGCAGAGAACAAAATACGGAATCCTATGATTATCTGGTAAAGACCCTTAAGGGTATCGGGATTAAGATAAGTGACACAACACCGCTGACAAATAAAGGACGACAGAATGAGGTGGAATACTACATAAGAAGAAACAGTGTGGGGAATTATATAATACTTGATGATGATGAATCCCTGTATGACCAGCCGGAGAAGCTTTGTATATTTTATCCTGAATACCGGACGGGGCTGGTGGAATCAGATGTGAAGAAAATAGTTAGTATTATCATGAAAAGAAAATAGACCGGGACCATGAATGATGGTGTGCAAAGGTGTTGACTTTTTATGGCATTTGTGGTAAAGTAGCCATTGTTGAGTTAAGTGGGACATAAGAATCGCTTATTTAATTTAATACGTGTGTGTAGCTCAGCTGGATAGAGCACTTGGCTACGGACCAAGGTGTCGGGGGTTCGAATCCTCTCACGCACGTTGAAGAAAGAAACAGACAAGGCTTTAAGCCTTGTCTGTTTCTTTGTTCGAGTCCAGTCGGACTCGAACAGGGTTCGATCTCCGTTCCACTCCGGTCGGCGCAGAACCGAGGTCCACAGGACCTCGTGCGCCCTCTCACGCACGTCGGACTCGAACAGGGTTCGATCTCCGTTTCACTCCGGTCGGCGCAGAACCGAGGTCCACAGGACCTCGTGCGCCCTCTCACGCACGTCGGACTCGAACAGGGTTCGGTCTCCGTTCCACTCCGGTCGGATAGCATTAGCATATTATATGTTGATTGTATATAATGATGCTAAGTAATTATTGAGAAGAGCAGATGAGTACAATTAATATATATTTAATGGAGAAAGTATATGAAGAGGATAATAATAGTAATCTGTATAATATTATGTCTCCGAAGTGTGAAAATAGTAAGCATATAGCAAATAAATGGAAAAAATAGTCCAAAATGTAGGGTTGTTGTTGATATTTTTTTCAATATATAGTATAATCACTTTGTTACATCAAAATCTAAAGAATACAATATGGAGGATTTTCAAATGAACAAAGCAGAATTAGTTGCCGCAATGGCAGAGAAGTCAGAGCTTTCAAAGAAGGATGCAGAGAAGGCATTAAAGGCTTTCATCGAGATCACAACAGATACATTGAAGAAGAAGGGTACTGTTCAGCTTATTGGTTTTGGTACATTCAGCGCAGTAGACAAGCCTGCAAGAACTGGTGTTAACCCAGCTACAGGAGAGAAGATTAAGATTAAGAAGTCTGTTGCACCTAAGTTTAAGGCTGGTAAGGCTTTGAAGGATGCTGTTAATAAGAAGAAAAAATAATCATAATAGGCAGTAAGCAATAAGAGCAAGGAGGGTATGTATCACAATATGGTACATACCCTCTTTTTATACGCAGAGCTCCAATGCCATCCTCACGGCATGATCATACGCAGAGCTCCAATGCCATCCTCATGGCATGATCATATGAAGAGCTCCAATGCCATCCTCACGGCATGATCATATGAAGAGCTACAATGCCATCCTCACGGCATGATCATATGAAGAGCTGCGATTCATCTTCACGGCACGGTCATATGCCAGAGCTGCAATTTCGTCTTCACTGCATGGATATTTGCTGTGTTGCGTTACATAAGCTTTTTGCACATTGGTATTGTCTTAAGCTTATGGAGATTTAAGACATGCATTCTGTCGATCTTGTGCTTTATCCCCTCGTCCTCGCATACACCGGTTAAAATGTATTTGTCAAGTGTTGCGTAGGTGAAGCCTATCTTATCCTCGTCAGTGTAACCGCAAAGTCCGTCAGAAGGAGTCTTCTCGATAAGCTCTGATATGGGGGCAAGGGCTTCGAGCTCATGTCCGATCTGCTTTACCTCTGTTACCAGATAGTCAGAGATTGGAGAGAAGTCGCCGGCAGCGTCACCATATTTTGTGCTGTAGCCGATGTAATCCTCTGAACGGTTGCAGGTATTGGCAACACGTCCGCCCCCCGGAAGCGAGGCTGCCACTGCGTAGAGGGTAGCCATTCTGATCCGCGGTGGTATGTTGATTATGGTGTCGGAGGATAATTCTGTTATTATTCTTCCTGTCTGTCCATTATTATTGGAGCTTTCCATGCCAAAAGACTTGCCGCTATCAATGGATGAACCCTCCTTTTTATATTGTTCAGCACTGTCTTCAAGTGGATTAACAGCGGCCAATAGCTGCTCCTTTAATTTCTGGACCGGCTCGCCAACATTTACCATAAGAGTATTGATTCCCAGTGTCTCCACAACCTTCTTTGCGTCGTCAAGGTCCGGCTGCACATCCTGGGGCATAAGTACACCGTATACCCGTTCCCTGCCGAGAGCCTCAGCGAGAAGCGCCGCTACGATAGTAGAGTCCTTGCCGCCTGATATGCCCACAACTGCATTGGCATTAGGACCATTTTCAGAAAACCAGTTCCTGATCCACTCTATAATATGTTCCTTTTCTTTTTTTGCGTCAAACATTTTTGTCACCTCTGTTAAGATTATTTATCCAGTCTAAATTGGTATTGATGTAACGGTTTTCTTTTTTGATCATGGATAATTTTCCTTGTCCATAGAAATTGTTCTCGCTGTTAGCAAAAACCGGATACCACTGGGGAGTATAATACCCATGACTGATCTGAAGTTGAATCAGGACATAATATATATCGTTCTCCTCTACCCATTTAAGACCATTAAATGCAAAATATAAACCGTTTGTTCCCTCGCCCCAAAGATATAAATCTCCGGGGCGTATAGTTCGTACTACTTTTATCATATCTATATGAGTCTTATTTTTAACTGCGTCCTCCACGGCAGAATAGAGAATATCCATCTCTTCAGCGGTATAGCTTAGAACATCTATCATTCATTGCAACCTCCTTATTCCGGTTCCGCATCTTTGCTCCGCAAAAATGATGTTCTTATTCGTGAGACATCCTCCAGTCAATGCATCTCTGCAGGTACTCAACGTATTCGGGATTCTTGCACATGCCCTTGCCGGGAGTGTCAGATATCTTAGCTACATCCTGACCGTTGCACATGGTGGTCTTCATAACGATATTAAGTGCCGGAACGTGAGTGTCATTAGACAGGTATGTACCGACACCAAATGCCACCTTGATCCGTCCGTTGAAATGTCTGAAAATCTTGTCTGCTCTCTCAAAGTCTAAGCTGTCAGAGAATAGCAGTGTCTTTTCTTTAGGGTCAATGCCAAGCTCCTCATAGTGGGCTATCATTTTCTCGCCCCATTCTATAGGGTCGCCTGAGTCGTGGCGCACGCCTGAGAAAAGTGTTGCGTAGGTGAGCTGGAAGTCCTTAAGAAAGCAGTCGGTGGTGATGGCGTCTGTAAGGGCGGTACCATTTAATATACCGTATTCCTTGACCCATGCATCTAAGGCGTACCAGTTTGAATATGCAGGATTGTGCTTGTGGTTGCCCTGTCCCACACACATTATCCATTCGTGGGCCATGGTGCCTACAGGAAGCACTCCGAATTTTTTTGCCAGAAATACATTGCTGGTTCCTATGAAATTAGAAGCACAGTGGTTGGTGTCATTTAAATGAGAAAGCTTCTGCACTGCAAGCTCCTGAGCCTCGGCAGAAAGTCTTCTTCTAAGGCCGAATTCTGAAAATGTTCCCGCATACCAGTGTCCGTTTTTCAAGTTATTGCATTTATCATCAAGACGCTCCTTAAAGCTTTCCATGAGCTCGTCATAGTTATACTGCATTCTGAAGTAGACCTCGTTGACAATGGCAAGGGTAGGAATCTCGTACATTGATGTGTTGAGCCATGTGCCCTTCGTCTCGATGAAAAGTCCGCAGTCAGCCTTGTCAGTGATCTCAAAGTCCTCAAAGCGTGGTCTCCAGAGACGGAGAAAATCAACGTAAGAGCCCTTCATCCATTTGATCTTGTCGATGTAGGCAAGCTCATCCTCTGTAAATGTGAGGTCGCAGTATGCCCTGATCTGTTCCCTGATCTCCTCCACCATTTCTTTTGTGAAATGAACATCTGTATTCCTGCACTTGAATGTCCATGTGGTCTTGTAGCCCGGAAACTGATGGTAGATTGCCTGTCCCATTGAGAATTTGTAAAGGTCGGTTTCCAGTAAGCTTTCGATGATCGGTTTCAGTTTCATAGGTATCCCTCCTAGGTATAAAAGTGGTTGGACAATTGCAAAACTTAGATGAATTTTCTCTGCTGCGAACATTGTATAGTTCCAACGCAGGCACGCTTTCGCTGCTCGATGCACGCAGCGGTACTAAATTCGCAGTGAACTGCTCATTACCAAGTAGGTGCATGACACTAGAACTCACTACGTTCGTTAAGTGTCATTGGAAGTACCGGCGGCATCATGCCTGAGACCTTAGCGAGTGTAACGAGCTTAGTTCGAAGGTATACACCGTAAAGCACCTGCTTATGGAATCTATACAATATTCGCAACATATCATCATACCTATGATGAGTTTCGCGATTGTCAGTTAGTTGATTACATCTATATGACATGTCTTCATAGCTTCAAGTGCTGTGTTATGGCTGTCGGGTGTTACGCAGGCGCACAGGCTTGACAGCACCTTGATGGGTGTGTTGGGCTGGGCTGCCTTTGCAAGAACGGCATTGCTTATTACACAGATTCCTGTACACACTCCGCAGAGCTGGATTTCAGAGAATTCATTTTCCTTAAGGTAATCAGCAAGTGCGAGACTTCCAAAGGTGGGCTTGTCAAAGATGTCCTTGCCCTCTGCAAGGGGCTTAAGCTCCGGGATGATCTCCCAGCCAGGACTTCCCTTGATACAGTGGGTTACTGGAAGCTTCCTGCCCTCCTGGGTGTTAAGGTAATTCTCGTCATGGGTATCCCTTGTGAAAATGACATTTCCGTCAAAGTCCCTGATATAGGCTGCCACATCAGGAACGATAGCCTCAGCTTCCTTAGTGCCAAGAACTCCTGTTACAAAATCATTCTGCATATCCACTACGATTAAAAGCTTTTTCATAATACATGACCTCCTTTGATATATCACTTCGCTTAATGACTCTTTTTTAATAATTATTGCCGATAATATCTTATTATACTAAATGGCCTTGGAATTTGACCGTGGTTAATTTGCCTTAAGCTCCTACATAGGAGTACAGCTCTGTGGCCTTCTTCCCTGTCTCTGCCCGCTTGCGGTTTAAGTCAACTACCAGTCCTGAATTTACATAGCTGCGTATAAATGATTTTCTAAAGTTTGCAGTATCTAATGTGGTATTCTTGATGCTTTCGTATATTCTTTTCAGCTCATATATGGTGAATTCCGACTTATCCTTTAGGAGATTGAAGGCATCAGGTTCATAGTCTATCCTGCCGCGTATTCGTGTTATTGCAGTCCGTATGATCTCGTTATGGTCGAAGGCAAGCTGGGACTCGGTTAGCGATATGGTATCATTTACAAAAAGCATACCGTTAACATCATACTTTATCTTGAACAATCTTGCATCACTTGCGTCATCGCCTGCACTTATGGTAAGCTGGGACTTAGGAATCAATGCGGTGTATGCCACAGATATGACATGCGTTCTCGGATCTCTGTCCGGTTTTCCAAAGGTGTATAGCTGCTTAAGATATATGTTGTCGATATCAAGTCCGGTCTCCTCATAGAGCTCACGTCTTGCTGTGTCATCAATGGATTCCTTTCCAACCTCCAGGAAGCCGCCGGGAATCGCCCAGTGATCCTTGTAGGGAAAGCCCTTCCTCATAATAAGCAGGATGTTAAGGTCATCATCATCATCTAGTGTAAATACCACGATGTCTGCGGTGACCGAGGGACGTTCGTAAGCGTCTGCCTTGTAGTTTTTGATGAACTCCTGCTCCTCATGGGACATGTTCTTCCTTTTCATTGGATATCTCCTTTCTGGTATGATAATGTTTTTGGCAGATTCTGTTATTCATTAAATATAGATCGCCTGATATTGTCTGGTACGTTGTACTTTGCTTAGTATAGTACAATGTACCAGACATGTCAAGATTTTTTTAAAATATTTTTTTATATGGACGGATATGGTCTGTTGAGATATCATTTATTCTATAATTAATTGAAATTCTACAATGTAATTGGTAAACTTAAAAAATATGCAATTGCCTCCCACGGTAACTTAGATAAAAAACATGTGAAGAGACTATTAAAATCTCCTGAAGAGATAATTGCAGGAATGGGTGGCGGATTAAGGCTTTGATATGAAAGCTGTTGATCTGTAAGAAGGATAGATTGTGATGAAGTATATTACTGTGAACGATTATTTGAAACAGCGCTTTGGCTGCAAGGTATATAAGATATCCATAAATGGAGGTTTTACCTGTCCCAATCGTGACGGCACGCTTGGGGACAGAGGCTGCATATTCTGCTCAGGCTTAGGCTCGGGGGATTTTGCTGAGGATGCAGGGCTTTCTGTTACAGAGCAGATAGAACGTGGAAAGAAGCGTGTTTCAGGGAAGATGGGAAAGCATAACTACCGTTCGCATGAGACCAGGGAGGCAATGCATTTGGCTGGGAATATTAAGGCTGATGCAGCTTCGGGTTCAGGGCAGGTTACAGACAAGATGAATAGAAATGATGAGGGAAAGCCATCCGGCAAATACATCGCATACTTTCAGGCATTTACAAACACCTATGCGCCTGTATCCAGACTACGTGAATTATTCACAGAAGCCATTAATCATCCGGACATTGTGCTCCTATCCGTTGCCACAAGACCGGACTGTCTGCCTGAGGATGTATTAGAACTCTTGTCAGGATTAAACGAGATAAAGCCTGTGTGGGTTGAGCTGGGACTGCAGACCATACATGAAGAAAGTGCCGGGTATATAAGGAGAGGGTACCCTCTTTCAGTATATGATGAGGCGGTTAAGGCACTTAACAGCCGGGGGATTGAGGTCATTACCCATGTGATATTGGGGCTTCCGGGTGAAAGCAGGGAGGATATGCTGGAAACTGTCAGGTATGTGGGTGAGAGTAAGGCGCCAGGCAAGCCTGCGGGGATAAAGCTTCAATTACTGCATGTTATAGAAGGCACGGATCTGGCAAGGGATTATGCAGCGGGACGCTTCACCTGTATGTCAATGGGGGAATATGTGGATCTGGTACATGACTGTATAGAGCTGTTACCCGAAGATATGGTCATACACAGGATGACCGGAGACGGGGACAAAAGGACTTTGATCGCTCCCCTTTGGAGCGGGGATAAGAAGAGAGTGCTCAATGCACTTAATCACAGATTGCTGTATGGATAAAAATTATCATATAGAATCACATTATATAAAAAGCTAAACAGAAAAAGAATAATTATTCAAAATTTAAAAAGTGTGCAAATCTGCCCTCTTGTTTTAAGTATAATTATGATAAACTACATATACTATTAATGTTTATGAATATACAACATGGTTTGCACAATTGCAATTTGTTGACTATTATTTGTAGGGGAAATGTGATATTATGCAATCAACAAGTGAGATTATCAATATAATAATGCAGAGCGATTCCGCTGATATATTGAATTCGGATATTGTTCAGGGAGTATCCTTTGAGGAATATATAGAAAAGCTTATGAAGGAGCATAATGTTACCAAGGTACAGCTTTTAGATGGTATATGTGTGGAGCGCTCATATGGTTATCAGATTTTAAATGGCAGAAGAATGCCCACTCGTATCATTTTACTACGCATTGCTATCTTTCTTCATTTAGATCTGAAGGCAACGCAGAAGCTTCTCAGTGTAGGTAAAAAGGAAGCCCTTTATCCGAAAAACCGTTTTGATGCTATTCTCATCTTTGCAATCGGACATGACTATGACCTTTCAATGACAGAGGAATTATTGGTATCCATGGGAGAGAAGCCATTGTTTGCCGAATAGAAATGGGCAGCTCATTCTTGTCGGCAATAGCTTGTGGATTTTTGCGGTGAAGGATTTAAGAGGCTTAATGAACAGCTCCTGCGCAGAATAAATGAGATTGGTTAAAGGGTTGATACAGATATGGGTAAGGATAACAATACAGATGATGTAGATAATTTTGATGGTTTTTTCAGCCGGGCAAGGCAGGAGATGGCAGAACAGCTGCCAAAGGAGATAACAGATGTTTATGATGTGCTGTCATCTATAAGTGAGACTAAGCTGCATAGCAGTTATCTTTTAGAGGACCGTAAGCAGCATTTTCGTGTCTTATTGAAGCTTGGACATGGTGAATCTGTTGCGCTGCTTAGGACAGAGGCAGAGCTCGGGGAAAAGGTGAGAACGGCCCTTTCGGAAACGGACGGAAGAGTGATATCCTATAAGGAGATTGACGGAAAGGGCTATCTGCTTAGACAGTATATTGAGGGGATGAATCTTACGGAGTATGTGGAACGAAGGTCGATTCTAACCTCAGATGAAATCTATGATATTATGCACATTCTGTGCCATAAGATATCCATTTTACACAAACTTAATCCGCCGGTAATTCACAGAGACATAAAGCCTGAGAATATAATCATACGCGCAAAAAGTGGGCGTATTATTGACGTGTATATAATTGATTACGGTACGGCGAGGATGTATGACGAGACCAAGGAGCATGATACTGTGTTTGTGGGAACAAGGCAGACTGCGGCACCGGAGCAGTATGGGTTTTCCCAGACGGATGAAAGAACAGACATATATGGACTTGGCAAGGTGCTATGCTATATGCTAACTGGTGACTTTGATGTTGACAAATTAAAGGAAAGCTCTAAGGGTCTGCTTCGGCATATGCAGCTTACTATTCCAGAGTACAATTCGCTTTGCAGGGCGGCAATAAAATCCACTTATCTTGACCCAATGAAGCGCTATACATCTGTGGGTCAGTTTCACCATGCATGCTGTAAAGGGAACAGATTTAAGTCTCTGGGAAAGGCTTTTGTCTGGGTGTTGTTGGTTATGCTGCTTGTTGGCGTATCATTTATTGCAGGGGTGAAATGGGGAAGCAAAGGCAGTCGTGACGAAACTGATACAATAGTTACGGATAAGGAAGAGACGGTGGCAGACGAGACCGGTGGAGATGGCGGATCAAAGGATGAGGATGCCGCCATTGATGGAAAAGATGGGCGTTCGGATGCGGCAGACAATTCAGGGGATAGAACGGTTGACGGCTTAGTGCTTGCGGAGGACGGAACTGTTGTGTTTGAATCAGAGCTTATGAAGGAGGCAGTCCAGAAAGAGCTGCCTGCCGAAACCCCAATAACTCCCGAAGCACTTTCCGAGGTTCACAGCATAAGAATTATCGGAACAGAGGTATATGACCGCAGGGCTGAAATCAATTCTGTCGGTGAGCTGAGCGTTAACGGTGAAATACAGTTCGCCCATCCTAAGGGGGATGTATCGGATCTGTCGGTCATAATGCATATGGAAAATCTTGAGGAGCTGTGTCTTTGTAATCAGGTAATTGATGATATCTCTGTTCTTGAGGGCTTAACGGTTCAGTCACTGCTGCTGATGGATAATGATATAATGGATTTCTCTGTCATAGAGACAATGCCGAATCTGGAAACACTCTATATTGGCAAGAATCCTGCGGGAAGGCTGCCTGACCTGTCAAAATGTACGAGCTTAAGCTTTCTCAATATTGACAATATGGTATTAAATGATCTAGAACCCTTAAAAGGACTTAATCTGAACAGCTTAGAGCTTGGTTTTGTCAAGGTGTTTGACAATGATTATGAGGTGCTTAAGGAGATAAAAGGACTGAGACACTTAGGCACTAATGACCCAGAAGAAGGCTTTGTTGAGGTTGTGGGAGAGCTCACCGAACTTACTGAGCTTAATGTGTTCGGATGGCCGGAGGAGGATTTCACAAGGATTGAAAATCTGATTAATCTTAAGGAGCTTAATACGAATTCGAATTATGTAAGGTCATTTAAGGGGCTTGAAAAGCTTAAGAGGCTTCAGTATATATACGCCAATGATTGTGCAGAGCTTGAAGATTTACACGGGATTGAGGAGCTTCCTATGCTGGACATTTTCTGGTGCAACATGCGTGAGCTTGATGACCTGACACCGCTTCTTGAGCTTCAGAATATCAAGGAGCTTGGCGTAAATGAGAGCGTCGCAAAGCGGCTTATGGAGGAAAAGCCGGAGCTTGAGGAGGTTATAGTGCTGGCGGAGTGACGGTTAAAGTGGCAAACAGGATACATGCTAAGATTTAACTTCGATAAGAATAAGACATCGGCTGTGGAGCTTGTAAATGTAGGGATAAGGTGCTATTTGAGGGGATAGTCTGTAATTAAAGGGCATCGGTTATAAGGAAAAATGATGCTTAAAAACTTAATTTTGACATAAATATTTGTTGAAAACTATACCATAGTATAGTATAATCATTTAATCTCACATGATAATGATAGTGTTGTATGTTAAATAGGGAGGAACGAATACATTGGTTAATCGGGAAGAAGCGCAGGCACGTTTTAAAGAAAAGGTTGATGCAGGATACTTTACGAGAGACAGATCACAAAATACAGAAGATGTACATGCTGAGACAAAACTTTCGAGAGACACTAAGGCTGTCGAAAACTTTACAAAGACAGAACTGTTTCAAAATCTTTATGCCAGCTTACAGGAGGATAAATAACGAATGAACAACAATCATTAGAGCTTGCGATAGAAGCTTTCTTTTTAGGATTCACAACAAAATGATTTGTCTATAAAGTGTGCAATTTCGCCCACCAACTTAATAGTAAACTTTGGTAAAATTATTCCACTTATTTGTAGCTGTAAATGAGTGGAATTTTTTGTGCTGTACTTACAGTGATTGTGCAGCGGGAAAGATACAGAATGATTAGGGCATGATATGGATAGAGCAAAGAATTCCACACAAGTAGAAGTAGGAGGATTTATATGAAGAAGGGAAAGAAACGAGCGACCGCATGGCTGTTTATATTGGCAGCCAGTTTCACATTGGGCAATCTGGTAGGCATTACCAAGGTCAGAGCAGAGGGTGTGGTCGTTCCGGAAGGATTGGTGATATCAAGTCCCAATTGGGATGCCTCAGAGGATGGTAATCCTGTCGCATGGCCTGGGGATGCTGTTGATTGGACAGATGAGGATGAGAATAAAGCATATTCTCATTATGGAAAGGAATACAATATGTCGCCGTATTGGAGAGAAGTGGCATATCTTGGGACTTCTCCCGAAAATCCGTTATCTGTTGAAGACAGTGAGAATATTGTGGTGCAAGATGAAGATGGAAATGCAATCAATGGTGCATTGACTCCTTATATGGTATGGGATGAAGAAAAAGAAGATTCCGTTCCTCAGGATAACGGCTTCTTTGAATTATATTTTGAAAAAAGTGGAGATTATACAGTTACATACGAAGAAGATACAGTTACTATACATGTAGGCCTGCCTGAGATAGGCGTATATTCATCTGCGGAAGATATATCAGACAGTACATATATTATCAGACAGAACAATGATGGTAATGAGAGTGTAGCCTATAAGGGAAATGAAGATAATACCTATTATATTGTTCTAAGAAAAACTGAATATTTGTCGGAAGATACAGAATTGGTAGTTTCAGCACCTGAGGAGATTGATATTAGGGATGTAGAAGATGTAGTGGACGGCTATCTGGTAAAATCATTAACAATTCCGAAGGGGTCAATGGATGATATTGAGATTAGTGCAAACTATCAATGGCCGATATATGATGAAGGCGTAGATCCTGTCAAAGATGAAAATGAGGCTCTTATAATGGAATCGAGAGATTGGGATTCACATTTTATTTTCTATTTGGAAAAGACAGGTCTGCTTATTGCAGAGAATTTCTGGGATATTAATACTGAAAACCCTATTGATTCTATTGGCGCTATGAGTAAGTTTTTGGGATTGGAAACTAAGGGAAGATCATTAGTATATTTCGGCTATTATAAAAGCGATGGGGAAAACGAGACAATAACTCCTGTAGATGTTAAAGACATAACGATATCGGCAGATGGAGGCGCTGATAAAACCGCAGTTACCATAGAAGAATATATGGAATGGTCTGATGAGGAAGAAGCTGAGGCTCATGTTCCGGGGGCATATTGGCTAAGTGTTAATAGTTCAGGGACATATTACCTCGAATATGAAGGAAGCAAGGTAAAGATCAATGCCGATCTTCCGTTATTAGGTCTATATTCTGATGCAGATAGTCCTTTGTCCGATGCTAATCTTATCGGTCCTGCAGGGGATAATCTTACTTATGACAGTGACGAAGACAATACATATTATATCAGAATATTAGATGAAGAGATAAATAATGTAAAGAGAGTCAAAGTAAGCATAGAGGGAATTGATGAAAAAGGACTTGCTTGGGATGAAAACAACAAGTCAGGATCGATTACTATACCAAAGGGTACACTGAATGATGTTGTACTTAGAGCAGATGTATACTGGGTGTCCGATGATGGATCCGGTGAAGCGTATGACGGCTATACAAGGGAATTCCGTATTAGTCCTGAAGCTAATGGGCTGGTGGTTACATGGGGAGATGTGGACAATCCGGACGTGTCAGAAAAGAATATTAATGAATTCAGAAAAAAATGGGATGAAGCCGTGATAAGGGATACAATATGGCTAACACTTGCAATTGCATCAAATGCTGCTGACGGTGGCAAACAGGTTAAGGCTGTTCCGGCAGTTGATATAGAAAATATTAAAATATATGATGAAAACAGCGAAGATGCAATTGCAAAATCTGTTGCCAAAATATATGATTCCAATATGGGCGACGGATATGCAGAGAGAAATGTACTGGATGGCATATTTGTATTCTACTTTAATAAGAGTGGAACTTATACAATAAAATATGAAAAAGATGATGTGTCTGAAAGCTGTGTATTAGTTGTCAATACACCGGTTCTTTCATTCCATAAGACACCGGGTAAAACTGACGAAACTGATATTGTCGGAAATGAATATTATAATGCCGAATATGAGATAACTGAGGAAAAAAAGGAGTTTTACATCAATATCCTTGATGATATCGAAGAGAGGGATGGTGATGGAAATGTTATCTCAAAAGAAACCTTTGCGATAAAGGATATAGATCTTATTATCCCTGAAGGCAAAACAGAAGATGATTATAAAAACTTTAACTATGAGATATCAGACGATAATAAATCAGCTACGCTTACAGTTTATAATAAACAGTATGCATCGATAGATTTGGATGTTGTTTTTGAAAGAAAGCATTATAGTTTAAATGATGATGGTGTTCTGGATGAGGACTGGGCTGAGGTTTGGAATGATAGTCCTTATGAAGGACAGCCATATCAGAGATTTAGTATTGGTGTACTTTTAGGGTTATATACTGATGGCGCGCCTCAGCAGGGCTTTGCTGGAATGTATGTATCGGAAAAGTGGTTTAATGATCCTTCGATTGCATGGGAAGACGGTTCTATCGAGAGGCCCATGTACTGGGTGCATGCAGATTCTATTCAGGCTGTAATTGATAAGCTTGCCAGTGCCGCCAAGGTAGGAGAAGTCGTTGCAGTGTCACAGGATGGTGATGGTGAGGTTCCGCTAGAAGTAGTTAATACTGGATATATCTCCGTCAACTTAAGCGGATACGGTGATGAGGAGATACCACCTCAGTATATTGCATCATCAGGAAATCTTAAAGGAATAATAGTAAACGGAAGCGGTGCTGTATCACCTTATTTCCTGAGACATGATGATGTGCTTAAGGGGCTGGCTCCGGATATCGGTGACTCTGACAGTGTTCATGTGTGCAATGCGGTGGGGTATATCAATTTATTTAACGAAAATGTTAAAAAGCCTGCTGATGTGAGTAAACTCAGTGATGAGGTTGTCGAAAAGCTTAATTCGATAATCGCAGAAAATGAAGCTGAAGAAAAGTCTGATGATACGGTACCTCCTAAATATGGAGTTGTCTCTCTGAATAATTACTTATACAAAGTAACAAGACAAGACAAAAAATATTATAACAGAGATAAGAAAAAAAATGTTACAGTATACAGTTATTCTATAACAGAAGAAGATTCAAAGAATCCTATTGCAGAGATTGATAATGCGCAGGCTAAGTATCTGTGGGATGAGGGCGATCCGGAGGGAATCCAATGCGTTATGGAGCTTCCGGGTGTTCACGCAAACCTGTATTGTGACATGAAATTCATTGGTGATATGGGCAAGCTCACTATCGGATATCCGGATAAGAGCCTTGCAAGTAATGATGGAGAGTACTTTAGTGCAGAGATTTTTTACGATACCGGAAAAAATGATGACGGTGAGGTTATTACAAAAAACCTTACAATTGATGATCCTGATGATTATAAAGATGGAACATCTGTTAATTTAAAGTATTCAACTTACGAGGGAAATTCACTCGATATTGATGCAACTTATACATTGACGACCTATAAAATTGAAAGTGAGAAAAAGATTGAGGGCTCGCTTGATGGTGTTGATGTGGTTGTACCTGAACCTAATTCCCTTACAGAGCTTTCTTATGTTCAAAAGGATGCAATCGAAGAAGGTAAGACACTTACTGTAAGTATGACTGCGGATGAGGTTGATGCAGCTTCTTCGGATGAAGCAGTCCGAGAAGGAATTACAGCTATACAGGATGAAATTGCCGGTGATAAGGATAATGAGTACGGAAGAATTGATTTCATTGATCTTTCTGTAAAGGCTGCAGTTGAAGGTGAAGAGACACAGATTACAGAAACGGCGGTACCTATGAAGGTAACAATACCGATTCCTAAGGGTTATAAGAAGGGAACAAAGTTCAGAATCGCCAGATATCATAGGGGCAAAAATGGAAAGCCTGAGGTATTTTTCTTCGATCTTGTAGAAAAGCTTTTGAACGATGTGGGAATTAATATTGGGTATGTTAAGGATGAAACAAAAGGAACCATTACGTTCCTGACAGACAGATTCTCAACCTATGCATTGATGGAGGTTGGAGACGACAGCAGGACAGAGGTAGATTTTTCTAAGACTGCATGGAACTACAAAGAAGCATTTACCGCTGACGGCACAAACAAGAAGGTTGAGCTTACAGGTCTTCCTGAGGGAGTTGAGGTTACATATTCGGGCAACGAGGCAAAGGATGTTGGAAAATATACGGCGAAGGCTGAATTCAGCGTGACCGATGCCAAAAGCTATAAGCTTCCGGATAAGCTTCCGGCAGCAATAACAAGTCTTTCATGGGAGATCAAAGCTGCGGCGGCTGCTCCTGTAACACCAAACCCTGCCGGTGCTTCTGAAACTACAACAACTCCGACAACACCGGCACCAGCTGAGGTTGGAGCAACAGTAACTGACACAAGCAGTAAAGGTGTGGCATCTACAGCAACCTATACAGTAACAGATAAGTCGGCAGGTGCAGGGAATGCCGGCAAGGTAGAATATTCAGGTGAGAGCGCAGGCAGTACAGCGGTTTCCATAACAATTCCTGATACTATCGTGGGAAGTGACGGTATTACCTATGAGGTCACTAAGATTGCCGATAATGCGTTAAAGGGTAATAAGACAGTCAAGG
>JAFUXG010000051.1 GCA_017470935.1 Lachnospiraceae bacterium
ACCGCCTTCTGACATACAACGGCGAAAATATAAAGTATGATAAGGACGGCAACATGACCTATGGTCCTCTTGCCGGAGAGATGACAGCCTTTGTATACGACTGCCGTAACAGACTTATTCAGGCAGGGGATACAAGGTATATATATGATGCAGAGAATAATCGGATAGGAGTTGAAACAGATAAGAAGAAGACCACCTATGTAATCAACACCCAGCCGGAGCTTTCCCAGGTATTGCAAAGTACGGAAACGAAGATTGATGAAAATGATAATAAAGAGAATACGATAACTACCCATTATTTCTACGGGAACGGGCTTAATGCGCAGGATAACGGGAAGGATTATTTCGTGTACCATTTTAACAATGTGGGAAGTACCATGGTGGTTACGGATTCCAAGGGAGACATTGTTGAAACTTATAATTATACGCCATATGGAGAACTGATTGATGGGGAATACAGAGAGGATATACTATTCCTCTATAACGGACAGTATGGAGTAGTAACTGACAATAACGGTCTCTACTATATGCGGGCACGTTATTACAATGTAGAGATCAAGAGATTCATCAATCAGGATGTATTGCTGGGAGTATTAGAAAGGATTTCCAGCTTGAATCGTTATGCCTATGTGGAGGGAAATCCGGTAAGTTATCTTGATCCGTTTGGGTTGGCGATAGAGACTGTACAGAAAATAGTATCTACGGTATCGGTAGTTATATCTGGATTGAAATTGTTAAGACTTGTTGCTCCCGAAGCATGGGAAACCGCTGAAAAGATATTGGCAGTAGCTGCAATTTTTTTGGATATTATTCAGTTATGTAAGTATGGAGCTGATGAGGATAGGGTGAATGATCTGAAAAGAGATATTTTTTTAGCTGTATTTGATAATATAATTCCAGAGATAAATACAATGGTAAGTTTGTTTGAAAAAAGGTTTGGTGAAAGTATTATTACAATATCGGCACATAATATATTTAATACAGTAATTGATTATATGGAAGATGCTGTAAAAAATATAGTTAATATAATAGTAACGGCGAGTGGCGCTTGATAGACATATAAGGAGATGGAAATGGATAGAGAATTTATTATAGATTTCCGAGAGTTTTTTACGCTGTGGATATTTCCAATATTATGTATTGCCTTTACTGTTTGGTCCACACATCTGTGGATAGGAGAATATGTTGAATTTAAAATGCATGCTGATAAATATATTATTCAAGAGGCACAGATAGAGCGAGTATATCATGGAGGTAGAGCAAGTAGAAATATAGAGTATTCATATTACTTTGATAATGCAAGAAAAATAGGTAGACATTCGGCATATTTGGGAGATGTAAAGGGAAAAACAATTAAAATAGCTGTTGACTCAAATGGAAAAAGTATTCGTCCTGATTTCCCATGGAATATAGTTGATATATTTATAGAATTTTTTTTGTTGTTTTGTTCTTTTTTTTGCTTATATTTTTTAACTATATTTGTAATTAAAGATATAAAAATGTATTGGAAATAATAATTAAGGGAACAAAGATGGTTATAATAGCGTAAACTTAGCATTAAAATTTTGAGCTAATTATTGATATAATATTAAGAATAATGTATACTATAAGATGTCATAATATTTTCGATATGCATAACCATGTATATTTGAATATTGATAATTTTGAGTAATTATACTCTTGTTTGTAGTATCATTTAATTAAACACTACCAATTACTTCTACGGAAACGGGCTTAATGCGCAGGATAATGGGAAGGATTATTTCGTGTACCATTTCAACAATGTAGGAAGCACGATGGCGGTGACGGATGCCAAGGGAGGCATTGTTGAAACTTATAATTATACGCCATATGGAGAACTGATTGATGGGGAATACAGAGAGGATATACTATTCCTCTATAACGGACAGTATGGAGTAGTCACTGACAATAATGGTCTCTACTACATGCGGGCACGCTATTACAACGCCGATATCAAGCGTTTCATCAATCAGGATGTACTGCTGGGAGTATTAGAAAGAATATCAAGTCTTAACAGGTATGCCTATGTGGAGGGCAATTCGGTAAGTTATCTTGATCCGTTTGGGTTGGAGAAGATAGATACAAGTGGAATTCATGATATTTTAACTGTATTAGGAATTGTTGTAAGTATTGCATCAATCTTTCCAGGAGATAAGATAATGACAACAATAACGGTTGCTATTAACACAATAGATATTGCATTATACATATATGATTTAAAGTGTGCAATTGCAGACTATAATACATATAATATAGTTAAAGCAACGGTCGGAATAATTGTTGATGTTGTATCAATTGTTACAGCAATAATAGGATTCAATGTTGAATCATTTTACAATAAGATCGTTGGATTTAAAGGATGGAATGGTGCAAATGCATTTGTTAAACAAACAGAAAACATTACAAAAATAAGAAGTGATCTTCTTGATGCTGTTGGTGGATCATTATTTTATTATACGATTGGATCTTTTATATTTGAGAAATTTGGTGTTGATTCATTGCAATAATTGAAATAATAAGTAAATGTTTTTTATATAATCTGAATATAGTTATATTCGCAATTATTTACATAGATTCGTTATTTGATTTAGCTGTTTTTTGTTGGTTTATGGAGGAAATATGTATATAAGCTATAAGTTTGGAAGAAATAAATACTTAGACTCCTTTTTTTTTGTAATGATGACATTGTACATTATTACGATGCAATATAGACTGGTGTGGGACGGGTATGGGAAAATGGTATATTCGTATCACAAATATACATCAAATCAAAAAGATTATTGTATTAAAAATGCAGAAGTTATAAATACAAAAATACATACACTTGCAGGTTTGAGAGGTTTTATATCATGTGATATGCGTTATTGTACATTGAGATATGATTTTAATGGAATATCATATGAAACCTTTACTGAGATTTTTCCTGAATATTCAGAAGGAAAAGTGATAAAAATAGCGGTCGATTACAGTAATCCACAAATAATAAATCGAGTAGAACCATATTCTGTTAGTGATTATCGCTGGGGAGCGCAAATTGTTGTTATAATATTTGCTGTACTTATTATAAAGTTTGCATCTGCGTTAAAATTTGTGTACGATACAAATTAATAAAAATAATAAATGTAAATAAGTATAATAGAAAGTGTCATATTGTATCTACTAAAATATTATCATTGGGCTGCACATATTATATTTTTTATGATTGAATTTGGATATGTAATGTTTGCGATTTATATGATTGATTATCATAGATATGACTAATATATTGAGGTGGAAATGATTATTAGCGAGATGTTGTTGGTTAAAACAAAAGACTATTTTATTATTGAACTAAGTGCAATTGTATTGCTTTTGCTTGTTATTGGCATTGCAAAGATTATATCTGCAAAAATTCTGGGAGACGCATATAAGACTGTCTCTGATATTGAAAGCAGAATACTTAAAGAAAAACCTATCAATGATAAAGATGTATTAAAACATTATAGAAAAATTACAATATTTTCCGACACTGCGATAATGGGCGCAATAATACTAGTGTATCTGTTTGTATGTGTACCTGTTTATTTAAGTCAAGGTATACGCTTAGTGATATTCTTTATTATGCTTACCATTCCACTGCTTCCGATTGCGATTATTATAAGCTTGAAACGTGTCCGAAAATATAATAAATATTTTGCCAGAAGTATTTTGGTTGAAGGAAAGATTACTGAGGGGGCGAAGGTAAATGCAATAGGCCGCAGTGCAAAGATTGAGGTATGGTATGAATTTATCGATATATACGGACGAGAGCATAAATGCAGGCAGATGGTGAACAGATTTTTATTTCAACTACCTTACAGAAAACAAATTGAAAAGTGGGAGAAATTATATTATTCCGGAAAGAGAGTGAATATCCTCGTTAACGCATATGAAACCAATATGTCATATCTTCCGATGAGAGAGGATTACTGTAAGGAGTATGGAAAACTCTATTCATTGGATTTGGAACAATAGATATAATGCATATATTGTGCATTTTAGAAAAAGTATGATTTGTAAATAATTTTATATAACGAATTGAATATTTGATTGTTTTTTAGTAATATAAAATTAGTTGTTTTCCATTACTTCTACGGGAACGGGCTTAATGCGCAGGATAATGGGAAGGATTATTTCGTGTACCATCTCGCTTATCAGCTCGATGTGTTCATTCGCAAAATGGCTTCATTTACATGCAAGCATGAATGAAGCCGCTTTGCTCATTTTTTCATTTCAACAATGTGGGAAGTACGATGGCGGTGACGGATGCCAAGGGAAGCGTTGTTGAGACTTATAATTATACGCCATATGGGGAACTGATAGACGGAGAGTATAGGTAAGATATACCATTCCTTTACAACGGACAATATGGTGTAACCACGGATAGTAACGGACTCTATTACATGCGTGCACGTTATTATAACGTTGAGATAAAGCGGTTCATCAACCAGGATGTATTGCTGGGAGTATTAGAACGAATATCAAGCCTTAACAGGTATGCTTATGTAGAGGGGAATCCGATAAGTTATCTTGATCCGTTTGGGTTGGAAGCATTTGATACGACAGCTATACATGACATATTAACTGTAATTAGTACTGTAGTAAGTATAGCATCATTTGTTTTTCCGGGGGATTTATTAATGACATCATTATCAGTAGCATTAAATATTGCTGATATAGTGGTGTATATATATGATATGAAACAGGCAATAGATGAATCGAATTTTGATAAATTAGATGATGCATTAAAAGGGATTGCAGTTAATATTATTTCTGCCATGACTGTTATAGTGGGATTTAATATAGAATCGTTTTATGAAAAGATAATTGGTTTTAAAGGGTGGAGTAATACAAACGCTTTTGTTAGAAAAACAGAAAAGACAATTGGGGTTGGAAGAAAGGTAGTGAACAAAACAAGTGAATCTTTGTTGACATATACAATTGTTAATTTTTTGAAAAAACACTTTAATATTGATTATTGATGAGTTGTATTTTGAGGGGATTGATTATGCGAATTACTAATAAACATATATATAATGGGTATAAAACAATTAGTTTGCTATCCGATAAAATTTCATTTGTTCCAATCCTTGCTATTCATTTAATTACTATAGCAATTTTAGTTGCAAATTCGTTTGCGAGAGCATATGTAATATCAGGAATAATAGTTACATTTATGATTGCACCTTTGTATATTTATTGTGGGATAAGGGTAAAAAGATATAATTCTTTTTTAAGAAATAGTATTTTAGTTAAAGGTATAATATTAAATAAAATACAAATGAGTGGTACAGAATATTTAGGAGGAGGTAAAGTAGAAATTATATTTGAGTATATGGATAATGATGGAAGGATGCATAAAAAATCACAAAAAGTGCAGATGTTTAGATGGGAAATGCCATATAATAAACAATTCTATAGATGGGAGAAGTTATATTGCGAAGATGAATTTATTAATGTTCTTGTAAATACTAATAATTATAATATTGCATATGTACCCATGAGAGAAAATTATTGTATTAAATACAAAAAAGTATATTCGTTGGATTTAAATTTTTTCAATAATTAAAAATTGCGTTATTTTTAATAATATGGAGGTCTAAAATGTGGAGATGGGGTTCTGATATTTTTTTAGATATATTTCTTTTGATAGTTTTGGGGTGGTATGTATTTTCAATGCAATATAGACTTGTTTGGGATGGGTATGGGAGAATGCAAAGTTCTTATCACAAATATGAAGCAGCTCCTAATTCATATAATTTAGTTGAAGCTGAAATAGTTGATTCAAAAACACACATTCTTGCAGGACTGAGGGGTATTGTTGCTTGTGATATAAAATATTACACAATTAATTATGTGAATGATGGTATGCAATATAGCACATATTCAAAAGTTTTTCCCGATGCTGTTATTGATGAAAAACTTATAATTGCAGTTAGCAAACGTAATCCCAATATAATTGAAAGGACAATGGATTATTCTTTTGATAATTTTCATTGGGGAGCACAGATTATTGTTTTTATTCTTGAAATTATTTTTATTTGGTTTATAATAAAGATTATACAATTATATAATACCCCGGAGAAGAAAAGGTTTTTAAAAATGTGTATTAAGATGGGGTATATAGAAGCGTGGAATAAAATAGTTGATGAGAAATATGACAACATGGAAAAAAGCAATTTAAAGTATTAAATTATAATGCGTATTTTTATAGTGGTCATTTATATTTATGTATTGAGTGTAACACAATATACAGCCAAGAAAGCTGAATAAGCATATCATTTGTTTTAGTAATGCAATTATGACGGACAAGTTACTATTCAACCCAACAATATGATAACAACAATAATGCGGTATTTATCTATGATATGATGCCAACAGCAAAGTGATATCATATACTGACGGCGCGGGAGTAACCACAGACTATGAGGTAGATGTGAGAGGTAATGTTACCAAGGAAACGGTACACCTTGGGGGATGACAAAGCAGCATGTATATCCTATACCTACGACTCCTACGGCAACATGACCAATGGTTCTCTTGCTGGAAAGATGACAAAGTTTGTATACGACTGCCGCAACAGACTTATACAGGCAGGAGATACAAGGTATATATATGATGCAGAGAATAACCGTATAGGTGTTGAAACAAGCAAGAAGACCACCTATGTAATCAACACCCAGCCTGAGCTTTCTCAGGTGTTACAAAGCACGGAAACGAAGATTGAGGAAAATGATAATAAAGAGAATACGATAACTACCCATTATTTCTACGGGAACGGACTTAATGCGCAGGATAATGGGAAGGATTATTTCGTGTACCATTTCAACAATGTGGGAAGTACCATGGCGGTGACGGATGCCAAGGGAGACATTGTTGAAACATACAACTATACGCCTTATGGGGAACTGATAGATGGGGAGTATAGGGAAGATATACCTTTCCTCTATAACGGACAATATGGTGTTACAACAGATGGCAACGGTCTCTACTACATGCGGTCAAGATACTACAATGTAGAGATCAAGAGATTCATCAATCAGGATGTACTGCTTGGAGTATTGGAAAGGATTTTCAGCTTAAATCGTTATGCCTATGTGGAGGGAAATCCGGTAAGTTATCTTGATCCGTTTGGGTTGGAGAAGATAGCTTATTATACGCAGATGAGGAAGGATTTGCAATGGATTTCTGTAGGAATAATAAGTGCTCAATTGATAGTAGCTGGAGCAATGGTAGTTATGCCAGAATTTATTATTGTAGGAATACAAATTCAAGAAGTATTGCAAAAAATATCATGGGTTGTAACTGTATTGGATTCAATAGCGCTTGCAATGCTGACTAATTATGCAGATAAGGATGATAAATTAGAATATTCAGTTCAATTGGTATGGGGTATGGTTTCCCCATTTGCTCAATATTTTGGTGGTGAATATTTAAAAAATATTACTAGTGAAGGTTTTTCAGAAGTGTATGGTAGTATTGTAGGATGGCTTGAGGCAATTACAAAAAATGGTTTGTTTAACTAGGAGAGGTTATGAATCAAAAAATGAGAGAAGATACTGTACGAGGTGCTGTATTAGCGTGCATATATGAAATAATGATAGTAGTTGTTATCTTGTGTATTGTTTTATTAATAAAAGAAATGCCTTTTTATTATAAAATGATTCCTTTGCTAGTTTTAATATTGTGCTTTATAGGCGAGTTGAAAATAATAATAATTCCAATAATAAATCATTATAATAATGAATCTGTTTATGGAGATATTGTGGTTGGAAAGGTTGATATTAGTAATGGTATTTTTGGCGGAGGGAAATTTATAGAAAGTTATGATATAAAAGGGTTTTATAATATTGGGGATAAAACTTATTGTTTTAGAGATTATTTTTTTTATGATAGCACTGAATTGTGGTGTGCTTTTCATAGAATTTTAGAAAATGAAAAAGTGCCTTGCGAAATAGAGATAGTAGTAAATACTGATAATCCATTAAAATATTGTGTTAGAGGTGTAGAATATCTTGCAAAATTGAAAGAGTTATATCCAGAATATTTTATATAATGAATTGAATATGTGATTGTTTTTTGGTAATATAAAATTACTCGTACTCCATTACTTCTACGGGAACGGGCTTAATGCGCAGGATAATGGGAAGGATTATTTCGTGTACCATCTCGCTTATCAGCTCGATGTGTCATTCGCAAAATGGCTTCATTTACATGTAAGCATGAATGAAGCCGCTTTGCTCATTTTTTCATTTCAACAATGTGGGAAGTACCATGGCGGTGACGGACGAAAAAGGAAGTGTTGTTGAAACATACAACTATACGCCATATGGGGAACTGATAGATGGGGAGTATAGAGAGGATATACCATTCCTTTACAACGGACAGTATGGAGTAGTAACTGACAATAATGGTCTCTACTATATGCGGGCACGCTATTACAACGCCGATATCAAGCGTTTCATCAACAAAGATGTACTGCTGGGAGTATTAGAAAGAATTTCCAGCTCGAATCGTTATGCCTATGTGGAGGGAAATCCGGTAAGTTATCTTGATCCGTTTGGGTTGGAACCGGTTGATACAACTGCGATACACGATATGTTAACTTTAATTAGCACATTTGTAGGATTTATATCATTATTGTGCCCAGGCGATATAATGTTAACATCAATTTCCGTTGCGTTAGATGCTGCTGATATAGCATTATCATTATATGATTTAAAATGTGCAATTAATTCAAATAATAATTTACAAATATATAATTCGATTTATGGTATTGCAAAAGATATTGCTTCTATTATTACAACAATTGTTGGATTTAATATTGAAACGGCATATGAACGAATAATAAATTATAATGGTTGGGGTGGTGTATATAAGTATTTGCCTGTTGCTAAAGCAGATAAAGAACTGGGTGATTTTTATACAAATCTTGCTGGTGGATCGATATTTGTTGCAACTATAGCCAAACGATTAATGCAATATTTTGATTTAGAATAAAAATTAACTCATAGATAATTAGTTATATTCTAAAAGTATTTTGAAGGAAAATATATGATTGTCTAACAAAACATATAAATTAAAGGTATCATAAATATTACTAAATATAAGGTAGAGAGATTATGTATAGGTTTGGCAATATAAAATATATGGATTATATATATGTTATTTTAGTATGGCTTTTGCTATTGGTTCAACAGCGCAATCTAATATGGCATGGATACGCAAGAATATGGTATTCATATCATAAATATTCTTCAAATCAGGGTATATATAAGATTGTCAATGCAGAGGTTATTGACATAGATAGACAACTCCTGGCTGGAATTGATGGTATACTAAGTTGGGATATACATTATTGCATAGTTCGCTATGAATATAATGGAATTACATATATAAAAAAGTTGAAAAGTTATCCTGAAGTATCGGAAAAAGGAATAATTAAAGTTGCTGTTTATATAAGTGACCCGCAACAGGTAGAAAGAATAGAACCTTATCCTATAACAGAATTTCATTGGGCAGCACAGATGATTTATCTTACTTTGGATTTAGGATTGTTATTTTTTACAAAAAAATTGACGGATCATTATAGGCACAAAACTTAAAATGAATATTTATTTTATTGAGGAGTACCTATAGATGCATAATGAGAAAATACAGTGGTTTATAACAAAAGACTATTTTATTATTGAACTAAGCTTCATTGTATTGATTTTGCTTGCTTTTGGCATTGCAAAGATTATATCTACAAAAATTCTGGGAGACGCATATAAGACAGTCTCTGATATCGAAAGCAGAATACTCAAAGAAAAACCTATCAATGATAAAGATGTATTAAAACATTATAGAAAAATTACAGTTTTTTCTGATACGTTAATAATAGATACTATCATTTTTACATATTTGTTGATAGGTGTGCCAACATATTTTATTAAAGGTATAGAATATGTTTGCTTATTTGTGATTCTAACAATTCCACTTTTGCCAATAGGAATAATAATAAGTTTGGGACGTGTTAAAAAGTATAATAAATATCTTGCCAGAAGTATTTTGGTTGAAGGTAAGATTATAGAGAAAGCAAAGATGGTTGATACGGGTCGTTATACAAATGTTGAGGTATGGTATGAATTTGTTGATATATATGGGCGAGAACATAAATGCAGGCAGGCAGTTGAAAGGTTTTTCTTTGAGTTACCATATAAAAAACAGATTGAAAAGTGGGAGAAATTATATTATTCTGGAAAGAGAGTGAATATCCTCGTTAACGCATATGAAACTAATATGTCATATCTTCCGATGAGAGAGGATTACTGTAAGGAGTATGGAAAACTCTATTCATTGGATTTGGATTAATAAATATATTATTCATTTAGTGTGTTTATTTAAGTGAATACTTGTTCGGAAAGGAGAATTTTATTATGAAACATAATTACACAGCGCAATTTTCTAAGATTATAATAACATTTATTTTATCTATGGTATTTTTGGCAATACCTCATATTTCTGCAAAGGCAGATGTAAAGTTAAATGATTCAGTAATTACTCAGAAGGAAGCTACTGGGAAAAGTATAACATTCACATTTACACCAGTAGACAATGGGAAATATTATAAGATGTTATACAGTACTGATCAAGTGAACTGGAAAGAGGATGATACGCGGTATATGAGAGCAGCAACTGCCAAGATATATTTACTTGAACCTGCAACAACTTATTATATTAAAGTATGTACATATAATGATATAAATACAGAAGATATTACTTCTGAATCAAAGCCATATGCACTGATAACAGGACCTGATTATGTAAAAAATATTGAACAAGTAAGTTCCAGTACAGATAGTGTTACCATCTCATGGACACCGGATGCGTGGGCGGATGGCTACTATGTATATCGAGGAAGTGTCGAACAGGGTAATATAGTATGTGATGTAACTAATAATAGCGCGACACTTACGGGGCTCAAAGAATCAGATTATGAGTCAAGGTCAAATTATAGCTACTATGTTGTGTCATATAAGAGAATAACAGACAGTTATACTGCCACAAGTATTAGGTCTGATGTGTTCTATGCTTATGTTAATCCCAAAAAGGTTACAAATCTTAAAGAGGAAGAGTGGCTGGCAACAACCAATGAGGCTCATATTAAATGGGATGAACAAGCGTATTCATCCGGATATGAAATACAAATTTTAAACATAAAAGATAAGGTTATTAAAAATGATAATATAGAATTTTCATCTCATACTACATATAAATTTAAGAATAAATCTGTCAAAGCAACAGGATTTATTTTTCGTATCAGACCATATAGAACAGAGTATAATAAGAATTTATATGGTGAATGGAACGAAATAGTATGTGTTCCTAGTCCCAAGATAACAAAGCTCAAGAAGAGTGGAACTAATAGCGCAGTGTTAAAATGGAATGAGGTTAAAGGAGCCAAGAATTATACAATATATGCTATGTCTTATGCAGGTAACGGAAAGGTATCAAAAAAGAAAGTTGCAAAGGTTGGGTCAAAGACAACAAAATATACAATAAAAAATCTAAGTGGTTGTGGAAGCGGATATTACAGAACAATCTATTTCTATGTTCAGGCTAACAAGGTTAAGGTTAAAGGGAAAAAATATAATTCTTACTTTGAATATATGTGGTACTATAATTATAAAAAAATTGATTATTAAATAGAAATTAATAGAAATTAATCTATGAAAAATTAATTTAATAGTAGACAAAACCATAAAAATACAGTATTATATTATGCAACTAAAAATATTTATTTGCGAAGATTACTGTGTGGTGGTTAATTGTTATGAATAAGAATGGTAAACTGGTTTGCAGTTCTTTATGTAATTTAATTGTTGCTATTATATTGGTTTTTATGAGCTTTAATAGAGTAGTTGCATCTGGTATCGACTCTTCTTCAAAGGTAAATTACCAGTATGATGAATTGGGCAGGATTAGAAGTGCTACATATATTGATGGTTCTGTATTCGAATATAATTATGATGACAATGGTAATATTATTTCTATAATAATTAAAAGAAATGATGATAAAACAGATGGTGATAAAGAAAAGCTTGATAAAGATACAACATCAACAGAAGAAAAAAACCAAGATAAAACAACAGAAAAGGTGACAGAGAAGACAACTGAAGAGACGCCTGTAACGACAACAGAAAATGTTATGGAAACGGCGACGGAAGAGACGTCTAGAACAACAACTGAAAGGATAACAGAAAAGTCATCTGAAGGAACAGCGGATAATAGGTCAGAACAAGCTTCAGGACAGATTATAAATGGTGCAGAAGAAAAAGTAATAGAAGTTGATGATAAGCATACTATATCTGATGGTGTTGAACATAGTGTAGAGCTTAAACTTGAAAAAGAAGCAGGCGTGGATATAGATAATATTTCCCAGTTGAATTTCAAGAAAAAACGTCCGGTAATCAAATCCTTTAAATTAATAAAAAAGAAAGGAAAAAGATACTTACGAATACAATTGAGAAAATTGGTAACAAAGGGTGAATATCAGGAAATTGGCTATCAAATCAGATATTCAGATAATTCAAAATTCAAAAAATCTAAAACATTATTCGTGAAAAGAAATAGTAAAAAAAATATAACAACTAAAAAATGGAAGACTAAGAAAAGTAAATCATATTATGTTAAAGTAAGAGCATATATAATCACAAAATCACGAAAGAAAATATACAGTCGTTATAGCAGGGTGAGGAAAATAATATTGCAATAACTGAATATTGCCAAATATTAAGCCGGTTTTGACCGGCTTTTTTATTTACATAATATGGAGTAAATGTTATAATGTTAATAGCTTAAAACACCGATATACAATATAGATACGTAGGTTTTATGGGCAGGTGAGTGTATATGAGAAGGAATAAGGGATTTACATTAGTTGAACTCGTTGTGGTTCTTATTATAATTGCCATACTTGCGGCTGCAGTAGGACCTGCGCTTTTGGGATATATTGATAAAGCAAAGGAGAATGAGACTCTTAATAATGCAAAGAAGATGTATCTTGCTGCACAGTCTATAATCGATCAGGCTCATTCAGATTTGGTGGATCCAAAGACCAGGGTAACGGCTGATAGGATGTCGGAGATTACCCTGATGGATATAACAGATGGCAGTGAGCCATATAAGATCACTTATAAGACTAACTCCTTTGACAGTACTAATCCAAGTAAATCAATGTATATTATTGAGAGGTTTACTTATGACGAGGGCGCTTACAGGGCTAAGTATGAAAGAAGCACAGGAAAGTGGGAGGTCATTTCACTTGAATAGCTGAATGATATTTTCTATAGATTATTGATGAAGGATATTATATACGAACCTTAATGGTGCATAAGGTATAAGATGGTGGTAGATGAATAAAGGCGGTGACTGTATGATGAAATCAGCAAACATTGTTAAGGATAATATTAATAGAGGCAGAAGGAATTCCGGATTTACTCTGGTGGAAATGATCATAGTGCTCACTATTATAGCTATTATGATGAGTGCTGCTGTGTGGGGAGTTACAGGCTGGATAGCCCATTATGAATACATAAGCAGTGAAGAGAAGGCAAGAACTGTATATATGGCAGCCCAGTCTGCGTTATCTGCTGCAGAGAGCCGTGGGACTCTTGATGACTGCATTGAAGATATCAGAAAGGAAATGAAGAATAATAATACACTGTTTGAAGGAACAGATGTGACAGGTCTTTCAAAGGATACATACGGAATACCGGATGTTAAGGACAACGAGGGCAATGAACACTATTACGGATACCTTTCTGTGTCAAAGGGCGATTATGAAGCCTTGGCAGAAGGGGCTCATAATGCTTTGTTTGATCTGCTTGAAACATATGTGACTGATACAGAGCAGTTAAATGGCTCTATTGTTATTGAATTTGACCTTACAGCAGGTAAGGTCTATTCTGCATTTTACAGCGGATGGGCTTCGTCGATCTCCTATGATGACAGCCTGGCAAGTGTTGAGCGTGGTAATTTCTACATAACAAAGGATCACAGGACACCTGAATACCGTGAGGACTATGAAGTGGGCTATTTTGGTGCTGACCAGGTCAATGTGGTAGAGCTTGACAGCTCCTTCGAGCTTAAGGTTGATGAGTGTATGCTTCATAATGAAGAGACGCTTTACCTTACCATGAATTCGACTTCGTTAAGTGCTGATACGGATACGGTATTTAATGTAGAGCTTCGGGATGCTCCAACAGAGGATAATGCCGGCAATAAGCTATGCTCCTTCCCTGTTGACTGGACTATGGTCCAGGATGTGAATCCCGGTGAGAAAAAGCGTGTGGAGATTGACGTGAAGGATGCTTCCGACGCTGATATGGGCAAGTATGCATTTATATTATCATATGATGTGGAAGTTAATGCTGAAGGAGAGACCAAAAGAACATTTAATGTAACTCTTGATGCTTTAAATACTAGTGAGACCATGGCAGGTCTTAATGTTATTGATGAAAATGGAAGAACAGATCTAAGAGGCTATAGTATTACCCGTCTTCTGGGAGTAATTCCTAAGGATATTATAGCAAGAGTTTCTGTGGAGCCGGCTGATTCTGCTGTTATTCAGTATGCTGCCGGAAGCTATCTTGATTCAAATCCACATAATGATCTTTTTAAAACAAAAGAGGATGGCGGTAAATATGCCGCTGATACTTCTGCATTTGAGATTGATAAATGCAGACATTTATCCAACATCCGTTATGTTGAGGAATATGAGATCAATGGTGTGTCCCATACCTATGCTCTTGCCGGGGACATTGATTGGAAGGATGGTAAGATATACAGCCTGATTCCGGGTGAGGATGAAGCTATTGATAAGGTGGCTGATGCACCTTCGGGTACAGGATATTCATCAGAGGATGAAGGCTACAAATCCCTTGATACAACAAAGATAGGATTTCCTATGATAACAAAGCTTAATACAGGAAGTGTTTTTGATGGAGAAGGATATCAGATATCTGGTCTTTTGCTCAATAACAGCAGCAGTGTTGTTTACGAGAGGAATGCTGACGGCACCCTGAAGAATTCTGTCCTTGTCAATTCATCAAAGACCCTGGGGCTTTTCGGAACCAATAGAGGAATGATCAGGAGACTTATTATAAGGTCGGCAAAGGAAACTGCTCTTTCTGCTGAGGAATTTGCTGATAAAGCCGGTGGTGAGAGGAACAGTGCAGTATATTCTGACACATTAGAAGCAGCCGGTATTATATGCGGCAGAAGTGAAGGCTATATGAGGGAGCTTTACTTTGATAAGGATTGTTCTGTTTCTGCAAATGTTTATGCCAATCTGGATGACGAGGAAGAGGCAAGAGCAAAGGCTTTGTCCTTTGATACTGATACCACATCATATGTTAAAGATGTCCATGAGAACCAGATATATGGATGTGGCGTTGGTATGGTATCGGGTACTGTTTTACTTAATGATAATGTGTCCTTTGACCGTATCCGTACATCAGGTAAGGTTACGGGACGGATTGCAAGTAAGGATAGCAGCATTTCTCTTGAAACTCCTGCGGTCTCTGATTCAGAGGGCAGAACAAAGATATATAATGAAGATGATAAGGCACAGGGGAAGTATACCAATGCACAGTGCTATGCCTATGGTATCGGCGGTGTGTTTGGATATGTGTATGGCGGTGAATTCAAGGAGGATTCTGTTAAGTCGGGTATAGGAATCGGTGGGAATGAGGTTGCTGCTAATTCAACTCTTCCTTCTGATGATGCAAGCGGTGCAGGCTATCTTCCTATGTATGAACGCGTGGAGATAAGTGATACTGAGACAGATAAGGACGGTAATACAGTTACAGTAACTAAGCTTGTTCCAAGCACTGATGAGAATGACAACCTGTTCAGGGATTGGACTTCTGAATCCATTGTCAATAAGGCGGATGTTGAAGGTGAAGCATTTACAGGCGGTATTGTGGGCAATATATGTATTTCGGGTCTTTCAGACAATAAGTCTTTAGAAACAGATGGAGACGGAGATATTACGATTCCTAACAAGAAGAAAAAGGCGATCGCCCAGATAGTGAACTGTTATAATTATGGCGATACAAAGGGATTAGACTTTGTGGGCGGTATTGTTGGTGTCAACGGTGAGGGTGGATATATAAGAGAGTGTGTGTCCTATGGAAGCCCTACAGCTGATAATGGAGTGTCTGCAGGTATAACCTCAGAGAATTTCGGATATATTGCCGACTGCAGGATAGACAGGGCGCCTGCGGATGAGGATAATGATAACAAACCATATGTTCCAGAGATATCAGGCAATATGCTTGTGGCAGGAGCAATCACATCTGTTAACCATACGGATTGTGTTGTGTATAACTGCAAGTGCGCGGTTACGGATGTTGGAGGCGTTGATGATAAGATCTGTATTACCGGTGACAGCATGGACACCTTTGGATATATTGTGGGACGCAATGATGGTGTTGTTAACGGCGGCATATCAGGACAATATCTTGGATATAAGTCAGATAAGACCAAGATAATCATTGGCGGTGCGGTGGGTACTAATGATCATATTGTGAAAAATGTTACCGTTACCTTTGATCTTGTGGATAGAAAGCAGGCCGAGACGATAGGCGGTATTGTGGGTCTTAATCAGGGCGATATCAAGAGCTGTATATTTGGCGGCAATATTGTAAAGACAGTTCACAGTGCTGCGGGAATGACTATAGGGGGAATTGCGGCTAAGAATGGCAATGTTAATTCAAGTGGTGCAGTTGAATATACAGGCAATATAGTGGATTGTTATCTTATAGGTTCTGTGCTGGATGTTAAGGGAACAGGTAACTTTGTTGATACATCAACGGATGCCGGCAAGATATCAGGAAGCTCTGCTGTTGGAGGGGTATGTGGTATCAATTATGAAGGTTCTGCGATAGATAACTGTCATGCCGCAAGCCTTAGGGATGCAGGTGGCAGTATCGTCAAAAGTAATGGGCTTAATGTTGTCAACGGTATGGCAGGCGGTATATGTGCTGTCAATTTTGGAATGATCAGGGAATGCGGATATTCAACAAAGGTATTTGTTAACGAACAGGGTGCTATTGAAGCTGATTCTAAGTCTTCAGGATCTGATAAGGATATGGATTTTGCAGCTAAGGCATTTACTAAGCTTGAAGCTATCAGTGACAAAGATCTTGCAGCGACAAGGGCAGCTGTGAAAGCTCTTAATGAAATGTTTGTTGATGACAGTAAGGGTGAATTGACTTCTAAAGCCAAGGAGTTATTGGGAGACATACCTGCACCGGGCTTTGAAGAGGATGATGAGACTTATATATATGCCCTCCCTAAGGGAGAATATGATGTTTCTTCCAATGATTACATTATATCCATGGGCAATAAGGAAATTGGAAGGACTGGTGGAATAGGATACATTGGCGGTATCGTGGGTTATAATTGTTCTTCGGGCAGTGTGAAGAAATGTGCTTCAGGCAAGTGGGTCGTAGAAAACTATCTGCCAAAGGTACAGTATAATGCCACCGGTGGAGTTATAGGGTGGAATGCAGCCGACTCGGATAATGTGGGATATAATATCAATTTTGCCTATGTCAGAAATGAGCTTCCAAAGGTGCCTGATTCAGCAATCAATGGAAGTGGCCAGGCGACTGACAAGAACTATAATAATAACTTCTATTACGTGGGCGGCGTCATAGGCACACAGGCTAATGCCGACAGTCCTAAGTGGACGGTAGAGAAATGTATCAATGTGGGAACAGTGCTCAATTATTACGGTAACAATTCAGGCGGAGTGCTGTGCCAGGTAAGAGGAACAGGCGGAACCATACAGTATTGCTACAATTATGGTTTTATAATGGCTGGTTATACAAAATCATATGGAAGCGGCTATAGTGGTACCGGCGGCGGCATTGTTGCACACTACACAGAGCTTATGCCGGACCAAACAAACAATGTGCTTCATTGCCAGAATCATGGTGTTATAACATTTCCTATGCAGGGACTTGATTATGACACATGTATCATTCATGACAAGCTGGGTAACATGACTGCTAATGATACGGGAGGAATAGTAGGAGAAATCTCTGCTCCTCAGAAGAGCTCTCTGTATGTTGTCAGAATCGAGGATTGTGTTAATGGTGCCAGTGCCAGAGTGTATGCTAATTCTAAGGCGGCGGGAATCCTTGGTACCATAGGATGTTTTGCAAAGGATGGAGTGGAGGACACACTTACTGTTAACAGTATTACAGTAGTTATTGACACATGCCGTAATTATTCTTCACAATTATGGAGTTCCCAGGGAGCTGCTGTTAATTCTGCATACAAGAGAAATGCAGGTGGTATTTTATCCGGCAGAAGACCATATGCAGCAGGTGAGAAGCCGGGTTATACAAGTGTACAGAATTGTTTCAGCGTGAGAATGTATGGTTTTAATTCCGGAGGAGCGGTTGATACATCCAATGTGGGTGGAAGAATTGGTTATTATAAGTCAGGCAGTGGTAATGATGCCCAGAATAAAGAGCCTTACCGTTATTATGGTAATAACTACTACATAGATGACTATACATTTCAGTATTCGTCAACAAGAGGAAGAATACAGAAGTCAGGATTTTTGTTTGCCACAAGTAATATACGTTCTGATATTAATAACAATTATGATACATCAGTTAATGCATTTATTTCTGAATCAGAGCCCTCTGATAAGGTTGCCCTTGCAACGGGTTCAAGTGTTAATAGTATTGATGTCATAAGTAAGCATATTATTTCATACAGAATATATTCCGTTGCCTATGGTGAGGGATATAAGAATTATGCATTTATAAGGGAACCGGATAATTATAATATTGCTTCATTAAATGAAAAAAATGCATGGATAGACGGTGATTATGTATGTATATATACCAAGGATGAAGGTGTTATAAAATATCCTGTTCTCTTCAAATATACAGAATCGGGAGAAAGTGCACCTTATAGTGTTAATCTGTTAAGCCATCCTTATTTTGACAGATTACAAAAGGGCAAATTATCAGATGATGATATGAAGGAATATGCTTCTAAGGTGGGAGTATCCAGATTGCCGTACTCTGATGAGTATGATATGGATTATTTTGATCTTGATTGTGATTTCGTGGATTATATAGATGCATATAAGAAGGAGCTTCTCAATAATCCGGATATTATTAAGAATGTGAATATTGCCAAGCATAATGATACCGGCAACTATTACATCAGCTGGGATGTTGAGGGACAGAATGGACGCAGTGCAACAGCTACAAGGTTTGATGTCGAACTTCGTTACTATGCAATCCCGGACGCAGAGATACAGGCATCAGGATTTGATATTAATAAAATAGATGACGACAATGATGCAGATGAATATAGGGATAAAGGATATCTTGTAAAGACAGAGTATAAGTCTGCTGATTCTACCACTACAACATTGGTTCCACCTTCTGATTTCGATTTTGATTCAGGCAATAGATTTTATGTTGTTGCAAGAGTGAAGGATGCCCGTGCAGGAGATACAGGGTATAGTGAGCTGGAGGATAAGACGGTTGTGGACGCAGAAAGCGGTGAAGAGACAACTATACAGAGCTATGCTGAATTAGAGCCAAAGCTTCCTGCGCCGAAGTTCGAGATTGTTTCTTATAAGGGCAAGTGGATGCTCCATCTCAAAAACCCTGAACGCTTTACCAAGTATATCGGAAGGGAAGGCTTTGAGGTTGGCGTATATAAGCTTAGCGGTAACAACGTTAAGAACAATTATATCAAGCTTACAGCTGACAATATTATCAACACTGCAGGCGGTAATGCTGAGGATCAGCTGCTTAACAATGCCATCGCTGTCAGTTCGGCTTATTCTAACGGTAATGCAAATCAGGAGTTCTACTGCTATGCCACTGCATCAGGATGTCTTGATTCAGATAACGAGAGATATACTGTATATATTCCGAAGGACAGCAACCCGGCGAATATTGATTATACCCTTACGGCGGCTGATGGCGGGGATCATTTAAATGATGGAGATAAGAAGCCTGCATATAGCGGTGTGTTGTCATACAATATGTATAACAAGTCAGGCAATACCGTCATAGTTCCGCCTATAGCCCAGATATTCAAGGTGGAGCTTTACGGAGTCAAGAAAGAAATCCGCGAAGATGGTAATGAGGTCATATGGCATGAGACACTTGCTTCACATGAATATTCAATGTCAGTGGAAGATACTGAGAATGTGAATATAGGATATTATGATGTTCCAAGCAGTATTAATCTTAATGATTATGACAGCTTTGGTGTTGATTACTGGTATGCTGCTACAGGACAGGGTGAGGTATATAACTACTTTGAGACCACCAAGGAGAGAGCTGACAGATCTGTGCGCCCGTCCGGATTCATTACAGATGTTTCGGAAGCTCCATCAAAGCCTGTATATTATTTCCATTCCATCAAGCTTAAGGCTCCTCAGGTGGAGATAGTATGTATGGAAAGAGATCCTGTTAAATGGTATGCAAGACTGCTTAATCCTGAGGATTACTTCGGAAGCGGGGCTAAGATATATGTTAACAACAATAACAGTGTCTATATTGACACATCAGATACCAGCCTTATAGGGGATGTTCTGCCATATGCAGTTAACATCGGCTCGGGCAACAGCAGCCGGTATTTCACTGCCAAATCTGACGGATGCTATGATTCGGTTCAGGTTTACTATGGAAATATCAACAAAACTGTATATGCCCAGGGTAATCTTCAGAACTATATAAATGTAAGCTATGATCTTAGCTGTGATACATTTGCCGATGAGAATGGCGAGGTGTCGGAGGGTTCATTTACCCTTGATAAGGATAACAATCTGTCATTTAGGGGAACGTTGCAATACAATTCCCACAATAATATCGGACAGTATTACAGAATTGAATTATATGCAAGGGATAAGGATGAGCAGGAGGTTACCCTTTATCTCAGCGATGATACTCCTATGGAAATGGGAAGTGTTAACAATAGCTTCAAGACCAGTGTTCCAATTGCCATTGATATTAAGGGAGATGATGAGAAGGTCGATGTTTCAAAATATCACGATTTCCATGTAGCTGTATGGTATTCCAATGCAGACCTGAATTCCTCTGATAAAGCAGAGAAGGATCATGGATTTGCCCAGTATTTTAAAATACCTGAAAAGACGGCTAAGCTTTCAGCTTCTTATGATGAAGACAAGAATCTGTTTTTTGACGCAAGAGCCCACGGTATATTAATAGATATAAGTGAAGGTGAGGATAAGCCGGTCTATTATTATGTGGCACCTCTTGCTGATACAAAATATGGTGACACAGTCAAATATCCTAAGTACGTACTATATAGAGAGGCATCAGAAACTGTTTCAATGATCAGGAAGGACGCAGAGGGGAATGACATTATCAGTAATTCCGGAACCAAGGTGCTTTGGGAGATGTATCCTAATTATTATGGTGGCGACATTGAATGTGATGTTAATATTAAGGTATATGAGAGGGCTAATACATTAGAAGCGCCGACTATGGCAGAGCTCATGGAAAGTACTCCTTTCTATGAGGTTACCAAGACAGGAAAGAGTCCTTACTTTGTTAAAGAGGAAGAGGATAAGGAATTTGACTGGAGCGGTAATAATTATTATGCGTTAGTTCGTGTTAAGGACAGCGGTGTTGCAGGTGATGAGGCGTATAGTGATTATACAATGGTGACAATGGTCAAGGGGCTTGCTAAGCCGAAGATTACAGTTCTTGCTTTAGGCGGCAATCAGATGTTTGTTCATCTTGATAACTATAAGGATTATGAGGGTTATGACAATGTAACGGTATATGTTGAATTAGAGGGCAGAAATGGTAATTCCACAAAGCCATATGAGATTTCACTTGACAGTGAATCATGGCCGGCTGTTAACGGCATTCCGATTGAATACAGTGTGAAGAGGGATTCGCATAATATTAAGGGTGGAAAGACCACATCACTTGTAGCATATGCAAAGCAGAAGGAGCCTGAGACAGGTGAGGTAATACTGGAAAGTATTTCTGACTATAAGAAGACAATATACATGCCGTACTGGAATGAGCCTGTTCCGAACAATATGAATATCGGAATTGCCAATCCTGCCTTTGAAGTAAGTGCGGATAATACATCCGTTCATTATAGTGCAGATATTTCCTTCAACTGTACAAATGCTGATTATCTGCCGGAGGTTCCCCAGGGCTTTACGGTTGCGCTTGTTGGCACACCGAATCCAAGTGTGGATGGGTATCAGAGACCTACAATACTGACAAGAACAGAGGATGATTATCTGATATTTGAACCAAATGAGACAAAGAATGTAGATATCACTCTTTCACTTGACAGCTCGGTAAAACTTAATGCTTATAAGGATATATATGTATATATCTGGTATTCTTATGATGGAATCAGCGGATGTACAAAGCAGGAATATGAGATTTCGCAGGATGTGTTTGATACTTATAAGAAGAGCAAGGCTGGTATCACTGTGGATTACACTAATGGAACGTCAGGGCCAAGGTATTTCTATGAAAGAGCATTTAATGACGGATCAAGAGGATATGGCAGGACAAAGATTAAGTGATTAATACCAGGATATATTGTGACCATTATGGTCAGAATCGAGGGTGATATATGGGAAGTGCAGATTTAAAAAAATCACAACTTCATAAAAGACGTAACCGCGGTGCCGCCATGATCGTGGTGGTCTGCGTTATGGCAGTGGTGATGATCCTATCCCTTACTCTTATTATGGCGGCGTACCAGATGTTAGCCACAGTAAGTGACGAGGGCAGGGATGAGGTATATTATCAGCAGGTAATGTCATTCTCAAAGGTCTTAAGGCAGAGGCTTGAGGATAATGGTGCTGCAGGTGCGGGCTCAGATTCTCTTATAGACCATATTAATAAATTTATGACAGATGAGGCCTATAAGGATGCTGACACAGAAGCTTTAGAAGCGGCAGCACCAACAAGCGATGGAGTGTATGGAAGTATAACCCTTGTTCTTGATAAGAAGTCTTCCCATGGAAATCTTGTTGTTACCATATCCGTTGCTGATGGAAATACAACAATGTCCTCCTGCACATGCAAGTATGAGGTGCATGAGGAGGCAGGAGCTGTTAAATACACATTTAAGGGTTATTATTAATATTGATTTGGAATCTATACAATAATAAAAAATATATGGTTTTGAAGAATATCACGATTGTCTGATGTGGAACTGTAATGGGAGGTGGCGTGTGTGAAAAAGAAGCGTAACAGAGGAATGACAATGGTTGAGATAATAGTGGCATTTGTTATGCTGACCCTTGTTATGGGTATCTCATACAGCAGTATCCGGTTTGCATCTAACCTTACTAAGGAGGCTGCAGATGTAGACAGGAGAAATGAAAGGTTTCAAAGTGCGGTAGCTGAATATTATAGGAATGAAGATAATTATAAAAAGGCTTCCACATCCAATACCACATATTCATTTGTGGGTAAAAATGAAGATGGCTCAACTAACGGACCATACACCTTCAGTATAAAGACGACAAGCCAATCATTTAAGTATGATGGGGTGATATATGTTCCAACAGCAGATACAACAGGGGATAATGTCCGCAATATATTTCTTTTTTCCACGGATGATTGATAATTTTGCATAGATATTTCATAGAGATTTTATGCAGCAGAATGTGATGGGCTCGTGCCTGTATGAAGGATCGGCATATTCACGAATTAATACATGAAAATGATACCTGGCATGGAAAACAGCCGAAAGGCAGGGATGTATATGAGTAATTATAGTAATGAAAAAAAGCATATAAAGAAATCGCATAATGAGAAAAGGAAAAACCGTGGTGTGACCATGGTTGAGCTCATTGTGTCCTTTGCACTGCTGTCCATATTTCTGGTGACTGCAACCATGTGCATTTCCCATGCGGTCATTTTCCATTACAGTGAAAGACAGACCATGAGCGCCTATTCGGTGGCAGATATTGTTTTTTCTGAGATCAAGGATGAGCTGAGAACCATGCAGAGCTCTGACTACTATGGATATGTAAAGATCAGGGAAAAGAGTGCCTCAGATGGCAGGCTGGTTGCTGTTGCAGAAAATGGAGGCGTATACGAAGGAACGACCATTGAGTTTGTTGCCTCAAATATTAACAATGGCGCCAATGCTGTCTTACTTGATACGGAGGGGTGCACCTGTGCATTGATCAATAAGGATGGGGTGGTTAAGGATAATATTGATAATATTAAGGATGGTTATCTTACACTAAGGTATTATTCCCGCTACAGGGAAACGAAGATGGCTGGCTATGAAAAGCTATATATGGATCAGATCATGATGGGAAGCTCTGCAGAGGCATCTAATAACTATAACGAAATAATAGGCAATAAGGTCGTATGGCATGCGGAGGAGAAGCTTCCGGTACAGCTGTATCAGGATTATACGGTTTCACTTAAATTTTCAGTCCATCCCACTATAGATAGTGAGGGCAATAAGGTTGTTAACTTTGTTGATGTAAGTGTATCAGTGAATGATGCCGATGGTGAAGTGTATCAGAAAAGCAGAAGGGTGGAGCTGCAAAATACTGTATATTATGAGACGGGTAATACGCTATACAGTGACGGACCCGCCTCGCCGTGATGAACAGAAAATGTTGACATTGTTATACGGAATATATATATATATTAGTTTACATAATTAAAGAGGTCGATATGGCAACAAGAAATAATGAACAAATTATCCTGTTTGCACACTTGTGTGTGAAATCGGATATTTTGCGAATGAACACACGGAGAGGTCAGTCGACGTGTTATAAAGATTTTGTGAAAAACAACCGATTATAATAATAAGAAATAATAATTTGTGTCAGTTTGCGGACTGATTGTAAATTATCTACAAAAAATAATATGCAATACTAACAAAAATCTTTACATTTACAATAGAATATGTTACAATTTTACAAAAGCTATGTGCGGAGATAATGAATTTAATTATTATAAGTAGAAGGAGGAATTATTATGAAGAAGAGATTAGAGGAATTAAGGAAGGATCAGAAGGGTTTTACTCTTGTTGAGTTGATTGTTGTATTGGTAATTCTTGCGATTCTTGCTGCGCTACTTGTTCCTGCACTTCTTGGTTACATAGACAGGGCAAGAAGTTCAAAGTATCTAGAGGAGGCAAGATCTATCTATACGGCTATTCAGGCTGTTAATGATGAGAAGTATGCAAAAGCAGAGGCACCACTTGGTCAGCTTGAAACATTTGCAACTGATCATTCGGTTAACAAGTTAGTTACTCCTACTGTATGTAAAAAGGCTTATATTACTAGTAAATCTAATGCATATACTAGCGGCGATAAAAATAATTATGTAGTTCAATCTCTTGATTTATACTTTCAATCACAAGACAATAAATTTATTGTGATTAAAATGACTAATGGTGATTGGAATACAGATGATGTTGGAGTTTTTGATGCTGAATCTGCTGTTGAGTTACCAAGTACATTAAGTGCTAGTAGCGGTTCTTGAACATGATTATTGATTGGGTGTTATTTTATTACCCTCCTCCAATGTGTTGGAGGAGGGTATGTTTTTAGATAGTATATATTCATTGGAGGCAATATATGGCAGAGGATAACAAGAGCAGTACACCTGTTATTGGATCTACAAATGCATATCGCAGAGGTGTTATGACATCTGTTGTTATTGCTGCAATTGTAGTAGCTGCTATTCTTAGTGTCGTATATTTCTGGTTCCGCATTAATTCAGGAACACGGGATGCCATGAGGGAAGCGAGAGACATCAGGATCGCCATGAAGATGAAGGCTATTGAACAGTACGGACTTGGCGGCAAATTATATCAGCCAACAGCCAGAAACGGAATGGATGATGGAATGGAAGAGGACATCCTTAAAATGGCTGATGCTGAGGGGGACATTGTTCTTCAGGCATGGGACTCAGACAATAATGAGCCTGCTGCATTTACATTTCAAAAGGACAGATATATTATCATTTTTAAAGAGAAGGAAGACGGATCGGCAATATGGGATGGTTATTACACGCTCAAATTGCTGGAGTATGAATGAGAACAGGTCGCCTCTGGCGACATGAATAAATGAGCAAAGTATGGATTAGGAAGATAAGCTATGACAGTTTTTTTATATATATTGGCAATAATACTTGCATGGATGATAGGCTCTGTGGGCTTTTCATTTGTTAATACAATGGCCTATAGATTTCCCAGACAGAAAAAGATATTAAAGGAGCATTTCTGCTGTGATTTATGCGAGACACAGATTAAAGCATATGAGGCAGTGCCTGTATTCTCCTATCTTTTTCTAAAGGGCAGGTGCAGATATTGCGGAGAGCCTTTGGTGAAGAGGGATTTTGTTAATGAGATCATAGGTGGTTTTGCCGGTCTGCTGATCTTTTTCAGATTCGGTGACATCAGTGATATTTCATCATCATTTATATTATCTTCACCAATTGATATTGTTGTTCACTTTAATTTATGGAAGCTTATAACCCTGCTAATATTATTACTGATGTATTGTGTTCTGGATTTGGTTATTCTTGTGGATCATGATACAATGGAAATACCCAACAGATTTGTTATTGTTATGTTATATATTGCAGTGGCAGCCATGGTCTTTGTTCCGGGCGTGAGTCTTGTGTCACATATCATCGGTGCAGTATGCATAAGTGTACCAATGTTTTTGATCACTCTTGCCATACCTGGTGCCTTTGGGGGCGGGGATATTAAGCTTGTGGCAGCAGTAGGATTAATGCTTGGCTGGAAGCTGACGCTTATAGGTTTTTTGATAGGATTGTTATTAGGCGGAATATACGGAATCATACAGCTTATAACAAAGAAAAAGGGAAAGAAGGAGCATTTTCCATTTGGCCCATTTCTCTGTATTGGTTTTATGACTGCAGTAATATGTGGTATGGATATAATAAATGCATATATTAAATTAGCTGCATTTATACATGGTTGAATTTGCATGGACTTTTGCGAAACTTCATTAAAAATATATATTGGTTGTGTATATTTAATATGAGTTTCGTAAATGTATGGCTTAGAATATACCTTGGGAGGTTGATAGTATGCCCAATTTCAAATACAAGGCTCAGAATGCAGAGGGGGCAATTGTAACAGGGGTATTGGCTGCTGCTGACGAACAGGATCTGCATGAGCGGTTAAAACAGAGAAAATTGATGATGCTTGATGCCAGGAATCTTACGAAAACAGCTAATTACAAGCCTCTTAAGGCAAAGGCGCTGGCTGAGTATGCAAGGCAGATAGGAACCCTGATGCGTGCAGGAATCCCATTGGTGCGCTGCCTTCAGATGCTATCTGAGGATGAGGCAGTAACTCCTTATGAGCGCAAGATCTATAAGGACGTTACAAGAGAGGTCATGCAGGGTGTTCCCCTTTCTAATGCCATGGAGTCAATGAAGGGTGTATTTCCCCAGCTCATTATTAATATGTTCAGGGCTTCTGAATCCAGTGGCGGGCTTGATGATACTGCACTACGTGTTGCCAATCAGTACACAAAGGAAGACAGGCTGAATGCCAAGGTCAAGGGTGCCATGACATATCCTAAGATATTGGGTGGATTGATAGTTTTGGTTGTGGCTGTGATCTTTGGCTTTGTAATGCCACAGTTTGATTCTTTGTTTGAATCAATGCCTGTATTACCATTGCCCACCCGTGTAATGCTTGCCATTAGTGATTTTGTGGTGAAATATTGGGCAGCACTTATGATAGGAGCCATAGTAATATTTTTACTTGTGTATTTTCTTAAAAAGCTTCCTTCTGTGTGCTATGTTCTTGATAGGATACAGATTCACATTCCTAAGTTTGGAAAGCTTTTTAAGGTTATATATACTGCCAGATTTGCAAGAACACTGAGTTCATTATATTCAGCTGGTATTCCTATTATTTCCTGTCTTGATATTGCCAGTAAGACCATTGGAAATCTATACATTGAGAGACAGTTCAAGCAGGTTATAGCAGATACCACATCCGGCGAATCCTTGAGTAATGCAATAGGCAAGGTTGATGGCTTTGTGAAGAAGATAGAATCATCAATTCGCGTGGGAGAGGAAGCAGGATCATTGGATACAATGCTTGATTCCATTGCGGATGATATGGAATTTGAATCTGAACGGGCAATCGGACAGATGGTTGCATACCTCGAGCCTGTGATGATTGTTGTAATGGCTGCTATTGTGGGCTTCATTATGATTTCGGTTATTGTACCTATCTATCAGTCATATCAGCAGATTGGAGCTAGCTGATCATGATAGAGATAGTTTACGGTTTCAATATAGATCACAATTTTCATAACCAGATACCAAGGGGGAATAAACATGGCATATACTGTTTATTTGTCAAATACGGATATTGAAGTAATAAAGGGACGCAGCGATGGCAAGGGTGTTTCTGTCAGTCATGTATATTCTGAACAGATGCCTGAGGGGAGCTTTTTAAATGGTGTTATCACTGATGCTGAGGGCGTGGAATATGCGCTGTCCAGTATGTGGAAAAAGTATAAGCTTCCCAAGAAGGGAGTCAGGCTTGTAATCAATACGCCACAGATTTCTGTCAGAGTGCTTGATATGCCAATTATGTCACAGAGCAAGGCGGATATATATCTGCAGCGTGAATTTGAGGAGCGCAGTGGAGAGCGAAGGCGGCTGCTAGGTTTTTATGTTCTTAATAAGAATAATAAGACAAAGACCATGAAGGTATGTACAGAGCTTGCGGATGTGGATTTTATTGCGAATTATGTTAATGTTTTCGCACACGCAGGGATAGAATTGACAGAGATCAACAGTGGTATCGGTGTTTCAGTTAATTTCCTCAAGAGATTAAGCTTTGCTGTGGATACCAACTGTGTTGTTATGCTTCGTGATGGAATGACTGTCACTGCTATCTATCTTGTTAAGGGTGAGTATTTCTATTCCACCACTGCAAGAACCTTTAATAATCCCGGAACACTTGAATTTGCAAGTGAGATTTCCAACACGGTAAGCCAGATTGAACAGTTTTCAAAATCCCAGAACGTGGAGGATCCTATATCAAGAATATATCTTGGTGGTATGACAATAGAGGATTCCACTAACGTGGAGAGAGCTGTGTCAATGAATCTATCAGAGGATATAGTTGTATTTAATATAAGTGTTATGCGTGGTGTGAGCTTCAGCTATTCTACGGATTCCCTGGATGCTTTGTTCTATCCTACTGCAGGTATCATGACTCTTTCAGACCATTGGAATCTTCTTAAGATGTATGGAAAGGGAGAGGTTGTTGATAATGAGAAGCGTTCAAGGATGATCAAGCTGGCGATACCGTATGCTGCTGTATTTTTGTTAATGCTGATAATTACGGTGGCGAGGGCGGTTTCTTACTCTAATAAAAAGCATAAATTTGATGAGCTTAATGATTACAACACTAATATATCAAATATTATGGGTGCTGCAGAGTATGATGAGGCTGCGGCTAAGGTTTCACTGTACAGTGACCATGTTAATGGCTTGAGACTTCTTGAGACCAACATTGACAGCTATCCATTGCCGAAGGATGAGATCAATAGGGTGATCGAGCGTGCGGCGGTTGGACTTGGAGATGTTACGATAGACAGCTATGATGCTTATAAGGGAGTAGTTGGCGTAACTGCCAAATTTGCAGAGGTTGATACAGTTAATACATTTATAGACCGTCTTGATGCTGAGGACTGCTTCTATGAGATCAATTATACAGGATATTCTGAAATAAATGCTTCAGGACAGTGGGTAGCCAATCTGGAATGCATTCTTTCAGAAAATGCAGGGAGGTGAGCATATGGCAACGGGAATTACAGCTAGAGATAAGAAATTATTATATATGCTTGGTATTATTGTCATTGTATCCTTGTTTTATATTATAGGGATAAGACCTCTTAACAGAAGGATCACTAAGCTTGAGGATAAGATCGATGATGCACAGGTTGAGCACGATACGATCAAGATGAAGCTGTATCAGCTGGATATGATCACTGATTTTAAGGAAAGTGCAGAGGCTATGGCTGATAAGCTTTCTTCAAGATATTATGACAGTATGGTTCCGGCTGATGTGGATAAGCTGATAACCAATAAGGCATTGGGCTACGGATTAAAGATTAATAACCTGGGCATACAGACAGGTAAAGAACCGGCTAATGTGCTGGCATATGTGAATTCAGAGGCATTTGCGGCACAGCAGAGGGCTATCGAGGCTGCGGAGAGCAGTGCTGACAGCGTGGCTGATTCAGAAGCATCAGAGGATGCTGCTTCTTCAGTAAGTGATGATATGGTGGATATTGATGTTCTTGCTTCCATTAATCAGGAGTCTGGAATTTATGAGGTGGCAGACACAACATCTGCAGAGGTGTATATTACCTCAATGGTATTAGATGTATACGGACCCCATGATAAAGCCCAGTCACTTCTTGATGACATTATTAACGACAAGGCTTTGCGTGTCACATCCTATCAGTGGACGGATATGACAACCCTTCCGTATCAGTATGTAAATGGAGAGCTGGTACAGGTTGAACAGGAAAGCGGTAACAGATTGGTTATTAATTTTGACCTGTATATGTATGATGGATCAGATTTCAAAGCAATGGCAAAGCAGGACCAGGAAGGAAAGTGATGCTATGAAATTAAGAATAGGTGATACTGATAACAAATCAAATATTGTTGCAACAGCAGCGCCTGCGGCAACTGTTACGCCGAATGTTCCCTTAGCACCCACACCTTCTGCGGCTGATCAGGGAAAGGACGCTTCACAGCCGGGGGCACAGACGACAGCAGGGACAATAGATCACAACGCAATAAGAAAGCTAAGGCTTGGTGATACGCTAATTGACATGGGATACATTACTGACGGACAGCTCGGTGAGGCTCTTGCCTATCAAAAGGAGCATAAGGGAGAGCGTATCGGATCCATACTTATCACCCTTGGTTTTGTAACAGAAAGACAGATGATAGGTGCCCTTGCGGAGAAGCTTAACATTGAAGTGATCGATATATCAAACCGAAAGGTTGATATTGAGGCTGTTGATCTGATTCCGGAGCAGTTAGCGGTTAATTATGTTATGCTTCCTATTGGCTTGGAGAATGACCATTTACAGCTTGTTGTAAATGATCCCCTTGATCTATATGGCATTGAGGATATCAGGCAGACCACAGGTAAGGCTATTGAGCTTTTCATTTCTGAGAAGGAGCCGCTTATTAATGCCATTAATTATTACTATGCAGAAATATCTGCAAAAGAGGCGGTTAATGCTGCTAATAAGAATATGGATGATAGTGTTGTGGATGAGATGCTTATTGATACATCTGATGCCACTGACGATACACCGATCATCAATCTTGTTAATAGTCTTCTTGAGAAAGCATACACAGATAATGTTTCAGATATCCATATTGAACCCTTTGAAAAGCACACAATGGTCCGTATGCGTATTGATGGTGCAATGGTGGAATATGTTACGTTGCAGAAGAATATTCATGCTTCACTGATTGCCCGTATTAAGATCATGGGTGAGCTGGATATTGCTGAACGCCGTGTTCCACAGGATGGACATTTTCGTGCGAGAGTTATGAATCAGATTGTGAATGTCCGTGTATCGATTATTCCGACTACATTCGGGGAAAAGGCAGTTCTTCGTATGCTTGCAAATAATTCAGCTATAGACCATCCGGGAACCTTTGGCATGAATGAAGAGAATTATCGCAAGGTACAGAAAATGCTTGGTTCTCTTAATGGTATCATTTATCTTACAGGTCCAACAGGGTCAGGAAAGTCTACAACCCTCTATATGATGCTTGCGGAGCTTTCTGACAGGCCTGTTAATATATCTACGATCGAAGACCCTGTGGAGAAGAATCTTCCAAAGCTTAATCAGATGCAGGTTCACCCTGTGGCGGGACTTACATTTGAGGTAGGACTTAGGGCTTTGCTTCGTCAGGATCCTGATATTATAATGGTTGGAGAGACCCGTGATGCAGAGACAGCTAATATTTCCGTAAGGGCGGCTATCACCGGACATCTTGTTCTTTCAACACTTCATACCAATGATGCGGCTTCATCTGTTATCCGTCTTGTGGATATGGGTATAGAGCCTTATATGGTGTCGAGTGCTTTAGATGGGATCATTGCCCAGAGACTTGTGAGAAAGGTGTGCACATACTGCAGTACCGAGGCGGCATTATCGGAGGAGGACAAACAATTCATAGGCAAGGATATACCTTATGTTAAGGTTGCCCACGGCTGTACCCACTGCAATAATTCAGGATACAACGGACGTATTTCAATTCATGAGATACTTGTTGTGGATAAGGAATTAAGAAAGATGATCGCTGCCGGAGCCAATACTGAGGAAGTAAAGGAATATGCTATAGAGAAGCAGGGCATGAAGACCCTCAGGGAAAGCTGTATTGAGCTTATGGAGCAGGGTATTACAACAGTGGAGGAATTCAGGCGTGTGGCATCCTTTGACTGATAAATCATATTAGATTATATCTGCTTAACCTGCATATACAAGTCAAGAACAATATGCTATGAATATTAACTTGAATTGCAAAAAATACTTGCATGTTGTCATATAGTGTGTTAGAATACAGAAGTTGTTCAGGCAAAATTTTGTCTAGTAACATAGAAAGCTTAGGCGGGTTGGAATCTGCCAATATTATTAGAGAGGTGTTATACAATGAAGGAAGGAATTCATCCAAATTATTACCAGGCTAAGGTAGTATGTAACTGCGGTAATGAGTTTGTGACAGGATCTACAAAGGAAGAGATTCACGTTGAGATTTGTTCAAAGTGTCATTCTTTCTACACAGGTCAGCAGAAGTCAGCTCAGGCACGTGGTCGTATTGATAAGTTCAATCGTAAGTACGGCGTTAATCAGGCAAACTAGTAACGATTGTGGGTTGGGATTGAATATAATCTCAACCCTTTTTTTGTAAGGAATTTTTGATTGTAAAGAATACAGTACTCGGAAGGTGCAGTTATAATTCTTTATTATGATCGCGCTGAAATATTTTGGAGGTTGATTATTATGGAACAACGCTTGCCAAAGGGTTCTCTTGGAGGACAGGCTGTTCTTGAGGGTATAATGATGAAGGGACCGGGAGGCTATTCTACAGCAGTAAGGCTTCCGGATTCAAAGATATGTGTTAAATTTCATAAATATAAGTCATATGGCGAGAAATATCCGGTATTCAAGATTCCATTTATACGTGGAATTGCTAATTTCGTGGAAGCCCTGGCGCTTGGCATGAAGACACTTACTTATTCATCCTCATTTTTTGAGGAGGATGAGGAGGAGACTAAGGCAGACAGACTTTTTAAGGATATATTCAAGGATAAGGCCGAGGATGTTCTTCTTGGAATTACTGTAATTATTTCTGTTGTACTTGCACTTGGTCTTTTTATGTTCATTCCTGCGGGAATTGCGGAATTGCTTGGCAAATGGATATCCAATCATTTCGTATTATCACTTATTGAAGGTATTATACGACTTGGTATTTTTCTTGCTTATGTGGCTCTTATCGCACAGATGGAGGATATACACAGACTGTTTATGTATCATGGTGCGGAGCATAAGACCATTAACTGTTATGAAGCAGGTGACGAATTAAAGCCTGAGAATGTTAAGAGGCATACCAGGTATCATAAGCGCTGTGGAACAAGCTTTATATTCTTTGTAATGATAGTAAGTATTATTGTGTTTATGTTTATTACAGCAGAGCAGATGTGGCTGAGATTTTTGTTAAGGCTTCTGCTGGTTCCTGTTGTAGCAGGAATATCCTATGAGCTTATCAGAATGGCAGGAAGAAGTGACAGCGGATTCTGGAGAATTATAAGTGTTCCCGGAATGTGGGTGCAGAAGCTTACAACAAGAGAGCCGGACGAGGATATGATACAGGTTGCCATTGTTGCGGTTGAGGCAGTCCTCTATGGCAAGGCGTATGCTGATGCGGTTAATGATGCGCAGGGAATCGTACTTCCTAACGCAGAGCTTGAGGTAGATGATCTTGAGGGCTTCTAGCTTCTGATAAGACAACGTTTTTATGAAAGAAGATTAGTGTTTGGAAGTTTAACTGCGGCATTGTAGATTGATAGAAGGGTTGTAATATGGCAACGATTAAGGAATTGCTTGATTATGGAATGGAGCAGCTTGTAAGCAGTGGTAATGAGTATGCAAAGTATGAGCGCAAGGTGCTTTTACAGGACGTACTTTCTGTTAATTATATGTATATGTTAATGAATGGTGATGAACAGGTATCAGCTGATAAGGAGAAGCAGTACAAGGACCTGATAGAAAGACGTACTGCCCATTACCCGCTTCAGTATCTTTTGGGATATGCCCATTTTATGGATTATACATTTAATGTAAATGAGAATGTGCTTATTCCAAGAAGTGATACTGAAATATTGGTTGAGATCATTAATGATTCTTATGATGATATATGTAAGCTGCATGGAACAGATAATAATATAAAGCTGTTAGATATTTGCTGTGGCTCAGGATGTATAGGAATATCATTAAAGCTGTATCACAGGGATATTAAGCTTACATTAAGCGATGTTTCTGAGGCTGCTCTTGATGTTGCTGCGTCAAATCTTGAAAAATATAAGATAGAGAATGCTTTGCTCAACAAGGGAAGCTTATATCAGGGAATAGAAGACCGGTACAATATAATCGTATGTAATCCACCCTATATCGAAAGTGATATAGTGGAAACCCTTATGCCGGAGGTCAGGGAGTATGAGCCAAGGCTTGCGTTGGATGGCGGTGCTGATGGGCTTGACTTTTACAGAAGTATAATTAAGGATGCAGAGAAGCATTTAGCAGATAAGGGTTATATATTTTTTGAAATAGGATATAATCAGGGAAGGGCTGTTTCTGCTCTTTTAGAGGAGGCAGGCTTTGTGGATGTAGAGATCAAAAAGGATTATGCAGGTATGGACAGAGTTGTGTTTGGACATTTATAGCTGTTTTTAAATAATATTAATGAAAGGATAGTGCTATATAATTGCTTAATATTAGAATAGGGATATATAGTTATTAATTAGATAATATAGTATTTTGATTATAAGATATAGATAGAGAAAGGGAATAATTATGTTTGATAAATTAGAGGATATATTGGCTCGTTATGAATCGGTGTTGGAGCAGCTGTCTGATCAGGATGTGTTGAATGATCAGGCAAAATACACAGCACTTATGAAGGAGCAGAGTGACTTGGCTCCCCTTGCAGATAAGTATAAGGAGTACCTTGCCGCAAAGCAGGCTATTGAGGACAGTCTTTCGATGCTTGAGGAGGAGAAGGACGAGGAAATGCGGGAGCTTGCCAAGGAGGAATTAAATGATTCCAAGGAAAGGGTTGAGGTGATAGAGCAGGAGCTTAAGATTTTGCTTCTTCCTAAGGATCCTAATGATGATAAGAATGTTATAGTTGAGCTTCGCGCAGGTGCAGGCGGGGATGAGTCAGCGCTTTTTGCAGCAGAGGTATTTCGTATGTACCAGAAATATGCTGATAAGATGCATTGGAAGACAGAGCTTATCAGCCTTAATGAGAATGGAATAGGCGGATTTAAAGAGTGCTCGTTTATGATCAACGGCAAGGGAGCATTTTCAAGATTGAAATATGAGAGCGGAGTTCATCGTGTTCAGCGTGTGCCGGAGACTGAATCAGGGGGAAGAATCCACACCTCAACTATGACTGTGGCAATTATGCCGGAGGCAGAGGAGGTGGATTTTGAGCTTGATCTTAATGACTGTAAATTCGATGTGTTCCGTGCGTCAGGTAACGGCGGACAGTGTGTCAATACAACGGATTCGGCAGTAAGACTTACGCATATTCCAACAGGTATTGTTATATCCTGTCAGGATGAGAAGAGCCAGTTAAAGAATAAGGATAAGGCGTTGAAGGTGCTTCGTGCAAAGCTTTATGATATGGAGCTTCAAAAGGCTCATGACGCTGAGGCAGAGCTTAGAAAGAGCCAGGTGGGAACAGGTGACAGATCCGAGAAGATCCGTACCTATAATTTCCCACAGGGACGTGTGACAGATCACAGAATCAAGCTTACTCTCCATAGATTAGACCAGGTCATGGATGGGGATCTGGATGAGATCATTGACAGCCTGACTGCGGCAGACCAGGCAGCGAAGCTTGCCAAGATGAACGAGGCTGAGTGAAGGGAAGGCTTAAATGGCTTAGGTGAATTAAGAAAGAGGTATGATATATGTATGAATGGATGAAGAATGTAAGACAGGTTGAGCCCTATGTTCCGGGCGAGCAGCCAAAGGATAGCAGCGTAATCAAATTAAATACTAACGAAAACCCATACCCGCCTTCGCCTAAGGTTATTAACAGGAAGCTTGAGCTTGAAAAGCTTCGTGTATATTCCGATCCCGAGGCATCTAAGCTTGTCAGTGCCCTTGCAGATTACCATGGCCTTGACAAGAGCCAGGTTTTTGTTGGCGTGGGCTCTGATGATGTGCTTGCCATGTCTTTTATGACTTTTTTCAATTCGGATAGGCCTATACTTTTTCCTGATATAACATACAGCTTTTATGATGTGTGGGCAGAGCTTCTTAGGATTCCTTATGAGAAGAAAGCTTTGGATGAGAGCTTTTCCATTGTTCCTGAGGATTATTTTGGAGAAAATGGTGGTATTGTATTTCCTAATCCCAATGCCCCTACATGCATATATATGCCCCTTGATGGTGTTAGAAAAATTCTTGATAATAACAGGGATGTAGTTGTAATTGTTGATGAGGCCTATATAGATTATGCGGGAGAAAGTGCATTATCCCTTATTGATGAATATGATAATCTTCTGGTGGTAAGGACATTTTCAAAATCACGTTCAATGGCAGGGCTTCGTATTGGTTATGCCATGGGTGATTCAGAGCTTATAAGTGCTCTTAATAATGTTAAGTTCTCATTTAATTCCTATACAATGAATTATCTCCAGATTGAGCTTGGAGTGTGCAGTGTGGAGGATGACGGGTATTTTAGAGAAATGATCGATAAGGTCAAGAATACAAGAGAGTGGTTTTGCAAGGAGCTTGTAAGGCTTGGATTTTCATTTCCTGAAAGCGCTACTAACTTTGTGTTTGCAGCTCATGACAGAGTTCCTGCTAAGGACTTGTTTGAGGCTGCTAAGAATGAGAAGATTTATCTTAGATACTTTAACAAGCCCCGTATTGACAATTATCTGAGAATTACAATTGGTACTGATGAAGAAATGAAGAAGCTGGTTGAATTTTTTGAAAAGTATATCTTGACTTATTAGGAAAAATACTTTATAGTTATTCGTGCTAGCAAAGAATTTCTATTGTTATTTATTCTATATTTTCATTATCCTGCGTAATTAACGCGGGATTCGGTTTGTGTGTTTATAATTCTCCAATTAATTAATTTCATTACTTATTTCCTTTCCCTTTTATAATTATACAAAAAGGAGATTAAGGTATATGAATTATGATGATTTTATTGAATATGTGAAGGAAAATCTGGGGGACTGCTACAGGGATGTTATGCTTGCTGAAGCCTCTAATAGTGATGACGGGGCTTTAGACAATATCAGATCAAGATCACTTGAGGTTACTGTTCAAAGGGTGATGAAGAATAACGGCATAATGTTAGATGCAGTTTCTATATATGAAGAGGGGGAGAGAATCAGTCCCAATATCTATCTAAAGCCCTTTTATGACAGTTATCTTATGGGAAAGCCTCTGGATTTCGTGTTAACGGAAATTGTTTTCAGATATAGAAATGAGAAGGCTGAATCAGATTTTGATTACATTAATTTTGAGGATTACGACAGGATAAAGGATAAGCTTGTATTCCGGCTTATTAATTTTGAGAGGAATAAGGAGCTGCTTTCAGGATGTCCCTATATAGAATATCTTGATCTGGCAATTACCTTCAGATATGTTATTGATGAAAGTGTTCTGGGATTGGCCAGCATTTTAATTACTGATAGGGAATTTGAAAAATGGGATGTCAATGTTGATGAATTATACAGGCAGGCATTATTTAATTCAATGCAGCGTAATCCCTGGTGTATGGAGCCACTTTCAAAAATTGTATTTGACAGCTTTGATGAAAGATTAAGAGATAAGCTTACACCGGAGCTTCTTGATGAGCTTGATAGTATCAAAAGGTTTGGACTTGGGGTTAATCTTTATATTATGACTAACCAGTCAAAGGCATTCGGTGCAGGCTGCATATTATATGATAACGTTATCCGCAATTTTGCAAGGGTGCAGGAGGCCAATGTTTACATACTGCCGTCAAGTGTACATGAGGTCATGCTGGTTCCGGAGGATGATGATATATCACCGGAGTTTTTGTTAGATCTTTTGCTGGAGGCAAACAGATCATCAGTTGGTCTGATCGATCTTTTATCCGATAATCTGTATTATTTTGACAGGCAAAGGGATGAGATCACAATATTTAATGTATAAAAATTGGATAAAACTTAATTTTATTAGAAAATTAATTTATAAAATTGGTTATTGTTGACAAAAAATTGAAATTCCCATACAATTATAGGAAATAGAAATATCAGGTTCTTTGAACATGCCATGGCGCTAATACGTTTCACTATTAATGGGGGTTACTTATGAATAATAATTTTATTAACAGAAAAGACAGAATAATCGCTTCTGCTATTGAAATCATTAGTGAGGCCGGCTTAGCATCCTTGACTACGAGAACACTTGCTATGAAGGAGAATATGTCCGAGTCTTTACTGTATCGTTATTTTGGTGGTATTGAAGAGGTATTGGTTGAGGTAGTTGAAACATTTACCAAATTTGACAAGGGAATCATTGCAACTATTGAGGCTAAGAATATTTCACATTACGATAAGGTAATCGAGTTTGTTAAGATGCTTGCAACAAATTACACAGGATACGAGGAGATTGCTGCAGTTGCCCTTAATTATGAAGGCTTTCTTCATAATGTGAATACAAGAGAGATGATGGCTGACTGCCTTATGAGAAGAAAAGGATTTATTATACAGGAGATTGAGAAGGCTATTGCTGCAGAAGAGATTATCGATATTTTCACACCTGAGGAATTATCTAATATGATTCTGGGTACGCTTAACAGAGATCTTTTGAACAGGCGTCTTGCCATTGACAGCAAATCACACGAACAGATGTCATCTGACTGGCTTGTGAAATTAGCAAAGATACTTAAAAAACAGATGTGATTATTATACTTGGATAAAAGTAACTAAATCAATTAAAAAATATAGTAATTAATTCTATTGCCAAAACCTATGTAAATGTGATATAAGTCTATGATATAGGGAAATGAATTTGAGACTTCTGAAATTTTGACAGAGGATGGAGGATTCTATGAGAATATTGGTTGCAGATGATGATTTTGTTAACAGAAGATTTATGGAAAAGATTTTCGGAGAATATGGCGAGGTTACAGCGGTGGATAATGGTATGTCTGCTGTGGATGAAGCTGTACGCGCCATGGACGAGAAAAATCTTTTTGATCTGATATGCCTTGATATTATGATGACAAGATTGGATGGATATAAGACATTAGAGGCGATCCGTGAGGCAGAGAACAAATATGCTGTTAACAAAGGAAGCAGAGCCAAGGTGATAATGATAAGCGCTTTAGATGAGGTTGCTGTTGATAATTTTCAGGTATGCAACGATTATGATGCATATATCTGCAAGCCTATAGTTGTTGAAAAGTTTCACAAGCTTTTGTCAAAGATGGGATTTGAGAAGGCATAATTCTCAGACGGATATTACACAGAACGTTATTTTGAGGAATGTACTTATGGGCATATAGACTTCATGAGTATAAGACTTTGGTAAAGAGGTATTGTCATGGATTTGTTTGACTACATGAGAGAGACTAATATGAAGAACGAATCCCCATTAGCGAAAAGATTACGGCCAACAGCCTTAAGCGAGGTTGTTGGTCAAAAACATATTATGGGGAAGGATAAGCTGTTATATCGTATGATCGAGGCGGACAAGCTAAGTTCGCTTATTTTTTATGGACCTCCGGGAACGGGAAAGACCACTCTTGCCATGGTTATTGCGGCGACCACAAGCTCTGTTTTTAAGACATTAAATGCAACCACATCCGGCAAGAAGGATATGGAGGAGGTCGTAAAACAGGCCAAAGAGGATATGGGAATGTATCAGAAAAGAACAATTCTTTTCATTGACGAGATACACCGCTTTAATAAGGCACAGCAGGATTATCTTCTTCCCTTTGTGGAGGATGGGACAGTTATTCTGATAGGCGCAACCACAGAGAATCCATATTTTGAGGTTAACAAGGCGCTGCTTTCAAGATCTCATATATTTAAATTAGAGCCTTTGTCTACTGAGGATATCAAAGAGCTGATTAAGAGGGCTGTCTATGACAAGGAAAAGGGTATGGGTTCTTATCATGCAGAGATTGAAGAGGATGCCCTTACATTTCTTGCTGATATGAGTGATGGAGATGCCAGAAGTGCACTTAATGCAATAGAGCTGGGAGTTCTTACAACTAATCCTTCAGATGATGGTATTATTCATATTACACTTTCAGTTGCAGAGGAGTGTATTCAAAGGCGGGCATACCAGTATGACAGAGACGGTGACAATCATTATGACACCATTTCTGCATTTATTAAAAGCATGAGAGGCTCGGATCCACAGGCTGTATCTTATTATCTTGCAAAGATGCTAGAGGCTGGGGAGAGCGTGACATTTATTGCCAGAAGGATCATGATATGCGCCTGTGAGGATGTGGGAATTGCTGATCCCCAGGCAATTGTTGTGGCATCCGCATGCGCCCAGGCTGTGGAAAGGGTGGGTATGCCGGAGTCTCAGCTGATACTTGCCCATGCAGCTATATATGTTGCCACAGCACCTAAGTCTAACGCTGTGACCAATGCCATATACGCTGCCATGAATACTGTAAGGGAGAAAAAGATCGGACTTGTGCCACCGTATCTTAGGGATGCACATTATGAGGGCTCTAAGGAGCTTGGACATGTGGGGTATCTCTATCCCCACGATTTCCCGGGACATTTTGTAAAGCAGCAGTATCTCCCGGATGAGATCAAGGATGAGAGGTTTTACGAGCCCTCTGATGAAGGGTATGAGGCGAAGGTGAAGGAACGGCTTCGTGGACTTTATGAGGGCGAATAAGAAAAAGGATTGATTTTGAAGTATTATAAAGCAAAGATTTAATAGATTTGAATGGTAATGTTTAGGTTTGTTAAAACGAGAACAAAGACTTGAGGATTATTATAAAATAATAAATGTAAAAAGGGACAAGAAAGGCATAGAAAGCTATGGAGAAGATAAGAAGGATCACCGCACTGGCAACGGTTGCTGTTATAATAGGGCTTATAATAGGCACTGTCATATGTGCAGTAACTGGGAGCAGGTATTTCTTTGGTATGCTGTTCCTTATGATTGTGGTTCCTGTTGTTCTGTGGGTGTTCATGTGGTTTACAAGACTTGTGGCAGGGACAGATGATAGCTCAGAAGATTATACGGTAACTGATGCGGATGGTGAGTCTGGTGATACCACGATAACTGATATAGATGAAAAATAATTGATCGATAAAAGATATTACATCAGAAAAACCGGAATAAAAGGGGAACGGAGCCGGCAAGCGGCTCCGCAATAGGGGAGGATAAAGTATTTTATCTGATTTCTCTGTATAGAAATCGGATAATATAATTATATCCCAATTATTGATTTATTATACATTTAAACAAATATTTGATAATACTAAATGTTACTGTGAAAGATTATTTTAAAGCTAAATCGAAAATGAATGCGTGGCTTGAAAAATAGCAGGGGTTTTGATATAATCATAGCTGTTGTCTGTCATGTACAGTATAATGAATTATAATACGGGCAATACAGGCAGACATCTATTCAAATAATGCAATATAAATAGTCATTTAATAATTGCAGGAGATAATCAGGAATATTGATAAATGCCTGATTAAATAAAAGAATTACAAAAAGGATGGTATTACAAATGGGATTACTTAAAGCTTGGCGTGATCACGCATATTCGTTTGATGACAGAACACCTGAGGGAAAGCAGTTCTGGCTTAACTATTTTGGAGTGGAGCAGGGAATCTATAAGCAGCTTCTTTCAAACCCTGATGAGGTGGTTGAGGGAACAGTCAAGGAGCTTGCTGAAAAATATGATACAACAATAGAGCTTATGACAGGCTTCCTGGATGGTATTGATGACAGTCTTAAGACATCTAATAACCTTGATGATCTTGAAGAGGATACTAAGGTGTCCCTTGACTTTGATCTTGAGAAGCTTTACATGAACATGGTGGATTGTAATGCTGAGTGGCTGTACACATTAGAGGAGTGGCAGCCGCTGCTTACTGAGGAGAGAAGGAAGGAGCTTTACAAGATACAGAAGGCGTCTAAGACTGTTGTAAAGCCCAAGAAGATCGGACGTAACGATCCCTGTCCCTGTGGAAGCGGAAAGAAGTATAAGCAGTGCTGCGGACGTAATTAATCAGTAATTCTTTAAGGAGAATAACAATGGCTAAGATAAGAACGAGGTTTGCACCAAGCCCTACGGGAAGGATGCATGTGGGTAATCTTCGTACTGCTTTGTATGCCTATCTGGTGGCAAAGCATGAGGATGGAGATTTTATATTGAGAATAGAGGATACAGACCAGGAGAGATTGGTAGAGGGTGCGGTTGATATCATTTACCGTACCATGAAGGGGACTGGTCTTATCCATGATGAGGGCCCGGACAAGGATGGCGGTGTTGGTCCTTATGTTCAGAGTGACCGTGTTAAGCAGGGAATATATATGGACTATGCCAAGCAGCTTATTGAAAAGGGTGAGGCATATTACTGCTTCTGCGATAAGGAAAGGCTTGATAACCTTAAGGAGGAGGTTGTGGACGGCAAGAGTATCAGAAGATATGACAAGCACTGTCTGCATTTATCCAAGGAGGAGATAGAGGCAAAGCTTGCAAGCGGTATTCCTTACGTTATAAGGCAGAATGTGCCGCTTGAGGGTGAGACAAGCTTTGAGGATGAGCTTTACGGAACCATCACTGTTCCCAATAATGAGCTTGATGATATGATCCTTATTAAGTCCGATGGCTATCCTACCTATAATTTTGCCAATGTGGTGGATGACCATCTTATGGGAATTACCCATGTTGTAAGAGGACAGGAATATCTTTCGTCATCGCCTAAGTATAATAGATTATACCAGGCCTTTGGCTGGGAGGTTCCGACATATATACATTGTCCTACCATAACTAATGAGAATCATGAGAAGCTTTCAAAGAGAAGCGGACATTCATCCTATGAGGATCTGTTAGAGCAGGGCTTTGTTACAGAGGCTATTGTGAATTTTGTGGCACTCCTAGGCTGGAGCCCTGACGATAATCAGGAGATATTCTCTCTTGATGAATTGGTCAAGGCATTTGATTACAAGCATATTTCCAAGTCTCCCGCGGTGTTTGATATGGTGAAGCTTCGCTGGATGAACGGTGAGTATATCAAGAACATGGATTTTGACAGGTTTAAGGAGATGGCGCTTCCTTATGTGAAGGAGGTTATCACCAGGGATGTGAAGATAGACGAGATTCTTGAGCTTGTAAAGACACGTATAGAGGTGTTCCCGGATATTAAGGAGCATATTGATTTCTTTGAGGAGCTGCCTGATTACGACATAGAGCTCTATACTCATAAGAAGATGAAGACTAATTCTGAGAATTCCTTAGAGATCCTTAAGGAGGAGTACGAGATACTTAAGGGTGTGGAGGATTGGTCACTTGATAACCTCCACGATACATTGATGGAGTACATTGCAGGCAAGGGAATCAAGAACGGTACAGGACTCTGGCCTGTCCGCATTGCAGTTTCCGGCAAGCAGATGACACCAGGCGGTGCGTTCGAGATCATGGATATACTCGGCAAGGAGGAATCCTTGAAGCGTATCGAGATCGGAATTTCTAAACTAGAGAAGTAATGTTTTTATGCGTTTACAAAACTAATAAAAAATATATTATGTTCACAACAAAAAAAGTACATATTTGAGTTTTGCAGACTCATAGAAAAAAGAGCATGTGAAGGGAGCACTCAATGCCTGATTTTAACAAAGGACAACTGGAAGCAATTCATCATATAAATGGTCCTATGCTGGCATTGGCAGGTCCCGGTTCAGGAAAGACAACAGCAATTGTACATCGAATTAAATATCTTATAGACGAGATTCATGTTAATCCCTCCAATATTCTTGTGATTACATTTACAAGGGCAAGCGCAAGGGAGATGCAGGAACGGTTCTTTGGTTTAATGAAGGGTTCTAAATGTCCGGTTACATTTGGAACCTTTCATTCTGTATTTTTCTATATTCTTAAGGTTGCCTATGGGTATGATTCAGGCAGCATCTTCTCTGAGGATGACAAATATAAGCTTATACGTGAGCTTATCAAGAAAAAGGAGCTGGAATATGATGACGAGGAGGAGGCAGTAGCTGATCTCGTTAAGGAAATAAGCCTTATGAAGGGTGATATGATCCCTGTGGAGCATTTCTATTCCTCAGTTATTGGGGAAGAGGTATTCAGGGAAATATACAGGGATTACCAGAATACAGTTGTGAAGAGGGGAAAGCTGGATTTTGATGATATGATGGTATATTGCTATGAGCTTTTGTCAGAACGGCCGGATATACTTTCAAGTCTTCAAAAGCGGTATCAGTACATATTGGTGGATGAGTTTCAGGACATCAACAAGCTGCAGTATGAGATAACTAAAATGCTGGCGGCACCTGATAATAATCTTTTCATTGTAGGTGATGATGACCAGAGTATATATGGCTTCCGTGGGGCAAAGCCGGAGATAATGCTGAATTTCAGGAAGGATTATCCTGATGTAAAGATCACGCTTCTTGATACTAATTACCGCTGTAACAGAAACATTGTAGAGGGCGCAGAGAAGCTTATAAGCCATAACATGGCAAGGTATGAGAAAAAGCTTATTAGCAGTATGGATTATGAAGAGCCCATTTATATACACCATATGAAGAACAGAAATGACGAGAACACTCATATAATTGAGACTGTCAGGAGGTATTTTGAGGAGGGTGTTCCTTATTCTGAAATGAGTGTGATATACCGCATTAATGCCCAGGCGGGGAGTCTTGTCCACAGGCTTATGGAGTATAACATCCCATTTTATACAAGGGACAGGGTGCCGTGTATATATGACCATTTTGCTGTAAAAAATATTTTTGACTATATAAGGGCGGCTTCAGGGAACAGGGAACGAGGCCTGTTTTTGCGGATCATCAACAGACCTAACCGCTATATATCAAGGGAAATGCTGATGGAGAGTGAGTTTTCCTTTGATGCACTGATAAAAAGATATGAAGCTGATAAAAAAGACTGGGCGGTGGATAAGCTGATGCAGCTTAAGTATGACCTTGAAACCTTATCAAGGCTTAAGCCCTACGCTGCCGTTAATTTTATCAGGAAGGCGATAGGCTATGACCAGTATATCAAGGAATACTGTGAATACCGGCATCTGAATGAAGAGGATATATATGAGGTGCTTGATGAGGTTGCAGAGCTTTCAAGGCAGTATAGTTCATATGACGAATGGTTTAATGGGATTGATGAATACCGCAGCGAGTTAGAGGAGCACAGCCGGTTAGAGAAGAAGGAGAACAGAGAGGGAGTAGCGGTTACTACTATGCACAGTGCTAAGGGGTTAGAGTATGATGTGGTACTTATCCCTGAGGCAAATGAAGGTCTTGCTCCTTATAAAAAGGCGGTACTGCCTGAAGAGATTGAGGAGGAGCGGCGTATGTTTTACGTGGCAATGACCAGGGCAAGACATCATCTGCACATTTATGAGGTTAAGGAATATTATAATAAGGAGCTTGAGGCATCAAGGTTTCTTGGTGAGATTCTTGATGAGTGATATTTTTTGGTGTGACAGAGCCTTATGTTATAAGGTTATATATGTAATGAAGCTTAAGGGAAGGAAAGCAGTCGTTTCAAATTAACGATTCCGGCACCCTGCATATTGTAGGGAAGATAAGGTACATTATAGGCGGAATCCATCAGATGCTGCTTTACCTGATAGTTGGAGAAATTGGGTCTTGTCTGCAGCAGCAGGGCGCAATAGCCGCTTATAAAGGGTACAGACATGGAGGTGCCGCTTTTGATGGTATAGCTGTTCCCAGGCTTTAAGCTTAATATGTGATAGCCCGGTGCCACAAGCTCAGGCTTGGTTATATAAGGTCGCAAGGGTCCGGCAGAGGAGAAATGCCCTCCGTCATAGGAGCCTACAGTTATTACCTCCGGACAGTTTCCGGGGGCTGATATGGAGCCTTCATGGGGACCGTTATTGCCGGCGGAGCAGCATACGATAATGCCATGCTCCCATAGCCTTCTGATCCATGCATTTAGACGGTTATTTTTATTTCTAAGCTCCTCACTGTTGCCGCCTATGGAAATGTTGACAATACGGATATTATATACCAGATGGTGCTTAAGTATCCATTTGACAGCGTCTATCAAGAGATCAGTTTCACTGTTGCCACGGTTGTCAAGCACCTTTAATATTACAAGGTTGCTTTCGGGAGCTATGCCGATCTTTTCTGCCGCAGCAATACCTGTCACATGGGTGCCATGTGAGTAATCATCATAGGGGATTCTTCTGTTATATACAAAATCCTCAAAGGTCAGTATTCTTCCTGTATTTATTTCTTTATGGGGAGCGAGCCCGGAATCCATAATAGCAATAGTAACCTCCTTGCCGGTTATGCCCTGCTCATGAAAGGCAGCAGCACCGGAAACTAAGGCGGGAATTTTAGAAGAAGCAGACATAGTGGCACCTCAGTAAACAGCAATTTAAAAAAATGATTATATTTATATAATATGTTGAATATAATATTAGGTTACTTTAATTAAAGCATGAATTCATTGATTATTATTTGTATTGGTAGTATAATAACATGGAATTTTTATGGATGGAGATTGAATTATGAGTACCCGTAAAGGCTATAAAATAGTATTATTTACTATTTTCATGATTGCTATTAATTATTGCGGCAAGGCTATAGCACTGCGTTATGGGCTTCCTATATGGATGGATTCCTTTGGAACAGTTCTTGCAGCTTATGTCTGTGATCCTTTTTGCGGCGCAGTTGTGGGTTTTACGTCTAATATTATATATGGCTTTAGAGCACCAATGACTATGGTGTATGGAATCACAAGCATTGCCATTGGTGCTTCTGTGGGAATTGCTGCCAGGAAGGGCTTGTTCGAAACCCTTTTTGGTACACTGACAGCCAGTGTAATTGTTACCTTGTTTTCTGTTCTCATTTCAACCCCTATCAACCTGCTGACAAATAATGGTATGGTGGGCAATATGTGGGGAAATGGAGTAGTGTCCTATCTTCTTGAAAATGAAGTCAACTCTGTCATGGCTACTGCAATTGGAGAATTCTATGTGGATTTTCTTGATAAGGTGATAACCATGCTTATGCTCTTTATTACCATCAAGCTTGTTCGCATCAGAAGAAAAAGAAAGGCAGCAGAAGCTGCCGCTATGCTTGTAATTATTTTGTCTGCTGTTTTATTAAGCGGTGCCAGAGCTTTTGCATTTTCAGTGGATATTAATAATAATAACATCCAGACTGTGTATAACAGTGACAACGGTCTTCCCTGTGGCGAGGCCAATGATGTTGTGCAGACTAATGACGGCATTATATGGGTGGGCACCTATGCGGGGTTATACCGATATAACGGCAGCGAATTTAAATGGATGAGCGGCTATGATTCAGTAAGAAATGTTAACTGCCTTTATCTTGATGAAGAGGGCAGGCTTTGGATAGGTACCAATGATAATGGACTTGCAATTGCGATCAATGAGAATGTAACAAACATAATTGACGAGGAGAATGGACTTCCGGCCAATTCTGTGCGATGTATTACCCAGTCGGCGGACGGCAGCTACTACATAGGCACTACTACAAGTATGCAGATAATGACGCTTTCTGGAGGTCTTGATCTTGTTAAGGAGCTTCCGGAGATCGTATATGCGCATAGTATTACGGCTGATGATACTGGTAATGTTGTCACTGTTACTAATGATGGTGATCTTTTTCTTGTGAATGGAGAGGAGATTCTTGATTCCATAAAACTTGAGGCTGAGCAGGAGATATTTTCATGTGCTGCCTTTGATGATGATGGAATACTATATGTGGGAACTTCCTCTGACAATATATATTATTACAATATTTCATCAGGGAAATTTGTTAAGAAGGGAGCCGGTAAGTGTACAGGGCTTAATAATATTAACAGGATTTATTTTGTGGAGAACGGTACCATGTATGTCTGTTCAGATAATGGTGTGGGATATATGGATTCCTTTAAAAAATTTAACCGTATCAATACAGGAAGCTTCAACAATTCTATTGACAATATGACGGTGGATTATCAGAACAATCTCTGGTTTTCATCCTCAAGGCTGGGTCTTCTCAAATTATCAGGATCACCCTTTGCCGACATTTATCTTTCAGCAGGAATGGAGAATGCGGTGGTGAATTCAGTCACGGAGTGGCAGGGAAAGCTTTATGTTGGTACAGATAATGGGCTTGATGCTGTTGATATCAATGGGAATACTGAGATAGAAAACGAGCTTACTGAGGAGCTTTCTGATGTGAGAATAAGATGTCTTACGGTGGATTCATCAGATGACCTGTGGATAAGTACTTACGGCAGAGGGCTGTTGCAGGTATCAGAGTCTTTCGATATCATTGCCCATGACAGTACAGATGAACAGTTCGGAGACTGGGCGAGAGTTGCCATCGAATTATCTGACGGAACAATTGCGGCAGCCTGTGATACAGGAATTGGCTTTTTTGCTAATGATAAGCTTAAGAATATTATACATTATGAGGATGGATTAAGTAAGGCTATGATCCTCTGTCTTGTGGAAATGTCGGATGGCAGGCTTTTGTGCGGTACTGACGGAGACGGAATAGCTGTTGTCAGGGACGGTGAGGTGACAGCTAAATATACAAGAGCAGAGGGCTTGAGCTCGGATGTAATACTTAGAATTGTTGAAGATCCGGTGGAAAAGGGGACATATATAGTTACCAGTAACGGTCTGTGTTATATGGATAAGGATGATAATATAAGACTTCTTGATACATTTCCTTACTTTAATAATTATGATGTATGGCCGGGGACTGACAGCAATTTGTTTGTTCTCAGCAGTGCAGGTATATATGTAATCAACAGGAATGAGCTTTTGGGCGGTGATAAAGAGCCTGAGTATGAGCTTCTTGATTCAAAGAGAGGTCTTAAGGCAGCCCTTACCGCCAATTCATGGGATTATATTGATGAGGAGGGAAATCTGTACCTTTCATGCGACAATGGAGTATACAGGGTCAATGTTAATGATTACGGAATGACAAGACGGTCATACCGTATGATGATCTCATCCATCAATCTTGATAACGAGCCCCATGAATTAGAACGGGGAGAGACCTTTAAGATCAAAAGAGGTGTATCCAGGGTTGAGATATACCCTGAGGTTATCAACTATACGGCTGATGACCCGGCTGTTTTGTATTATCTTGAGGGCTTTGATGCAGAGCCTGATATTGTTATGCAAAGTGAGCTTTCAAGCATAGTATATACCAATATACCTCCTGGAACATATAAGTTTCATTTGAGTGTCTTAGATAACGACAACGTGAATACCCTTGAGGAAAGTGTATATATATTTGAGAAGGAAAGTGAGATATACGATACAAGGGGGTTTCGTATATATATGCTTGTGGTCGCCATGTTAGCGGTTGCCTGGCTTACATGGTTCATTGCAAGGACCCAGATTCAGACAACTATCAATTTTCAGAAAAAGGAGCTGGAATTCGCAAGAAAACAGCTCAGGATGGGGAATGAGACAATTCTTGCAATTGCCAAGACTGTGGATGCAAAGGATGAGAATACAAGCCAGCACTCCCAGCGTGTATCTGAATACAGTGTTATGATAGCAAGAGAGTTAGGCTTTACCGAGGATGAATGTGAGAATCTCAGAAAGGCAGCTCTTTTACATGATATTGGAAAGATCGGAATTCCTGACAGGGTGCTTAACAAACCCGGAAGACTGGACGAGAAGGAATATGCCATAATGAAATCCCATGTTACAAGAGGTGCGGAGATACTTAAGGATTTCACCCTGGTGGATCACGCCATAGATGGAACCTTGTATCATCATGAAAGATATGATGGAACGGGATATCCTCAGGGGCTTTCAGGAGAGGACATACCATTGTACGGCAGGATAATCGGTGTTGCCGACGCCTTTGATGCCATGACAGCAAACCGTGTATACCGTAAGCAGCTTGATTTTGATTATGTAATAAATGAGCTTAAGAAGGGTAAGGGTACCCAGTTTGATCCGCAGATGGTAGATATAATGCTTAAGCTTATAGAGGATGGCAGCATAGATGTGGACGCTCTTTATAACAAGAAGGATATTGTTAAGAATATACTTAAGGGTGATGTATCAGAAAAGGGCAAGGAGGATAATGGCAAATGAAGAGAGTGAGATTATTGACCGTTGTTACCGCCCTTGCAGTAATAGGTATTTTCGCAGTTGTAAGTCTGTTTGGTGTGGAGGATGATGAAAAAAGCAGGACGATCAAGGTGGGCTTTGTGTATGATGGTGATGAGAGCGCGCCATATACTTATAATTTCATAAAGGCCCAGAAGGCCATTGATGATCATGATTTTGGCGGAATGGTCACTGCTATTGCCAAATCCAATATACCTGAAGAGAAGGTTGAGGAGGCAATTAAGGAGCTTATTGATGAGGGCTGTGATCTCATATTTACTACAAGCTATGGATATCAGGTTTCTGCAAAGGATATAGCTAAGGAATATCCTGACATTCAGTTCTGTCAGGCCACAGGCGATAATGCATTAGATGATCCCCTTCCAAATTATCATACATTTATGGGAGAGATATATCAGGGGCGTTATATTACCGGGATAGTTGCAGGAATGAAGCTTAGGGAAATGATAGATAACGGCGTTATAACAAGCAGCCAGGCTAAGCTTGGATATGTTGGGGCATTTCCATATGCAGAGGTAATATCGGGCTATACTGCATTTATACTGGGAGTGAGAAGCATAGTTCCTGAAGCGGTCATGGAGGTCAGATATACTGATACATGGACCAGCTACACACTGGAGAAGAAATGTGCCCAAGAGCTGATCGATGACGGGTGTGTCATAATATCACAGCACTCTGATACCATTGGACCTGCTGCCGCATGTGAGGCTGCTGCAGACCAGGGAAAAACAGTGTACCATGTGGGCTATAATCAGAGCATGATAGATGTGGCACCTACCACCACATTAGTGAGCTCCAGGATCGACTGGTCACAGTATATATTTGAGGCGGTAGGTGCGGTTCTTTTAGAAGATAAGATCGAGGATCATGTATCGGGGAATATTCACGGGAATGACGTTGGAGCCGGCTTTGAGCAGGACTGGGTGCAGGTGCTGGAGATCAACAATCTTATAGCTGCAGATGGCACGGAGGATGCGGTGAACAAAGCTATAGAAAAATTTAAGAAGAACCAGCTTAAGGTTTTTGTGGGGGATTATGTTGGTGTTGATCCGAAAAATCCAAATGATACTATTGACCTGAATAATGGCTATGATGAAAATAAGGAGCTTTCCGCACCTTCATTTCATTATATTTTGAAGGATGTTATTGAGGTAGTGGAATAAAAGGAGCGTATACTATGATTAAAAGAAGTGTGAAATTAGAGATAGAAGGTCTTATGAATGAAATGAAGATGAATCTTGAGAACAATTACAAGGATCTGGCACATGATGCCCTTAAGAAGCTTCATGCCACACTGGATGAGTACCTGAAAAATGGTACCTTAAAGGAGAAGGATTACAGGAAATATAAGAGTGTGGCGGATGAATATACCACAAGGCTTGCGAATTATCATCATTAAAAAGTATGGAGGAGTATGAGAAATATGGAAATGCCTGCAATGGTCTGTAATATTGTAATAAGCTTTATAATTCCGTTTATTATATGGCTTATTCTTGTAGTTAGGAATAAGGATGAACGAAAGGGAATGGTAATGCTATTCATACTTGGAGCCTTGTTCTATGCCGGTATGCAGTGGGGAATAAAGCAGCATGGGCTGGCGTATCTGTTCAATCATACGGATTTTCAAAGCTTTATGGAGGATCATTATATACCATATCTGTTAGTCGTGGCGTTAGCCGGAGCAATTCTTGCAGTAATACCGGAATGGATAACGATCCAGCTTGTTTTCAGGCGTAAGGTTACATTTAAACAGGCAATTGCCCTTGGACTAGGTTATACTATTTCGGAGACAGGCTTTCTTATTGTGTATCCGGGCGTAATGACATTCATTATGTATTTCAAGGAGAAAGAGACAGAGTTTACTACCTCTGCAGGAGAACTGTTTTTGTCAGGATATGAGAGGATTCTGCTCACAGTGATCGGAACAGGTCTTATTGTTGTTCTGGCATATTTTATCGAGCAGAAAATGGTTATCCGTGGAGTTATAATTAAGGTAATAAGCCAGATGCTGATAGCATTTTTACCCGGATTCTTTATTGCATTTTCCACAAAGAATTATCTTGAGGTCTTTGACCGTTCCATAACGCTTGGTATGGTGTATGTTGTGCTGACAGCAGCATGTCTTTGTGCCATTGCGGTAATGAACAGTCTTAAATGGAAGATGTATGAGAACTCCAAATAATATTCAATAAAATCAGATTATGGAAGAGAAAGTAATGAAATGGGGTATAATATATGACTGATCAGGAAGCAAGAAAAGAGCTTGAAAGAATTGTGAAAGAAGAATACCCGCTTATTGCATCAGAATATATCGATCAGGAAGTAATGCTATTGGCAGCAAAAAAGATCAATTATGAGGTTACGGAATGGCGGGGAGTTAATTTTCCTTACAGACGTTTAAATGAAGATTTCATGGAATTCATTAAGCTGCAGTTTCTGACTACTAGTAATTACGATATATTTGATAAGATTGGAGAAGAGAAAGTAATTGATTTTTTGAATAAATACTATTATTGGGAATTATTTGAAAGGGATAAGCTTTATAAGGAACTGTCTAAAAATAAATTTGACCTGACAGAAGCTGATGAAAAAGATTTTGAACAGTTCAAAGAACAAAAGCCGGTTCCGTGCAAGGAGACTTTGGATATTGAGGGATATCTTCATATGTTAAGGATTGCCTATGATGCTGCCCCTAAGCTTGTATATCCTGATTTTGCATCAGATTTATATGTTGTAGCTCATGCAAAATTTGATTCTTGCAGGTTATATGAAAAGAATATACATGAGAAAATGGAAGTTGGAGATAATTGTCCAATGTTTATGCACTATCACCCGGAGGAGATGGGCTTTGGAGGCCCATTAGTTAGATTTGAATGGGAAGATGATGGCTGGATAATGTATTTTACCGGAAAAAACAATAGAAATGGCAGTAAGGAAGTGAATAAGGACATTCATCGTTTCCTTGCTATGAGAAGAGCAGGTTATCCGGTTATATATAGACAAAAGAGTTAACAACAAATAGATCTATTTTCCAAGCTGGTGATTTAATATGATGATATGAGGAGTATGTTTTATGGCGAGTGAATATAGAAGAATGACTTATAGTGAAATGAAACGTGAGTATCCGGATTCATGGATTGCCTTGACGAACTTTGAAGATCATGATTATGAAATTTGTGGTGATGTAGTTTATGTATGTAAAACAATTAAGGAGCGTAGTAACTATTCTGAAAAGCTGATAAATGATAATATCAGATTTAATTGGATATATACTAATGCTGATGAAGGGATAGGTTTGCTATGGGGAGTGTAACAGGTCTTACTAAACAGCAGGAAGCAGATTTTACTTGGTTTCTGGAAAACAGAAAATTTCTGTTTGAAAAGTATGGATACTCATTTATTGTAATTGAAAATAAAATTGTGATTAAAGTATATGAAGGCTTTGATGATGCTGTTGAACTCAAAGCCTTAGATGAGATGTATAAGATAAAAGAAGCGGGTACTTATATTGTACAGGGGCTTACGGAGGATGAAAACTATTATGGTGCAGTAAGGTGTGCAAACTATTTTATTTAGTCATGTTCACAGATTGTTCGTAAAAAAGAACTTGCTTATCTTGTAAATAAATGGTACATTACAGTCGAGCGGTATTCATATTGCAGTGAGCACTATGTTTCAACTTCGGTCATAGACCTGGTTTCAATAAGTGCTCGTTGCATGCGTGAGACCAACAGCTCAGCTTCGTACTTGCTTCGCTGGGTTTCACTGGAGAAACTGCATCGATGATAAGTGTTGTCACTTACCTTTAACACTACGAATTTCTATGATGCGCATTAGTGCAATCGTTCTGTAAAGTGAGGTGATGGCATGGAGAAATCTATATTTAGCAGAGTAGGTTTTATAGGTGCCGGTAAGGCGGGCTGCAGCTTGGGAAAATATTTTTCAAAGAAAAGCAGCCAGGGCATTGGAAATGATAATGTCACTGTTACCGGATATTACAGTTTAATTGAGGAAGAAGCCAGATGGGCGGCGGCATTTACGGAAACGGAGATGTATAACACTCCGAATGAAGTGGTTTATGCAAATGATTCCATCATAATATCGACTCCTGACGGAGCGGTAAATGATGTATGGAACAGCCTTGACAAAGAATTAATTAAGGACAGGATCATCTGTCATTTGAGTGGCTCCTTATCATCTGATGTATTTTCAGGAATCGAGAATTACGGGGGTTATCCCATATCGATCCATCCATTGTTCGCGTTCAGCGACAAAGAATCCGCATACAGAGAACTTAATAATGTTTGCTTTACCTTAGAGGGACACACTTACGCTGTTTCCAAATGGAAAAAATGGCTTGAAGCCATGGGAAATGAAACGGTGGAAATATCTAAGGAGCTAAAGCCCAAGTATCATGCAGCCGCGAGTGTGCTTTCAAATCATGTGATCGCAGTTCTTGATACAGGTTACAAGCTGCTTACGGAATGCGGCTTTACGGATGAGCAGACAAGAAGATTTACGGCAACGCTTGTTCGTGACAATGTGGAGCATGTGACCTCTTACGGTACAGTCAATGCTCTTACGGGTCCTATTGAGAGAAATGATACGGGTACGGTATTGAAGCATTTGGATGTTCTTGATGATGAAGAAAGGCAGCTATATAAAATGTGTGGAAGGCGTCTTCTTGAAATAGCAAATAAGAAGAATCCTGATAGAGATTATAACGAGTTATCGGATATTTTGAAAGGAGGCTGATCTTATGAAGAATACAGTTTTAACATTTAAGCAGGCAAAGGAAAAGGGTGAGAAGTTATCAATGCTTACAGCATACGATTACTCTACAGCCAAATTGATAGATGAAGCAGGAGTTAATTCAATCCTTATCGGTGATTCTTTGGGAAATGTTATTCTTGGCTATGAGGATACCATTTCAGTTACCATGGAGGATATGATACATCACAGTGCAGCTGTTGCCCGTGGTGCCAAGAATGCACTTGTAGTATGTGATATGCCATTCATGAGCTACCAGACATCGGTGTATGATGCAGTAGTAAATGCAGGACGTCTCATGAAGGAAGGACGTGCCGGTGCAGTTAAGCTTGAGGGCGGTGAAGAGGTTATAGAGCAGGTGCGTGCAATCGTTAACTGCGGTATTCCGGTCTGCGGACATCTTGGTCTTACACCACAGTCCATCAATGCATTTGGAGGCTTCAAGGTACAGGCTAAGACAGAGGCAGCGGCAAAGAAGCTTATCAATGATGCAAAGCTTCTTGAGGAAGCAGGAGCATTTGCCATAGTTCTTGAATGTGTGCCTGCTAAGATTGCAGAGATCGTGACTAAGGAGGTATCTGTTCCTACCATCGGAATCGGTGCAGGAAATGTATGTGACGGACAGGTTCTTGTATATCAGGATATGCTTGGAATGTTCTCAGATTTTACACCGAAGTTTGTTAAGCGTTTTGCAGATATCGGTGAGATCATGAAGGAAGCCTTTGCAAATTATGACAAGGAAGTGAAGGCGGGTACCTTCCCGGAGGCAAAGCATGAGTACACCATAAGTGATGATGTGCTGGAGAAATTGTACTAAATTACTGTTTAGTTAAATTTTGAAACCGTACGCCGTCTGCCTTGCACAGATACCCTCAGGTCAGATGGCGGATTGGACGGGATAAGAACTTCTAGATGTCCCGGATAGACTTTGGTACCGTCCGTGGCAAGGTGCTTA
>JAFUXG010000052.1 GCA_017470935.1 Lachnospiraceae bacterium
AGATAATATTGTATTATCCTTCCTTAGCATATAAAAACAACAGTCCATGAACCAAATAGGTTAGTACGTTTTTCTGTGAAGAACATATGTAGAGCGATTTCAACGTCGAAAATGTAATTTTTTACAATATTGCGGACAGATTGCTCCTGGAGATACTTTTTAGTAGTTTGATAAATAACTGGTAGGTGTCAGCAAACTTGTTTTATAGGTTTCATAGTACATTCAGGAATCCTAATTATCTATCTCAAGAATTTTGTCTTTAGAGCTTTTGTAATATATTAGGATTGTGCGGTTTGCAAGATATAGATTGTGCTACTTGAGATTGTATAATTTTTATTTTATTATGTCGGTTGCAAAGAGTAACTCAGCAACAACAATGATGAGAGATATTTTGTGAATCTTTGTGTTGCAGTCAAGAAGTGTGTCTTATACTCAACTCAACACTCGTACTCAAGCCTATATTTTCCTTGTGAAATGATAATATATTTGATAAAATCGAAAAAAAGTTAGCAATACTGCTGATACACAACCAAAGTATGTATGGCTTATGTAATAGAAAATGGATGTTGATTGGGGGGATTTTTATGCTTGGAATATATCTAAGTGGGACGGGAAATACAAAACATTGTATTGAAAAATTAACTGCTCTTTTAGATGAAAATGCAGTAGTTATGCCACTGGAAAGTGAAGGCGTAATTGACAATATAAAGAATAACGAAACTATTATACTTGGCTATCCGACACAATTTTCTAATGCCCCAATGATGGTTAGAGATTTTATAAAATCCAATGATATATGGAAAGATAAAAATGTATTATGTGTTGCAACAATGGGAGCCTTCAGTGGTGACGGTGCTGGCTGCACCGCACGTCTATTAAAGAAAAAGGGAGCAAATATATTAGGGGGACTGCATATTCACATGCCTGATTCCGTCTGTGACAGTAAACTGTTAAAAAAATCTCTTGATGATAATAAAAGAATTGTCATTGATGCAGATAAAAAAATTGAGAGCGTTGCAAAAGACATTCAAAATGGGAAATACCCCAAACAAGGCATATCATTTTTTGCACATATTGCAGGACTGTTTGGTCAAAGGTTATGGTTTTACAATAAAACAAGCCACTATTCTGATAAACTTAAGATAAGTGATGAATGTATAGGATGTGGGTTATGTAAGGAGAATTGTCCTATGAACAATATAACTATAAAGAATAAAAAAGCATTTGCCGGTAACAAATGTACAATGTGCTATCGCTGTATAAGTCAATGCCCTCAAAAAGCAATTACTTTAATCGGAGATACGGTGCAAGAGCAATGTCAATTTAGTAAATATGTATCATAATTTGTTACTAAAGTTCATTATGCCTGTAATTGTTACTGTACGATTAAAATAACGTTGGATTTAATCAATCATTTAATCAATCATCATTGATCGCGGTATTGCACCTAAAAAATCATCATGTTATAATCAAGAAAAAGTCTAATTGTTGGTTGATTCTCTAATATATTGACACATTATAAGGAGATAGATACAAGTATGGAACAACATACAAATAATGAAAACAGTACTGGAAAACCCCTTACGGATAATAATAAGAACAATCAGGCTAACCGTGAATACAAATCACGTTTATTCAGTTATATATTTGGCAGAGAAGAAACTAAGGACAGGACACTTTCTCTGTATAACAGTCTGAACGGTACGAATTACACAAACCCTGACGATATAACGATTACAACGATTGAAGATGTAATTTATATGGGTATGAAGAATGATCTTTCATATATAGTATCTGACAGGGCTTCGCTTTATTCCGCTATTAACATAAATGAGCATCAATCAACCGACAATCCTAACATGCCCTTGCGTGAATTCATGTATGCGGCAAAGCTGTATGACAAGTATCTGAAAATGAAGAAGAAAAATCCATACAGTTCAACAATAATACCTTTGCCGATACCTAAATTAGTGGTATTATATAATGGAAAGACAGATGTGCCGGACGAGATGGTAATGAGATTATCCGATGCTTTTAAAGAAGAGATAAGGCAGAATCTCATAATGAAGCGGCAAAATGACGATACTTATAGTGAGGGAGCTGCTGCTGAGATAAACGAGGAAGAAGTAGAAGCCATATTGAAAAAGGCTTCACCGGATATTGAAGTAACTGTAAGAATGGTCAACATCAATTATGGACATAGCAAGAATATACTTACAGCGTGCGAACCACTGAATGAGTATGCTTGGCTTGTGGATCAGATTAGAATAAATGTAGATGCAGGAATGGAACTTGAGGAAGCTGTTAATAAAGCACTTGATGATATGCCGGATGGATATGTATTAAGGGAGCAGTTGTTGGTACATAGAGCGGAGGTGATTGGTATGTGGATCAATGAGTATAACGAAGAAGAGACTATGCAGATGTTTAAGGAAGAGGGTAGGCAGGAAGGCAGACAGGAAGGCAGACAGGAAGGAGAAAATCTTCTTGCAGCCCTTATAAATAAGTTGATTTCTCTTGGCAGAAATGATGATATAACAAAGGTAACTACAGATCAGGCATTTCGTGAAAATTTATATATTCAATTTGGTTTGAAGAAATCTATGTAATATATTATTCATGAAAATATAAGGGTAAGAATATGATTCATATGAATTTATTCTTGCCCTTTTTACACGATTGGAATGTATGATAAAAGTCGTAGTTGTTTTGCATATAATATAGGTGAGAAGATAATCTTCTCCTTCATCTTGGATGAGTCCTGTGACGGTTCTGACAGGACGATAAAATAAAAAGTGACCGAAGATGAAGAAATCAGACGAGAGGTTTCGGCCTCTCGTTTTTGCGTAGGCAACGAGCTAAGGTTTGGATGATATGATCGCATGGGATATACTTTGAAAATACAAAACCAACAGCCCATGAACCGTTTATGTTCATGGGCTGCATCTTTATGCTTCAGCAATATTTTTTGGAATAATTCACATGAATCATTTTCTTGATTAAATTTCCTGAAATACCACCCCAATCATTTCTCCACCCTCATCCCATTTCTCGGATGCTTGCTCTGCAATATCTCCTTCTGCTTATGAGTGGAAACATTGGTGTATATCTGGGTTGTATTAATCGAACTGTGTCCCAGCATTTTCTGAATGTAACGTATATCCACATCTGCCTCCAGTAAGAGGGTTGCGAAGGAATGGCGGAACATATGGGGTGTGATATGTAGGGAGATTCCGGCGGCGTCGACGTATTTATTGATCATGTTACGGACAGATTGCTCGGAGAGGCGCTCATTTAGCCTGTTGATAAATAACCAGTCTGTGTCTGCAAGCTCAGACTTAAAGGTTTCCTTGTATTTCATAAGCGCATCCAGGACATCCTCATTTTCTATCTGAAGAATTCTCTCCTTAGAGCCCTTTCCGTATATTAGGACTGTGCGGTTTGGAAGATCCAGATTGTGCTGCTTGAGATTGCATAGTTCGGATATTCGCATGCCGGTGGCGAAGAGCAGCTCGGTAACGGCAATATCGCGGATTGTGGATTTGTATTTATAGTAGGATGTGGGATTTTTTGCCTGCGAATATAGAGTGGAAAGAAAATGCTGAATGGTGTTAGATGGTATTGTTTTGGGAAGTCTTTTCGGTTGTCGGAAGGATAGATTGATTTTTGAAAAAGGATTTATTTCGATGATGTCTTCGCATTCAAGGTAGCGGAAAAAGGCTTTTACACTTGCGATTTTTCGTTTGGTTGTTGCGGGCTGATACATTTTGTGAATCTGTGTGATATAGTCTAGAAGAGTTTCTTTAGAGATTGGAATATCTGATTGGCCTGTAAGATCAATGAATTGTGTAAGGTCGATGCGGTATGCTTTGAGCGTTTTTTCATTCAGCTCCTTCTGATACCTGCACCGGGTAAGGTAAATGTCCTTTAGTTGTTCTAGATTATTCATTTGCGTTGATATATCCTCCTTAATTCGATTTTGATACAGTATAATGTATGGGATGTTGTTTGTGAAGATATTGATTCCGGCATTTTCAGGAATATACATATTGATTGTCCCGAATGCAAAATACGGGATAGTGGACACACCTATTCCCATTGTGATAATAATGGCTGTAATGTTTGTGGTGGGGCTGTATATGGCGGTTATTGAGATGAAGAAAATGGGGATAAAAGAAATTATAAAAAGGTTTAGGGAAATATAATTGTCGTCATATCTTTTGACTTGAAAATAGAAGAGGAATCCAACAAATCAGATTCCTCAAGGTAATATTATATCTTAATGTTGACTGCAAAGAAAAAATCTCAGATCATATACATTTCTTTAAAAGCTCTGTATCATTAATTGCTAAATCAAGCAGACGGCTTAAGATTCCCGGATAGTCTTTACCAAAGGATTTAACTTTCTTCATGTTTGCCGGTGATAATTTAATATTGACACTGTCCATGCGGTGAAATTGTTTCAACATGTCTGCTGTCATTTCAGGAGAATCTTCGTCAAATGTGATTGGCATATGCTCTGCCGATTCAAGTTCAGCAAGTTCTTGTTCAGTTAGTTCTGTAGGAAGACTATTCATAGTAATTATCGCCATATTCATACCTCTCTTTCTCTGCCTTGGTTGCAAGACGTGCAGAAATTATTCGAATTACATTATCTCTTCGGAATGTGCAAACAACAAAGAGAATTTTTCCAACTTTTCCAAGCACATCATATCTCTCCTCTGTGGGATGCTCTTCATCATAACGTATTAATTTGTTATTATCAGCGAAAACCTTGATGGCTGTTTCGAACCGTATACCATGAGTTATGAAATTTTTTGAAGCTTTATTATCATCCCATTCAAAGATAGCTTTTTCATAGTCAAAATCAAAAAAATCAGTCATTTATATGTTTCTCCATATGTGATATATAAATCTTTATTTGATTATAATATTATTTTAGCACTAAAATGCAATTTCAACAACTGTTAATATCTGCAAAATACGGAATAGTGGACACACCTATTCCCATTGTGATATAATGGCTGTAATGTTTGTGGTGGGGCTGTATATGGCGGTTATTGAGATGAAGAAAATGGGGATAAAAGAAATTATAAAAAGGTTTAGGGAAATATAATTGTCGTCATATCTTTTGACTTGAAAATAGAAGAGGAATCCGACAAATCAGATTACTCAAGGTAATATTATATCTTAATGTTGTACAGGTAATGACAGCAGTCAGGCAAGTTGCCAATAATGCGGCAGATTATCATTATAGCCTCACTGCCTATGGTGCAGAAGATACATGGCTTGTAAACTATCAGGATCGTACATTTTATATGCGCGACGGTGCTGCTGAGTATGTAACCGATATGTTCAAAGATGATTATCTGGCTATATGGATGATGGCTGTTGACGATTATTACGGCGCAAAGTTATTTAATTAAAGAATAAAGTTAAGAGGTTCAGCCTGATTCTTGCGGGAAAGTCTTGAATTAGGCTGATTTTATTTACATATCAAACAACGTCATCTGCCTGTCAATCCAAGACCTCTGTTCCACATCATGAATGATATCATCATCCTCATAATTTCCGATAAGAAATGGTGAGTCGGGATCGTGCAGTCTGTGATTGACCTCCACCATTTTCGGATCATTGTTGGCATAGCAGTATCGGCAAAGGTGCATGCATGTATCGTAAGCACCTATATCGCAGGCTATGTAGCAGGCACATTGTTCTCGGTTAGGTTTTCGGTTTGGCACAATAAGTCTTTTGCCGATTGCGGTTTCGTATGTGCTTACCGTCATACATCCGGAGCAGTCTGCTCCAAACTCTGCTAACATATTGCCTTCGGCACATGGTTTAACAACCATTCCGTATCTGTCTGCAATCCTGATCATTTCTTTTCCCAGATACAATTGGTCTTTCTGGCTTACTGCTTTTGCTTCCGGGAAATTCCTTTTGACCTTTTCATATAGGTCGATAAAACTGATGACCGCAGTCTTGGTGTATCCTGAAAGAGCCTGAGCAATCTGTTCAAAGGATTTCAAGTGGTAATCTATGGTGTATCTGTCAGTAATAAAGATTGGGTCATATCGCCAGCCCATAGAATTAATGCCCACAATATCAGACAGATGCTGAAAGTCACTTAGGATTTTGTGTTTGTCGGGAACATTTGGCTCAATGTCTTTTCCGTATGGTGTTATGGTCACAAACCAGTATTGTCCGTAATCGGAGAGCAGCTCCATGTATGGAAACATAGGCGCCGGATTCTTGGTGCAGAATCCGATAACATCCACAACAGAAGGATCAAGGCGGTAGCGGCTTACCTGCTTGGGATTGAAAGGATTGCGTACGCAGACAACGCCCTCCCGTAAACGGTTGGAAAACCACTTAGCATAAAATGCCGGTATATCAGTTCTTTGTCCTGTGTTGATGATCATGAGTGCGGCTCCTTATTTGTATAATGATTTACATAACATATAGAAAAGTATTATGTATTAGAATAAATAATATGATTATTCTGATAATTTCAACATTTGTATAATATAAATAGTTTACATAAATTTGTGTTACATAATATACATTTCAGTGTAACATAGTAGTTTACATAATGTATGTTTATGCAATTGCTATCTTTTAGTTTTTAACCGGATTGTAATAATAATATATTCTAACATTCCATTTGGATAATTTCAATTATACTTGAAAAAAGCCGTACCTCTGCTTATAATTTATTTGTTTGTATTAAAAAATATAATGTAATAACAAATTTATTAAAAACAATATATTAGATTATTTTAAGCACAATTTTACTTGAGGTCAAAATGAACATACTTAATCTTGAAAACATATCAAAAACATATATGGAAAAAGCAGTTTTAGATAATGTCTGTATCGGTATTGATGATTCGGACAAGATAGGTGTTGTGGGTGCAAATGGTACCGGAAAGTCCACATTGCTTGCTATTACTGCAGGAAATGTTGAACCGGATGAGGGCAGGGTGGTAATGGGTAATGATGTTAGGATTTCCTATCTGCCGCAAAATCCGCAGTTCGATATGAACAAGACACTGCTTGAAAATATTACTGAAGCGATATATGCGGGAAATGACCATTGGGATAAAATGGGAGAGATCAAGGCAAATCTTGCAAAGCTTGGAATAGATGATCCGGAATGCAATCCGGAAGTGTTATCAGGGGGACAGAGAAAGAGGGCAGCGCTGGTATCAGCCATCATGACACCTGCCGATCTTTTGATCTTAGATGAGCCTACTAATCACCTGGATTCAGAGATGATTGAATGGCTTGAAAGCTTCCTTCGCAGGTATAACGGAGCAATTCTTATGGTTACCCATGACAGGTACTTTCTTGATGAGGTGACTGATCAGATAATAGAGATTGATAAGGGAAATGCATACCGTTATGAGGCTAATTATTCAGGCTATCTTGAGCTTAAGGAACAGCGTCTTGATTATGAGAAGGCTGCAGAGAGAAAGGCAGCAACTCTGTATAAGAAGGATCTTGCTTGGATAAGGCGTGGTGCCAGGGCACGTTCCACAAAACAGAAAGCACATATCAAGAGGTTTGAGGAGCTTCGTGACAGAAAGCGTCCTGAGGAGGAACGGTTTGTTGAGTTGAGCTCTCTGCCTTCCCGTATGGGTAATAAGACCATAATACTTGACGGGATTTCCAAAGGATATGGAGACAAAACGCTGTTTAAGGATTTTACATATACATTTAATAAGCTGGACAGAATCGGTATTATCGGTCCAAATGGATGCGGGAAATCTACCCTTTTGAAGTGCATTATCGGTGATGTGGCTCTGGACAGCGGAAGTATTGAAATCGGACAGACAATCGAAATCGGATACTTCGGGCAGGAGAATGAGTTTGAAAGACAGTCAGGCAATAATACATTTGAAGATAGAAAACATAATGGGGTAATATCAGGGGATGACAAAAGTATTTTATATCAAAATGCAAGTGTAAGTAATGTAGAAGATGCTTATAAAAACACAATGGCAAAGATGAGCAAAGCATGGGACGGCAACATGCGTGTCATAGACTATGTGAAGGAGACGGCTGAATATATTGAGACCACAGATGGGACAGTATCAGCCTCATCCATGTGTGAGAGGTTTCTATTCAATGCAGATATGCAGTATGCACCCCTTAAGAAACTATCCGGTGGGGAGAAAAGAAGATTATATCTCTTGAAGGTACTTATGAGTGCACCTAATGTGATAATACTTGATGAGCCCACCAACGACCTTGATATTCAGACCCTTCGTATTCTGGAGGATTATCTTGACAGCTTTGCGGGAATTGTTATTACGGTATCCCATGACAGGTATTTTCTTGACAGGGTTGTTACCAGGATATTTTCATTTGAGCCTGACGGAATCTTGAGACAGAGTGAGGGCGGCTATTCGGATTATCTGGAGCACAGGAAGCAGATGGATAATTTAGATGGATCAGATGGGAATAAAACAATTTCGAGAGATAATAAAACTTCGAAGGCTAATAAAACTTCGAAAGATAATAAAACAAAGAACGGAGCAGATGGTAATCATAATTCTCAAAATAATGAATCAGATTCTGTTTCCAAGAAAAACAAAAAGTATCGTGCTCCAAGAGAGAAAACAAAGCTCTCATTTAACGAGCAGAAGGAATATGACACAATTGAATCAGAGATTGAAAGCATGGAGATGAGAAGTTCTGAGCTTGATGATCTGATTGCAGAGGCAGCTACTGATTTTGTTAAATTAACTGAACTTACGAAGGAGAAGGAAGAACTGGAATTACAGATTGAACAAAAACTTGACAGGTTTGTTGAACTGCAGGAGATGGTGGATAAATTTAATAGTCAGGGATAGTATGTAATAGAACTGTTTGGCAACGGACAGTTCTTTTTAATTGTGCTAATATGACATTCTGAATTGTTATATATATGAGATCTCAAAAAAATACAAATTACAGTGGACTTGGCTGAACACTGTTATGAAGGTGGATATAGCATGAAGCACGACAAACTAATGAAAATGTATGATCTTTATTCAGAAAATGTATATAGACTTGCGCTAAGCTATACCGGATGTGTTGCGGATGCAGAGGATATCGTTCAGAATGTATTTCTGAAGGTGTTCGAAAAGCACATTGATATTGACGCCGGTAAAGAAAAGTCATATCTCTTGACGGTAACTGCCAATATGTGCAGGAATCATTTACGGTCTGCAAGGGTCAAAAGGTCAGTTTCTTATGAAGAGGCGGAGCATGAAAATGTTAATGCATCCTTTGACGATGAGGAGGCAGATCTGTATGAAGCGATGGGAAGACTGCCGGAGAAATACAGGGTAGTTCTATATCTGCATTATTATGAGGGATATACATTCAGGGAAATAGCCGGACTTTTGCATATCACATCCTCTGCGGTTTCAATGCGGCTGCACCGGGGCAGAGAAATGCTAAGAGCGGAGCTTAAGGATTATATTTGAGGAGGTCTTATTATGGATAAGTTATTTAGCAGTACATACAATAAGGTGAATATGGATGTGAAATTTAAGTCTGAGCTTAGGAACAGGCTTGTTAATATGGAGACGGAAGGAAAGCCTAAGCTTTATAATATTCCATTAGCCGGTAAAGTGGCGGCTGCTGCAGCATTTACGCTGGCAATGCTTATGTGCATTCCGACAACAAGAGGTGGGATCATAAGCGCCGCCGAATATGTCAGGAATGTTTTCTATAGCAGTAAAGGAGACGAGCTGGTTGTAGAAAACGGCAGGGATGCAGAAAGTGAATGGACCAGTGTTACAGTAACTGAAAATGATTATAAGGATTATTATGTGGTTGAGGACGGCAGGATATATTTTGTCCTTGATGATATCAAAGAGGATATAACCGATCAGTGCGGTGAGGATAAATGGTTCCGTTACAAAAATAAAAAAGAGGACGGAGGCTGGTCCATAATCCTTATAGGAGGCACGCCTGATAACATTGGATGGGCGGAGCTGTTATTTGATAAAAACGGTACCTATTACAATAATATTATGAATGTTCCCATGAATTCCCACTGGCTTGATCCTGCCATGGATGCAGAGGGAGTGCCTACGGGAAATCCGGAGTATGATCAGGAGTTTTTGCAGGAGTGAGCATTTATTTTTTGTTAAGTGATGATGGCTTTCCTACAGTTATCAATCACGTAAAATTATGCTAAATGACACGAAAATTTAATATAAGTCATTGAAAATCCCATTTTATTGCGGTCAGCAGCAGAGTGGGATTTTTAATTTTTTATAATTGATACATTTTTGATGCAAATGGGTTTTATTATGTTTATACGATATGTAAATATGTGCTTTTAATTGTTTTATTGTAATTCAAAAATACAGATTATTTAAATATAGCAGATGCTTGTGGATATATAGATAAACGTAAACGAGGTAATATATGAATAGAATGATAGTTATTGTTTTTGTATTTATTATCGTGTGTGTCACCTGCACAGGCTGTGGCAGCAGTTCTTTGGATGAGCTGGTTCCTGTGCGGGATCTTTCATACAACAGAATAGAGAAAAATACTGCGTTGGTAGTGAAGGGGGATATCACACCTGTTTTTGATAAGCCGCTGGAGCTTGTGGGATATGAGGAGAGAAAGTACAGGGAGGATTCTGAAGAGTATGAGGCTTTGGAGGCAGTATACAAGCTTAAGCTTGCATCTGTTAACTGCCAGGTGGGAGGGCAGGTAAGGAAGGGGGATGTTCTGGTATCATTTACTTCGGATGAGCTGGATAAACAGATAAAGGAAAAAGAAGAGGAGAAAAGACTTGCAAAGCTTGAGCTTCAGCATGTTAAGGAGCTTGAAGAAATCGATGATGAAGCCGTTTATTCTGAGCAGATTAGAAGCATTAAGCAGCAGATCAAGATTTGCGATCTCTATATTCAGGATATCAGCAGTAAATATAAGGAAATCAATATAATCTGTGAAGAGGATGGTGTTGTACGGTATATCAATCCGTCACTTCTTGAAGGATATGTTGTTCCTAACAGTGACCTTATTATAGTTTCCAGGGATGATGGTTACTATGAGGCACAGGCGGATGATACGATCTCATTTGATGTGACAAAGACATATGAGGCAGGAAGCGGTGTGGAAAGGTATGAGCTTAAGGTAATGGAAAATGATGCAGGCAATACAGATGATAATGATGAAAATGACGATACCCTGTCAAGTATGGATACTGCAATAAATGATGAAAAAAAACACACAGTATATTTCAAGCCGATCAATAAAGATGGCAGAATGCTTGAGAAGACAATTCTTATGGAGACAGAGCTTAATGTCCTGAAAAATGTCTGCTATGTGGATAAACAGGCAATCATCAGGAAGGACGATGGTGATTATGTGTATGTGGTGGATGAGCAGGACCACAGAAGGGCAGTATCCGTGAAAACCGGAGATATTGTGGGAGAGTATTGCATAATACTTGAAGGCCTTTCAGGGGGAGAAACGGTGACACTGCCATAGAGTATAAGAACTAATCTAAAAAAGATAATAAGGAAGTGGATGTTATGTCAACCAATACATTATACAAAAAAATAATTCCCTTATCATTCAAAAAAATCATATCTTTAGGCATGCTGACGTGTCTGCTGCTTGCGGAATCATTTACTCTTACAGGGTGTGGGAAAGGAGCAGGCAGAGCTGATATAAGCCTTGATGAACCTTCAGCCACAACCTATGCATTCCGCCCGGCTTCAAAAAGGCGTATCGGAAACGTTGAGATATTAATGGGAACAGTTATGCCGGCATCCTATCCATGCACTGCGGAGAAGGCGGTAACCATTGCAGATATAAATGCCGAGCTTGGACAGTATGTGAAGGCGGGAGATGTGGTAGCCCATGGAGATACAGCAGGGTATCTTGAACAGCTGGAAGAGCTTAACGGAAGAATTGCGGAGCTTAAAGGTAGCAGAAGCTTAAAGGATGAGGTTTCGACATGGCAGATAAAAAAGCTTTACTATCAGAAGGAGGAGTGCCAGAAGAATAAGGATATGGCAGGTGCAAGAAATGCAGACCGTGAGATTGCCATGGAGAAGGAGAATACAAGGTATGATCTTTCGGTTATAGATAATGATATTAAGACTGTTGAGAAAAGCATTGCAGATATCAATGAGGAGATGTCAAGGCTTACATTTACCGCACCCCATGATGGTTTTGTATCCTATGTTGCACCTGTTGATGAGGGATGTGTCATCAATCCGGGAGACAATATTGTTGTGATTTCTGATGAAAATGAGCTCTATATCGAGACGGAGGATGTGGCGGCGGATGAATACCAATACAAGAATTATAAGAGTAAATGGGCGTATATAGAAGGGAAAGAGGTGCCTGTTACAGAATATGAGTTTTCAAATGAGGAGCTTGAGGCTGCAAAAGGTAAAGGTGTATATCCGTCCATGAGGTTTGTTGCGGGAAATGTTAATAAAATAGAAGATAAAGATGGTGATGAGAAAGATAATGGCAGTACAGAAGGCAAAGATGATGATGCGACAGAAGCTGCTGGTTTGGAAGGCGAAATCAGTAATAAAAGAAATGATGTTGGATTAACACCCGGTATGGTCGTTCCCATTTATTTTGTGAAGGGAGAATACAGGGAATGCCTTTCGGTAGGCAATGATTCTCTGTATAGGGATGATGACATGGCGTATGTATATGTTAAGGGAGAAAATGGCGAGCTTTCCCAGAGAACTGTTACTGTTGGTGACACAGATCCATATTATAGTGAAATCCGAGAGGGGCTTAGTGAAGGGGAAGAGGTGTTTTATGAGAACAATGCCCTTATGCCGGTCTCCTATAGTGAAGCTGCTGTAAGGGTATCGGACTACAATGTGGAATTGTCGTCAGAGTATTATGAAGCAGCCTTAACAAAGTATAGTATATATATGTCTCCGTGCACAGGTGTTATTGATCAGGAAAGCGTGATCAAAGCCGGAGATGAGGTACAGGCAGGTGATAATCTGCTTAGTATATCTGCAGTGACCGGAAAGGCAGAATTATACGAGGCAAAAACCGCTGTGGATAATCTTGAGAGCGGGCACAGCATGGCTGAAGAAATATACATGAATCAAAGGAAGATGTTGGATAATGAGATATTGGAATTAAGTAATATAAAGGATGTTAATGAGGTTGGAGATAATAATGGGACTGATAACAGTGTTAATGAAGATAATGCAATAAATGATGGAAATGAAGTTAATGACAATAATAAAAGTAATAATGAAATTAATGATGATAATAAAAACAATTACAGCAATGACGCCGATATTGACATATTAGATTCCGCTGTAACAGATCGTGATGAAAAAATAGAGAATTCCAATATAGATAATAACGGCAGCAGCAATAATGATCTCAGTTATCAGAAGGGAATTCTGGAGTGTGAGAGAAACATTCTGGATATAGAGAGAAGATATGAGAATTCCGAATACGAAAGGAACAAAATAATACTGTCGAAAAGATATAAAGAGCTTTCAGGTGCAGGCAGTGCTACATATGTAAAGGCATTGGCTTCCGGGGTGATGGGGCAGGTCTTCTCGGAGGCGGGAGGAGCTGTTTCAAAGGGAAGTGTGCTGACAGTAACATCTTCATTGAGTGATAGCATTATTCTTGTGAAAATGAAATCTTCAGCAGGTAATGCAGATGCAGCCGGAAGGCGTGCGGCACATGTAGGGCAGAAGGTGGATATTAAATGTGGAGATAGAACGATCAAGGGAGTGTGTGTGGGTGAGAGGGAAGGCGGCTCAACATCACAGTTCTATGTAAGCCTTAAGGATGTGAATGTATCGGATATTGCAGAAGGGAATGTGTTGATAAGCTTTCTTGCTGACAATTTGCCATCTGCCGTAACTGTACCTCAAAAAGCGGTATATACGGAAACGGATTCCCTTACACAGAATAAAAGTTATTATGTGTGGAGGGCAGAGGAAGGTGTCCCGGTGAAGGAATATGTTACGGTCTGGGAGGCAGCAGCGAAGGGTGAGAATGTGGTCATATTAAATGGTCTTAAGGATGGAGACATTGTACTTGTGGAGTAGGCGGGAGAACAGAATATGTTAAGGTTCATACTTTTAAAGATCAAAAATAAATACAAGCTTTATCTATGTCTTCTTGTGGGACTTATATTTATGGAGGCCTCTCTGTCCTTGATAATGATGTTCAGGACAGGCTCCCTTAACAAGCTTATTCAAAAGGGGTTTGTTACAGAGTATGAAGAGACGGGAAAATTTCCTGCGGTACTGTCAAGGGTAAGCGCTGTTGATATTGAAGCCGCAGGCTGTGACATTGAGGACATTATTGATGAAATGAATTCTTATGAAACCTCCTGGCATAAGTATCTGGATGTTCCAATGATAGATAAACAGCATCTTCTGTATATGAAGGGCTTTAAGGCAGAGCCTTCATATAGGGGAAGTACCATGACCTTTGATATCGGATATATGGATACGTTAAATGAGCATATTGATATTGTTGATGGCCAGGAGAGTGATATAACAGAAAATGATATACCGGGGAATAATACACCGAAGAGTGATATACCGGGGAATGATATACCGGGGAATGATACACCGGGGAATGATATGCCGGAAAACACATATCCATGCTATGTAAGTGAATATACGGCAGATGCATATGATCTTGTGGTGGGGGAGAAGCTTAACTTCGAGAATCTTAGCGTATACATATCAGGAATTATCCGCGAAAAGCGTGGTGACTACTATTGGAATAAAGGTCTGTATGAAAACGGTCATATGCTGTATGTGGATAAGACGGTTATACAAAATATCATGGATAATAATGTGACAGAGCTTACAGCCTATGAAATGTATGATATTGTTGATTACCGTTATGTCAATGCTTCAAATGTCAAAGGAATAAAATCTATACTCGCACAATTTCATGAAAGAGATGAAATGTTTGATGAAAATATCTCACCGGTGATTGTCTCTTACGAACGGGAAAGTACATCACTTATGGCGGTTTTATATGTCATTGCCCTGCCGCTTGTTATTCTGGTAATGATATTTATACTGATGATGGCAGTAAGGATAATAGATTCGGAAATGAATGAGATTGCCGGTTTTGTGAGCCGTGGCGTAAGCAGAAAAAGGATAATAGGCATGTATCTTCTTGAGTATATGATACTTTCAGGGGCTGCATTTATTCCGGGACTTTTGGCTGGATATCTTTTGGGCAAGATGGCAGCGGGAGCAGATGACTTTCTTGGATTTCATATATTACATTCTGTGGTCAGCACCAAAGCATATAGATTCACGCCTGACATGGTCATAGTGGGTATTGTTGCATTTATTATATCTACAATCATAATGATGCTGCCTGTTGCCGTTAAATCAAGGAGTACTCTTGTGGATCACCATGATAAAAGGGTGAAAAGCTCGGATATTCCTTTCTGGGAAAAATATTTTATAGATGTTTTTCTTCTTGTTCTGTCGATATATCTGCTTTACAACTATAAGGGACAGCTTGATAAGCTTTCGGAGGCAGTTCTTGGCGGAGAGGGAATAGATCCCATGATATTTGCGGATGCATTGCTGTTTCTTGTGGCTGCCGGTCTGATTATATTGCGGCTTATATTCTGCCTTGTGAGCTTCATATATAAGATTACGGGCAGATATCTCAAACCGGCAGCATATGCGGGAATGCTGCAGATAATGAGGACGAGAAAAAGGTCGGGGATAGTATCCGTATTTATGGTAGTCACTGTTGCAATGAGCCTTTTCAATGCAAATATTGCAAGAACTATCAATTCCAATAACGAGGCAAGGCTTAGGTTAGATCTTGGTTCGGATTATATTATCAGGGAACATTTTGAGATGAAGATAAAAGGGCAGAAGCCTCCACAGACATGGAAGTATATTGAGCCCGATCCTGCATTATACACAAAGCTTTCGGGAGAGCTTGGCATAGACAGCTTTACCAGGGTCATCAGGGATGATGAGCTTGAGGCAAGAAATGCTTCAAAGGTTGTGAAAAATGCCACACTAATGGGAATCAATACGAAGGAATTCGGGTTGACGGCAAATATGAAGGAGGATGAAGGGGAGGAGCACTGGTACAAATATCTTAATGATATGGCAGCGAAGGCTGACGGCTGTATCATTTCTAAGAATCTTGCAGAACAGTTAGAGCTTAAGGTCGGGGATACATTTACATACTCAAGAATTGCACCTGTGGATTCTGTGGGGATATACGCAAGTGCAACAGGATGCGTGGCGGCAATAGTTGATGTGTGGCCAGGATATGAAAAGTATTCTTACACATATAACGAGGAAGGGAAAATCGTATGCGAAGAGAGGTATCTTGTGGCTGCCAATTATGCAACGGTTGTAAATGTGTTCGGAATCACACCGTATGAGATATGGCTTAAGGGAGATGTGGCACCGGACAAGGTTTCCGGCAGGCTTAATGAAATGCTTGAAGAAGCTTCAAGGCGTTTGGAGGACTTTGAAAGTAATCAGGTTAATATGGAGAAAATGAAGGGGTCAGCCCTTATTCAAATAACCAACGGACTTTTTACAGTTGATTTTCTTGTGGCATTATTCTTATGCGTGCTGGGCTTTATGATTCATTGGATATCATCAATAAGGGATAGGGAGCTGCTGTTTGGTATATACAGAGCTATGGGAATTTCCATGATGGAGATAGAGAAAATGCTGTTTTTGGAGCAGGTATTTCTGACACTTGTATCGGTAGGTTCAGGCGTTTTATCAGGCGTAGCTGCCACAGCACTTTTCGGAGAATTATTTGCCATAGTTTATCTGCCGCAAAAACACAGTGTTCCGCTGCGCAATGTTACTGCAGTGTCGGATGTTATAAGACTTTTCATAGTGATCATCTTGGCGGTTATCATATGCATGACAATAATCAGAAGAATTGTAAAGAGGCTTAATATTACTGAAGCGTTAAAGCTTGGGGAGGACTAGGAACAATGTCAATGTGTCTATGATGATAAAGAAATAAAAGAAGTACTTACGGTGATGTGAAATTGTGGAACGAGGTAAATGTATATGCTTACAGCCAGACATTTAACAAAAGAATTTGAGATTGCGAATGAAAAAAGCGTGACAGTGCTTAGTGATATAAATATTGATATTCAGGTTGGCAGGCTTGTTATGATCAAGGGCAGATCCGGCTCCGGAAAGACTACGCTGCTTAATATTTTAAGTACCTTGGATGTACCCACAAAAGGTGATGTGTTTCTGGATGATAGGGCGTATTCCTCGTTAAGTGTTAAGGAGAAGGAGAAAATACGCAGACACGATATGGGTTTTGTGTTTCAATCGGTGGCGCTTGTTCCAATAATGACTGCATATGAAAATGTAGATTTCGGGCTTAGAACTGCGGGAGTGAAGGAGGATCGCGACCAAATAATAAGTGAAGCATTAGAAAGTGTTGGGCTTGCCGACAGGATGAAGCATATGCCTCGGGAAATGTCAGGGGGCGAACAGCAGAGGGTGGCCATAGCCAGAGCCTTTGCACACCGGCCTCGGATAATATTCGCGGATGAGCCAACGGGAGCCCTTGATACCGCAGGGGGAATACGTGTGACATTGCTTTTTAAGGAGCTGATCGAACGGTACGGAACAACGGTTGTTATGACCACCCATGACATGGGTCTTATGGAGCTTGCGGACGTAATGTATGAGCTGTAGGACAATTGCTGTTTAGTTAAGAACAGGAGGCAGATATGGAAAACATCATAAGGTGCGACAGTCTTGTGAAGATATATAAGACGGACGATCTCGAGGTGATGGCGTTGCAGGGACTTGATCTGGAGATTGCCAAAGGGGAGCTGATGGCGATTGTGGGAAAGTCGGGAAGCGGCAAGTCAACACTTCTGAAAATCCTTGGCGGCTTGGAAAGACCAAGTGCAGGTAAGGTTATATATAATGATACGGCGTTAAATGAATTCTCAGAGCAGGAGCTTTTTGGCTACAGAAATAATAATATCGGTTTTGTCTGGCAGAAAAGTTCTGATAATCTGCTTAAATATATTACTGCGTCTGAAAATGTTGCCATGCCCCTTATTTTTAAAGGAATTAAAGAGAAGGAACGCCGGGATAGGGCACATTTACTTTTAGATATGGTGGGACTGTCTGATAAATATGACAGCTATCCAAATCAACTATCCGGCGGTGAGCAGCAAAGAGTGGCTATAGCTGTTGCACTATCGGGAGAACCGGACATTCTTCTTATGGATGAGCCCACAGGAGCAGTGGACAGAAAGACATCTGAGGAGCTTCAGGATCTGTTTTGCAGGCTTAATAAGGAGAAAGGAATTACAATAATTATTGTTACTCATGATGTAAGCCTTGCAGAAAAGGTTGATAGGACAGTCATGATATCGGACGGCAAGATAAGCTCAGAAAGACTTCTTGATGGAGAATATTCAGTTCTTGACAAGGCAGGCAGGGTAAGATTATCAAAGGAGCTTCGGGAAGCAGTGGGAATCAATTCCAACAGAGTCAAGCTTGAAATTGAAGGCGGCAAGCTTACTGTTGTGCCGTCTGAGGTGTGATGTGCGTATTATAAGTGTTTGATGCCAGAAGGCACTAAAGTATTGATTATAATAATGTTTATTAATAATAAATTGTTCGTCAATATGTCTAACAAATGGAAACTATTTTTGTGCAATTAGTTTCTTGTGGCATTTGATATAGTATGCTACAATAACGGAAACTGAAATATTCAAAACAGTTTCCGTTTTTTATATTTCAAGATTGTGCGTGAAGAAATGTTTTATAAATGGCAATAAAATATATTATTGAAGAAGTTCATTAATACTGATGAAAAAAATTAACTGAATAGTAGAAAGGGGTGAAAGCTTGGAGCTTCAGGAACAGATATTGGAGGAAACCCTTAAGATATTCAACAAAAAGGGCTTGAAGTTCACCATGGATGACATAGCCCATGACCTTGGCATAAGTAAAAAGACCATTTATACGGTTTTCCAGACAAAGGAGCAGCTCTTTCTTACAATGGTGGATTACATCTTTGACGGCATCAAGGAGAGCGAGCAGCAGGTTATGGAGCATAATGGCCTGGATGTGATATCAAAGATCAGAAGCATATTCAAGGTAATGCCGGAAAGATACAGAGAGATAGATTTCAGACAGCTTTATCAGCTGAAGGACAAATATCCTAAGATATATAAGAAGGTTGAGAAACGGCTTGAGACCGGCTGGGAGAATACCATAGCCTTGCTGGAGCAGGGAATGGAACAGGGTGTCATAAGAAATGTGCATATTCCTATTGTGAAGATGATGCTGGAATCAACCTTGGAACAGTTTTTCCAGAGGGATGTGCTGGTGGCGAACCACATGACATATCAGGAGGCGCTTGACGAAGTGGTTGACATAATAATGGATGGAATCGTTGTTGCGGACTAAAAATTAATAATCATTTAAACAAATAATGAGTATTATTTAGCAAAGAGAAGATAAGAATTATTAAAGGGACATATAGTAAAAAAGAAATATGAAAAAGGAGAAGATGTATGGGAAAAAGGATTTATCTTAATGAGGATTGGAAGTTTACAGAAGAATTTGATGATGCATTATTAAATGCAGATTATGATGTGAAGGGGATGGAGGATGTAAGACTTCCCCATACATGCAAGGAGCTTGCATATCACTATTTTGATGAGCATGATTATCAGATGGTAAGTGGATACCGCCGGGTTATCAAAGCAGATAATGATTGGAAGGGGCAGGCAGTTCTGCTTACAATTGACGGAGCAGCTCATGACAGTGAGGTATTCTTAAATGGGGATAAGATCGGAGAGCATCACTGCGGTTATACAGCATTTACAATGGATGTAAGTGATAAGCTTGAGTACGGAAGGGACAATATTCTGGTTGTCAAGGTGGACAGCCGTGAAAGTCTTAATGTACCGCCCTTTGGTTTTGTCATTGACTATATGACCTATGGCGGAATCTATCGTGATGTGTATATTGACGTGAAAAGTCCTGCTTACATTGAGGATGTTTTTGTATCCACAAAGCTTGCAGGCCAGGTGGTTGAATTTGGAGATGATCCTGCAAAGCCAACATGGCTGTGCGAGAAGTCTGCAACCATATCTGAGATTACCATCCACCACCCGGGAGATGCGTTTGGTGATGGTATAAGGAATTTAACTGCAGATAATAATTCAGATGAGAATTTGACCGAAGATAATATTTCATTTAATGAGATTGAAGATGATGGAAGGGACGAAGGCAAAGAAGAAGCAATTGAAGATAAAACAGACAGCAATAGCAAAGCATTAGCAGATGGCAGATATACAGTGAAACAATATATAAGGAAAAAGGGCGAGGAGGAATATCTGGAGCTTGAGAGCAGGGAGGATTCCAGGGTAGCCATAAGTGACGCAGGAAGTACTGATAACGGAAAAGTGGTCATACTTACATGCCACACAGGAAAGATTGAGCTCTGGGATGTGGAGCAGCCTTCGCTTTATGAGTTAAAGACAGAGCTTCTTGAGGACGATAAGATAATTGATGAGAAGGTCGTAACCTTTGGATACAGAAAGGCAGTATTTAAGAAGGATGGCTTCTATCTGAATGGAAGGAAGCTGAAGATCCGCGGACTTAACCGCCATCAGAGCTTCCCTTATGTGGGCTATGCAATGCCTAAGTCAATGCAGGAGAGGGATGCGGATATCCTTAAGAATGAATTGGGAGTAAATGCTGTAAGAACCTCACATTATCCCCAGTCGCATTACTTCATGGACCGTTGTGATGAGATAGGACTTCTGGTATTCACTGAATTCCCTGGATGGCAGCATATAGGTGATGAGCAGTGGAAGAGTCAGGCAGTAGACAATGTGGCTGATATGATAAAGCAGTATAGAAATCAAACATCTATCATTTTGTGGGGCGTACGTATTAACGAGTCTGTTGACGATCATGATTTCTATGAGAGAACCAATGCGGTTGCACATGCATATGACCATACAAGACCCACAGGCGGAGTCCGCTGCTATAAGAAGGGAGATTTCCTGGAGGATGTATTTACCTACAATGATTTTCTTCACGATGGAAAGAGAAAGGGCTGTGATAGGAAGGCAGATGTTACCTCTGATGTGGAAAGACCATATCTTATAAGTGAGTTCAACGGACATATGTATCCTACTAAAGCCTTTGACTGGGAGGAGCACAGGGCACAGCATGCAATCCGTCATGCCAATGTGCTTGATGAGGTTGCTAAGCAGAGAGATATATCGGGGTGCTTTGGATGGTGCATGTTCGATTACAATACCCATAAGGATTTCGGAAGCGGCGACAGGATATGCTACCATGGAGTCATGGATATGTTCAGAAATCCCAAGATGGCTGCAGCAGTGTATTCAAGCCAGCAGGAGGAGACACCGGTGCTTGAGCTTTCGTCTTCAATGGATATAGGCGAGCATCCGGGCTGTAACAGAGGTGATACCTACATTTTCACTAATGCAGACAGCGTGAAAATGTATAAGAACGGTGAGTTTATCAAGGAATATACAACAGAGGATTCACCCTACAAATATCTTAAGCATGGACCGATCCTTATTGATGATTTTATCGGTGATACCCTTGAGAAGGGCGAGAACATGGGACATCGCCAGGCAGAGGATGTCAAGGCATTATTAAATGAAGTGGCAAAGGTAGGCCTTTACGGACTTTCAAAGATGATGTATGCCAAAGCCGGAAAGCTTATGCTCATGTATCAGATGAAGATGGAGGATGCCGTTGCACTATACAACAAATATGTTGGTGACTGGGGCGGCGAATCAACGGTATATACCTTTGAGGCTGTCAAGGATGGAAATGTTGTTAAGACACTTACAAAGCAGCCCATGACTAAGATCGTTATAGATGCGGAGATTGACCATGATGTGCTTACAGAGGATATTACCTATGATGTGGCAGCAATAAGGATTACCGCAAAGGATGAGTTCGGTAATATACTTCCGTTCTTCAATGATCCTGTAACATTTACTGTGGACGGACCGGCAGAGCTTATCGGCCCTTCGGTTGTGGCACTTCAAGGTGGTATGGGCGGAACTTATATTAAGACCACCGGCAAGGCAGGAGATGGAACACTTACCATCTCAGGAAGCCAGACGGAGGATGTGAAGATAACATTTAAGGTTGAGAAGTGAGCATGATTAAAGTATAAAGAAAATATGCCTTCCCCTTGAGGGGAAGGTGTCACCGAAGGTGACGGATGAGGTGTATTATTGAATAATTATAATAATCCGGTATTAAAAAAGAATGCACAAAATCTACGTAGGAACATGACAAAAGAAGAAAAGCATTTATGGTATGATTTTTTGAAAAATCTTGATGTAACAATAAATAGACAGAAGGTAATAGGGAATTATATTCTTGATTTTTACTGTGCTAAATATAAAATTGCAATTGAACTTGATGGCTCACAACATTATGAAAAGGACGGTAAAGATAAGGATATATTAAGAGATAAAACTTTAAAAGATATTGGAATAACAGTATTAAGATATTCAAATTATGAGATTAATCATGATTTTGAGGGTGTTTGTCAAGATATTTTACAACATATGAAATAAGCATATATTATTGATCTATATTGACAAGACACCTCATCCGTCAGCAAATCGTAGATTTGCTGACACCTTCCCCTCAAGGGGAAGGCAATAATAAGAAGGTATAAAAAGAAAGTGAGGAGATTACAATGAAGTTAACGGGGAAGGAAAAAGTGTCCTACGGTCTTGGAGCGGTGGGAAAAGACATGGTGTATATGTTGTCTGCAAGCTACATTCTGTATTATTTTCAGGATGTGCTTGGAGTTAGTGCAGTGGCAATGGGTATCATACTTCTTGCCGCACGAATCTTTGATGCATTTAACGATCCCATCATGGGTATTGTGGTTGCTAAGACACACACAAGGTTCGGTAAGTTCAGACCTTGGCTTATGATTGGAACTATAACCAATGCAGTTATACTGTTCGTTATGTTTGCTGCGCCTCCCACAATGGATTCCAAGGGACTTACGGCTTATGCAGCTGTGTTCTATATCCTTTGGGGCGTTACCTACACTATGATGGATATTCCGTACTGGTCAATGATCCCTGCATTTACAGAAGGAGGCAAGGAGCGTGAAGGTCTTACAACTCTTGCCCGTTCATGTGCAGGTGTAGGTTCGGCTTTAGTTACCATTTTCACCATGATCCTTGTTAATAAAATAGGTGGTGCGATCGCAGGAGCAGACGCCACAGCTAAGCAGATTGAGATTGCAGGTTTTAAATGGTTCGCACTTATCATTGCAGTACTGTTCGTAGTATTTATCACTATTACCTGTGTTAATATTAAGGAGAAATCAACAGTTGATATGGAATCTCCAAGCGTTGGTCAGATGTTCAAGGCACTCCTTTCCAATGATCAGGCTATGACAGTTGTTATAGCAATCGTGCTTATCAACACATCAATCTATATTACCTCAAACCTTGTAATCTACTTCTTCAAATATGACTTTGGCGGTACAGGATGGTTCAACAGCTATACATTGTTCAATACATTTGGCGGTGGTATTCAGATTATCTCCATGATGTTATTCTATCCGCTGCTTAGAAAGAAATTAAGCAACAATAAGATATTCTATGTATGTCTTACCAGTGCCATCATTGGATATGCAGTGCTCCTTGGAATAGCATTTACAAGCATGAATTCAGTATATATCCTGTTCATTCCGGGCTTCTTCATCTTTGCAGCCAACGGTGTGTTACAGGTGCTTACAACAGTATTTCTTGCCAACACAGTTGATTACGGACAGCTTAAGAACGGCAGGCGTGATGAGTCAGTAATTTTCTCAATGCAGACCTTTGTAGTTAAGCTGGCTTCCGGCGTGGCAGCATTTATCGCGTCACTTTGCTTACAGCTCAATAACCTGTCTAATGCAAATACAACCGAGGCAGACAAAACTGTGGACTTTGCAAAGAATGTTGCGGCAAGCGCCAAGACAGGACTTCGTATGACAATGACACTTGTTCCGATTGCCGGACTTTTCATTGCAATCCTGGTGTTTAAGAAGAAATTCATTCTCTCTGAGGAGAAGATGGAGGAGATCACAAGCCAGATCAAGAAGGCGGAGTAAATTTGTTCAGAAACCTTGCCCTGAACAAGTATGTATAGTGAAACAAGTTGCAAAACAAGCCGAATTGCGAGTCAGGGGCAAATAGTGTGATTTGTGACGGAAACTTGAGTTTGATATAATTAAGATCGAAAATATAATAGACAGATGATAAAAAAAGCCTGTATGGACATGGATGGCATGTGGAGTGTGCCATGCTTGCCTGTGTGGGCTTTTTTGCTTGATGTAAGCATTTATAAAATGTGTCTTCTTTTTTGGCTTGTACAAGTTTGGGACACAAAGACCAAAGTTTCCACTAAATGAAAATTCAAACTATTTTGATTGTTGACAGATATATCCGTGTGTGGGAAAATCATGTACATGAATGATTTGACTTAGAAGTTAAAAAAATATAGTATGATAAAAAGTACTTGTGATGCAATTATCTTAGATATCTGTAAAATATAAAACTTAAATATGTATTGGAGGATGGGTATGAATATTAGAAAAATAAGGCGTGTATTTGCAATCAGTATGGTGTGTATAATGTTGTGTTCTGTCATTTCGCCGGACAGGCTGATTGAGGGAGCATATATGAACATGGTGGATGCAGAGGGGGCGGAAGAATCGTCTTCCCCGAAGGAAGAGTATGTTGAGGTGAATATTGATGTGTCGGATAATGTGGCAGATACCGAGGATAGTGAAGAATCTGATAGTAGTGCTAAGGTTAATGTGCCGAATGAGCAGGGGGATTTGCAAAATGAGAATAGCAGCGCCGATACGGATAATGAGTCGAATGCAGATACTGATTCTGAAGTACGGAACGATTCGCAATATATTGACAATGAGAATGCTTCTGATGTACAGAATAGTTTGGAGAAGGATTCTAAGGATGACAACAATGCCGGCATAGAGCAGGATTCTGACATCAAGCAGAATGATAATATTGAGACATCGGATAACTTGAATGATGCTACGGATAAAACGAATTCAAAAAAGAATAAAAAGTTATCAGATGCTGATGAGATAACGGAAGATAATATTGACAGTAAACTTGCTGGTTCAGAGGATGCGGTGGGTAATCTTATTGTGTCCAACTTTAAGGTATGGCATAAGGGAGATCCGTTGATGGATGGAATGACGGTAACAGAGGATGATGATCTGTCATTGGCATTTGATTGGAGAATTAATAATAATGAGAACGAAATCACCAAATTTGCTACAAAGCTTAGTACGGTCAATATCAGTATTACAGAGCTTACAGGACCGTTGTACTATGAGGGTGAACAGATTGCAACATACTCAATTGATAAGGCTGCTGACAGGTTCAATGTAGAGCTAGATCTTGAGGCAGTTGAGGGAATGAGTAACATAGGCGGAGGAGCAATTCTGGCAGGTAAGGTTCATGTGGGAGAGAACAGGTCTGAGCCGGATGGTTCGGAGCAGCCGTTAGGCTTTGGAACCTATGTTAAGAATGTGAATTATTCTAATCCCGGCAGTGTTTCATTTAAGAAGCAGGGACCTAAGAACAGCTCAGATTCTGATTTCTATGAAGAAAGCGGAAAGCTGTATATCAATTATTCTATCACACTGGATTATCGGGAGATAATGAAGGGAATTACTGTTACTGATACTGTGGATGTGAACACGGAGCTGGATGTAAGTTCATTGAAGATTACATCAACGGCAGAGGATGGAACGGTTACTGATGTGACGGCAGCATTAGCGGTAAAGACAGATGTTACGACAGCGGGATTTACATTCACACCGGATGACAGTCCCGGCAAGGCACAGGAGATGAAGTATACGATTTCTTATCGCGTTTCACTTAAAGATGGTACGGAATTCACGGACGTTGCAGAGATTAAGAATAATGCAAAGCTTACATATACAGATGAGCATGGAGAACCGGCCGGTACAAGCGGTGAAGTTACAACTACGGTCAAGAAGCCTTCAATCACTAAGACGGGGGCGATTCTGACTGACGAGGATGGTAATCCGGTAAGTAAGAGAAATTTGGAATATGATTCTAAGCCTGTCTACTGTTATCCGGTGCAGTATACACTTACTGTCACCCCTAATGATTTTAAGAAGCTGTTTGAGGATAATACAAGCGCGGCAATCAAGCTTGTTGATACCTTATCCGGTAAATGTGACGCAATCAGTGACACAGACTGGATGTTCTTTGAGAGCGATGGAGCCAATTATACATCATTAGCCGTAGCGGGTAAAAATAATACTATCGGAGGTTTTTTCTCGCCAAGTCTTACCAAATTGTATGGCGGTACTGTGAACAGTGCATCTAATCTTTATCTTGATGGTGAGGCGATGACGAATGACGAACTGTTACAGCAGCTTGTCAATGCACAGCATATCTTCGGGGTCAATGGTATTGGTGAAACGCCGACTAAAAAGGATTATGAGATCAAAATTTCTGATTTTACTAAGAACGATACAACAGGCAATTATGAATATAAATATATGATCTTTGTTCCATCATATGAGAAATACACGGATGTCTTTACTAATAATATAGAAGCGACTGTATTCGGAGTGGAGTTTAAAGGAGAAACTAAGACCAGATTAGATGTACCTCCCTCAGCGATTCTTGTAAAGGGTCCTTCTAATGTGGCAACGAGCAGTAAATACACGGCTGATAATACAAGCAGTTATGGAGCGGATCAGAAACAGTATGTATATATTGACGAGCTGGCAGAGGGTGAGACACGCTCTTATGTGGATTATTCCGTTGCACTGCGTATGGATACATTTCGTTATACTTTGACAAGGAATGGTGATGGGGAAATCACAGGCAGAACACCGATGGGATCCGACTGGGAGACGGCGGTTTCCGGTATCAAGCATATTAAGATGGTGGACAGACTGAATGGCTATACGGCGAGGCGTTATGGAAATCCGGATGATCCATATAATATATCAAGCAGTGGAACGACATCAGGAAAGATTTCCCTTAATGCATTAGGAATCAGGGATGTAAAGCTTGAACTGTATTCACTGCCGTACACGCAGCAGTTTGACAGAAGTGCGCTTAATGCAGCTGAGGAGGCATTCTTAAGCTATGGTGAGACATACGGATGGCTTAATGATACGGAGCATGCAGAGGGATATGACCAGGTGACACTGCTTGCTCTGTGGAATACGTATAAGGCAGCATGGGATGCCTATAACATTGATAATTCGTCATATATAGGATCGATAACATGGGACGATCTTGACAGCATATCAGGCTGCAGCGTCAGCTACAGTAATGGGGAGCTTGTGGTGGATATTGATACTGCTTCACTTAATAAATTGTCATTTAAGAGATATTATTATAATCCAACGGGAGAGCTGTATTCTTCAGGAGGATCATCTCCTATAAGCAGTATAAAGGCTTTAGTAGCTGGCAATGGCGATAATGTATACCATCTTGTACTCCGCTATCGTGTTGATACCACGGATGTGATTACGGAATCCGCTACCCTGTATAACACGGCAAGCGTATACTTTGATGATGATACGGATACTACGGATGATACTTATCCGCCGGTATATGTTAATTCCGTTGTGAATGTCAAGGAAAAGAATAATGTTCCGGCTACGGATTACATCGCATTTAAGAAGGATAAGGGAACTCTGAAATTCAGCGACCAGACCTTTTCGTATAAGGAAGGGCGTTATCTGGGGTGGAGTGTGAGAGTTGATCTTCGTTATGCTATTGCAGGAGATGGCAAGGAGGTCGTCATTACAGATGAGCTTCCTGATGGACTTACATTTGACGGGACGGATAATGGTGACTGCATAGCCTATGTGGCATCGGGGATGAGTGTGACAAACAAGACGTATGCACAGTGCATGCTGCCGGATAATTATTATAAGATTGATGCGTCAGGTAAGCAGTTGAAAATTACATTTGACTATACGGACGAATTGGAAGATTTGTTGAAAACTACTTATAATTCCCGATATATCAATTTTTATTTCAGAACAATGGTAGATGATTCCGTGATCGTAGATCTGCTGGAAAGTAAGAAGACGAGTAAGAGCTTCGAGAACAGGGCAGTTGCTGCCTATGGGGATATTCAGTATAAGAGTGATTATGTGACAGACAGTTTCACTCTTGAGAAGCAGATTTCCAAGGATTCTATGGATAAGGATTATCAGACAGTGACAGGTGAGCCGGTAGTGGATGTGAAGAACAGTACAGTAAGCGGGTACTATCGTATAGAGGTCAATCCGTATTCTGTTGATCTGGTGGACGGAGATCTTCTTACCGTTACGGATGTCATGACAGATAAGATGACTATAGATCCCACATCTGTGCGTGCAGTTGCCGTGGATACGGGAAGTGATATTGCCATTGAGCAGTCAGTTCAGACAGACAATACGGTGAAATTCACAGTACCGGATAAGACACATCTGTATATATATTATAAGGTTATATTCAATGTTAATCCGGGCAGGGAACCGAACTGGATGAAGAAGGAGAATACTCAGAATTCATGTACGATCAGTGCGTATGAGAGTACAAAGAATACGGATGACGAGGTGGATTTCTCCGGCTTTACTTCTAACATCAGTGTATGGTCGTACCAGATGACAGGTGATATATCGGTGTTCAAATACTGGAATAACGGCGGTAATCAGGAAGCGCTTCCGGGAGCAACATTTAAGGTATACTCTGTATATGATAACAATGGTAATACATACCCTGACCTGTCAAAGGATGATGTGTATCAGAGATATAAGGACGGTCTTGTGTCAACGGCTGACGGAACCTGTGATTTCAAGAGGCTTCCTTTGGACAGAATATATAAGCTTGTTGAGACAGCAGCGCCGGATGATGTTTCATTAGATGCTGATAATGAATATTATTTTATTCTTGAAGGCAATTTCGGTGTGGAAATACCGGATTTCCTAAAGGATAAGGATGTTAAGGTATTCCATACAGGGAATATAATCTCTTATGAGAATAAGAAGGTTGTTGCTGTCAGCGGAAGCAAGACATGGAAAGATGAGAATGACAAGGATGGTCTTCGTCCTGTAAGCATTACGGTTCATTTGCTGGCAGACGGTAATGAGATAGATAAGAGGACTGTTACTGCGAAGGATAACTGGAAATGGGATTTCGGTAAGCTTCCAAGGAACAAGGAGGACGGAACGGAGATAGTATACTCAGTTAAAGAGGATGTGGTTACAGGCTATGAAACGGAATACAATGGCTTAGACATTGTAAATACACATAAGGCAAAGGAAGAGACAACGACTGAAGCAACAACAGAAGTGACGACGGAGACTGCCACAGAGGCAAAAACCGAGACAGCCACTGAAAAGAAAAAGAAGACTGCTACCGAAGAAAAAACTACAGAGACAAGTAAGAAGACGGGCAGCAGCTCCAAGACAGGAGATGCTTCGGAGACCGGGGCGGCAGCAGGGGCTCTTGTGATATCGGTGATAGGATTGTTCGTACTGATGTATAGAAGGAATGAATTATAAAAGATAGATAAGCAGGGGCTATGCAGAACATATGATAAATATATCTATTAATAATAAGATAAGAAAGATAATTATAGCGGTGCTTATTTTGGCAATCGTCAGCATTATTGCATTTTGTGTCATTTATCAAAAAGAAAGAGAGATAAATGGCATGAAACCGGTGGCGGAGATTCGTATTACATCGGAAGAAATGAAGGACAGAAGACTATTGTGGGAGGACGGGTATGTAGCTGCTTTAGTACATATAGAGGCTGATGGCTATGACTTGGCAGATGATGTATGCGAGATCAAGGTCAGGGGAAACAGTACTCTTGAGGCAGATAAGCTTTCGTACGCACTACGCTTAAAGGACAGCAGAGATATACTTGGAATGGGAAGGGGCAGAAAATGGGTATTGCTAGCCAATGCTTATGATCCCACATTATTGCGCAATTATGCAGCATTATCTGTTGCAGGGAAATTAAGGCTTGACTATACTTCTGAATGCAGATTTGCAGATGTATGGATAAATGATATATATCAGGGAAATTACCTGATAACTGAGCCGGTGCAGGATGGCGCAGACAGGGTAGATATTCATCCTGGGGCAGGGGATTTTCTTGTGGAGTATGAGAGGACAAGAGAGGATGAGGATAAAACCTCATATATCATAACGGATAATGGTTACAGATATCTTATACATGATCCAAAGCATGCAAATGAGAGCCAGGCAGAATATGTGCTTAGTGTGATGAATCATGTGGAGGAAGTGATTGTTGAAACACAGGTTGGATCTGATAATGCTAGTGTTAGTAATGAAGAAAAAGATATTGATGATAATATGGGATTCAACGTAATGAAAGCAAGTTCGGATAAAGAATCTTCTGCAACGCAAGATAGCATAGAGAAGCTTTCTGAGGTTATAGACATTGATTCCTTTGTGGATTACTGCGTGTTTGCAGAATTTATGAAATCTGTTGATATGGGATTTTCTTCGGAATATTATTACTACAAGGATGGGTTGCTTTATGCAGGTCCGGTGTGGGATTATGATCTTTCTGCAGGCAATGTCAATTCAAGCTATTATACTCATTACAGCAATCTTGCCACAACGGGTGACAGTGCAGAAGGCTTTTGGATAGATGAGCAGGGAAAATTGTTAAAGTGTTTGATGGAATGCCGGGAATTTAGAAAGCTTGTATGGGACAGGTACGGAAGTGAAGATGTTCAGAAAATATTTGCCGGTATATATGATGAAGGCGGTCTTATAGATGAGACAGTAAAAGCCTATGGTGCTTCTTTTGACAATAATTATGGTGAAGGTTTATGGGAGGAGGGCAAACAGTATTTTGCTTATGCAGGAACACCGCTTCCTGCCTTTGAAGAAAATGTGGAATATCTAAAGCAATGGTATAAGAGGAGAAATGAATGGCTGTTGGATAATATAAAATTAAACTATTGACAGATTTACATTTGTTATATATACTACACAACTAGAGATAGCACGAATCTTATGAAATGATGAATTGGTTTAAGCAATAATCGTTTCATGTAACTAATTAACCCGGTACAGAATAGGAGGACAGTATGCATTGTATTAACAGAAATCAGAATTTAATAGTTGTTTACAGGGATGAAGCTGTCCTTAATGTTATTTGAATTCGTTTGGGTTTTGTTTTTTCTGGCGGTCTATTGTATCATTATAGCTAATTATTTGGTTCGTATGATATATCATGGAATCTTTCTTAGAAATTCATATATAATTCTAATAATATTATAGCATTTGGATTAACGGCATCCTTGTTTTAGGGTGCTTTTGTTATGCAGATATTTCTATAGGTTATCTTGACATTTATTGTTTGACATAGCAATCGTTTTATCTGTTGAAGGCTCCCTAAAAAAGTTTTAGTCATAAAATTTTAGAGGCAGGAGAAGGCTAAATCAACTGTATGTTACGACAGAGCCTTAGTGGAAAATGGTTTGGTAATATGGAAGTAATCGTTTTGATATTCATATTACTATAACTGAATGAATTTATAAGAAAAGAGGAAGATTATATATGATTACAATATACGGCAAATATACAAACGCAATAGTGTATACTGTGGAAAATGAGCAGTATGCGATAGACGAATATGCGAGAAAACAGTTACAGATGATATGTGACCACAAGAGTGCTGAGGGAACGACAATCCGTGTAATGCCGGATGTTCATCCGGGGAAGGTTGGAACTATAGGGCTTACCATGACGGTGGGAGATTCCATTATGCCTAGCCTTGTGGGAGTTGACATAGGCTGCGGCATGACCATTGCGAAGCTTAAGACGAAGGGACTGCAATTTCAGCAGTTAGATACTGTTATTAGGGAAAATGTTCCTGTCGGTCCAAAAATTCGGGAAAAGGAGCATAAGTATGCTGACAGGATAGATCTGTCGGAGCTTAGATGTTATAAGAGCATAAATGCCAGAAAAGCCATTCGAAGTATCGGAACCCTTGGCGGCGGCAATCATTTTATCGAGCTTGATAAGGATGAGGAAGGAAATGTATATCTTGTCATTCATTCCGGCAGCAGGCATCTTGGGATGGAGGTGGCAGATTATTATCTGAGGACCGGGCAGAAGGAAATGCAGATGAGAAAGCAGGGATATGCTCCTTATGAGATGACATGTCTTACGGGTGGACTTAAAGAGGATTATCTGCATGACCTTAAGGTCATGCAGGATTTTGCCCGTCTCAACAGAGAGGCAATGATAGAATCCATAGTTAAGGGAATGAAATGGAAGGTTGAGGACAGCTTTACATGCATTCATAATTATATAGATTTCAGTGATGTTTCTATGCCTATTTTGAGAAAAGGAGCCATAAGTGCCAGGGAGGGAGAACGTGTGATAATTCCCATGAATATGCGGGATGGAGTGATACTTGGAACGGGACTTGGAAATGCCGACTGGAATTATTCTGCTCCTCATGGTTCGGGAAGAATATATAAGCGAACTGAGGTGGCTGAACATTATACAGTTTCGGAATTCAAGAAATCGATGGAGGGAATATATTCAGTCTGCATTAATAAGGATACGCTTGATGAATCTCCCTTTGCTTACAGGGCGATTGACGACATAGCAGATGTGATCGGTGAAACTGTTAAGATCGCTAAGGTGATCAAGCCTGTGTATAACTATAAGGCAGGTGGGAAGGCGTGATATATATTATTAAATATTATGTAAACTATAATGCGTTATGTAAACTGTGCTGCATTATTTTAATTTTAATATGTTATTAAAATGTAATATATTATGTAAACTATAATATATTATGTAACTGTAATATACGCATTGTTATTTAATTGCAATAATGATTTATAGTTGATTTAAATATTTTGGGAATTATGTAAACTATAAATAAAAAAATAAACGTAATAAAATAAAGGAGAATTTTAATATATGATTTTACAGATAAGCTCAGGTCAGGGACCTAAAGAATGTGAGCTTGTGGTGGGGAAATTATTTTCCTCACTGCAGGCTGAGTTTCCTGATATTGAGAAGATATATGAGTTCCCGTCAGATGATAAGAACTGTTACAAGTCTATAATGTTTTCTGTTCATGAGGATTTGTCTGTGTTGGACGGGTCGGTTAAGTGGGTGTGTGCAAGCCCATTTAGACCTCATCACAAAAGAAAGAACTGGTTTGTTGATGTAAGTGTGATTCCTGAGATTGAAGGAAATGAGCATGGCAGTGCACAGGGCGATTCTGCATATGGAAAGGGAACAAGTGAGAAAATATATGGAGAGTCTGGTGGAGAATGCAGCAGAAAAGCATGCTACTATGATGACAGGGATATAGTTTTTGAGAGCTTTCATTCGGGAGGCAACGGAGGGCAGAATGTTAACAAGGTGGAGACAGGGGTGCGTATAACCCATGTGCCAACAGGAATTGTTGTGACATCTACATCAGAAAGAAGCCAGCATATGAACCGGATGGATGCTCTTAAAAAGTTAAATACCATACTTTCTCAAAGGGAAAAACAAAAACAGGACAGGCAGAAGAACCAGGCATGGATAGAGCATACAAGACTGGAACGGGGAAATCCTGTGAGGGTTTATAGAGGGATGGAGTTCAAGCTTGATGAATAGAACATTGTGTCTGATCGAAAAACTTTATGTTTCAAATATATATAAAGATGTTATAATGCATAAAGCAGCATTAAGATATTACCTGGTGCAACATGGATTACTGGTAAAATGGCATCGCCATTATTGTAAAAAAGAAAGGGCATAATCTGATCATCAATATGGCTGGTCGGATAATGAGAAGAGAAATGAAGGAATATCAGAATTATATATTTGATCTGTATGGAACACTGATAGATATTAGTACAAATGAACGAAAACCATCTCTTTGGAAGCTTATGGCAGAATTTTATAATGTGTATGGCTGCAAGTGGAATGGCAAGGCGCTCTCAGATGCATTTTGGTTAATGGATGCCGAAGAACGGGAAATACTTCGGGAGAGAAATGGAGTGGAATGCCCGGAGATAAAGCTGGAGAGAGTGTTTGCCAGACTTCTTTTTGAAGTGCCTGGATGGAATGAGATTCAAAGTGATGAACGTTCTTTGGATACAGTTCGATCAATTGATGAAGTTCAATTATTTGATGAAGTTGAAAATAGCTATGTTAGAAGAAAAAAGCATGATGCATGGTATAAGTGCAGTGTAAAGATTTCGGGAGTGCCGGTTGATGACCTTAGAAAAGAATATATTAGTGACAAGGAAAAGGTTTTGGATATTGTAACATCTAGTGACTGGTGCGTTGCGGCAGCTAATCTGTTCCGGGTGCATTCAAGAAAGTATATCCGTCCTTATGCTAATACTGTCATGACCTTGCGAAAACTCAAAGAGCAGGGTAAGGGCGTATATCTGTTGTCCAATGCACAGAGGATTTTTACCATGCCGGAAATTGAGATGACAGGGCTTAATTTATTATTTGACAGGATGTACATTTCTTCTGATTACGGTATAATGAAACCTGAAAAGGCATTTATGGAACTGCTGGTGAAGGAAGAGAAGCTTGATCCGAATGAATCGGTAATGGTGGGTAATGAGTTTAAATGTGACATTGCTGTTGCATTGCGGTACGGGATGGACAGTATCTACCTTAATACGGCAGCTTACACGAAAAATGAGATTGACAAAGAGTGGAGAATATGGATGAAAAAGGAAAACAAGTCTATGAGTGATGCTCCGTATATTGTAATGTCTGGTGATATTGCAGAAATATTGAATTTTAACTGAAGTTAAAATTATAATTTCGATTGTTATAAAAATATTTAGATTAAGTATTTTTATAATTAATAATGTTAAGTAACATATAAAACAAAATAATAATAGTAAACTACAAGAAGATTGGAAAAGTAAAGTATGAGCAGAAGTAAGATTATAAAACAGTGGATAATGATAGTATTGGGATTGCTAGTGTTTTCCTTTGGAGTACATTTGACTATATTTGCTAATATCGGGCTGGCACCATGGGATTGTCTTGGGATGGGAATTGCGAAGCATACACCATTTAACTATGGTATTTCCATGACCATCATGGCGTTGATAATACTTTGTATTGACCTTGCGTTAAAGGAAAGGATAGGCTATGGAACAATAATTGATGCACTGCTTACAGGGAATTTTGTGCAGATGTTTAATATCCTCAATCCTTTTGCAGAGAATCACAATGTGTGGATAGGAATTGGAATAATGCTGGTGGGCTTTGTATTTATGGCGCTTGGCATGTGGATATATATGAGTGCCGAACAATGCTGTGGACCGAGGGATGCTCTTCTTGTAGGACTAGGCAAGAGATTTTCCAAAATTCCCATTGGAATTGTGGAGATCCTCCTGTGGGCTGTTGTACTTCTTGTGGGCTGGCTCCTTGGTGGACCTGTGGGAATCGGAACGCTTATCAGCACATTTGGCGCAGGACTTGTGATGCAGCTTGTATATATGCTCATTAAGTTTGAACCAAGGGATCTCAAGCATAAAGGTGTCTTGGAAGTGACGAGGATGATGTTTAAGAAAACTGCTTTTGACGTTGAGTCTGATCCTTTTTACAGTCCGGAGAATATAGCTGAGTTGGAGAGAAGAATTGCGGATATGAAGGCAGGTAGAAATGTTTCTGAACATGAATTGATTGAGGTAGATGAATGATAAAGTTGTGTTACTATATTGATAAAGGTTTTAAGGAGAAATATAATGGTAATGATTAAAGAATTAGATGAAACACATTTAGATGAGATAAAAGAATTATTCCGTTCAGTTTTTATGGCTCCGCCTTGGAATGATGACTGGAGTGATGAGAACCAGTTAAATGAATATCTGCTTGATCTTATGAGAGTGAGAACGCCCCTTATTCTTGGGTTGTACGACCAAACAGATGAGAATAGTTGCATCGGCATATCTATTGGCAACATAAAGCATTGGTGGGGAGGAACAGAATACCATATCGAGGAACTCTGTATCAAGACCGACAGGCAGGGGGAGGGACTTGGCTCCCAGTTCTTTGATTTAATAGAAGAGTATTTGAAGAAAAGGGATATATCACAGATATTCCTGATGACAGAGAAGCGTGTGCCGGCATACGAGTTCTATAAGAATAGAGGCTTTGAGGAGGTTGAGGGACAGGTATCATTTTTTCTGGACTTTCGTAAACCTGTTATAAGACCTATGAAGAAATCAGAATATCACCTGTTGGATGATTTTTTGTATGAGGCAATATTCATTCCGGAGGGTGTGGATGCTCCGCCAAAATCAATTATACAGGATGATGCGTTGCAGATTTATATCAAAGATTTTGGAGATAAGCCGGACGACAGATGCCTTGCAGCAGTAGCAGACGGAAAGGTCGTAGGAGCTGTCTGGACAAGGATCATGAAAGATTACGGACATGTAGATGACAGTACACCGTCATTTGCAATCTCGTTATATAAGGAATACCGGGGTAAGGGAATCGGTACGGAGCTTATGGAGAGGATGATTGGGGAACTGAAAAATGCCGGATATGGGAAATGTTCGCTAGCCGTCCAAAAAGAAAATTATGCGGTAAAGTTGTATAAGAAGGCAGGCTTTGAAATCGTAGATGAAAATGAAGAAGAATATATCATGGTGAGGAGGTTACAGTTATGAGCATAACGGTCAACATTTATTATACCGGAGAGAAAGGCAACGCAAGGAAGTTTGCCGATGAGATGGAAAAGACGGGGGTTGCAGGAAGAATAAGAAATGAAGAAGGCAATCTCAGGTATGAGTATTTCTACCCGAAAAATGATGAGGAAACGGTTCTTTTGATTGACAGCTGGGAAGACCAGGAGGCGATTGACAGACATCACGAGTCACCGATGATGCAGGAGATCATGAAACTTAGGGAGAAGTATGACCTGCATATGAGAGTGGAAAGGTATACATCACTTGATATGCCGGAAGGGGACAGCAGGTTTGTGAGGGAATAGACGTGTTTAGCGCCAGGCTTTTAGTGAATCATGCAGAAAACGGGAAAAAATATTTATATGATATATTATCAATAAAAAAAGAAACGAGCAAGCCACAACAATAAGTGTGGTGAAAACCCGTTTCCATTTATTATATTATAGCTAATTTTAATAATTGTCAACTATTTTTGGATTATAATTATTAATGTTTGGAGCAGTAGTATGCAAATAATTGAAATCAAGGAAAATAAAAAGCAGTACCTGCCACTTCTGTTATTGGCAGATGAGCAGAAAGACATGATCGATCGTTATCTTGAAAACGGAACAATGTATGTTTCGGATGACGATGGAATCAAAGGTGAGTGTGTCGTTACGGATGAGGGGAACGGCATCTTGGAGATTAAGAATATTGCTACCATACCGGAATGTCATGGAAAAGGATATGGAAGGATTCTTATTGACTATGTGGCTGACAGATATAAGGGGCAGTACTCTGCCCTGCAGGTAGGAACGGGAGACAGTCCTCTTACTATACCATTTTATGAAAAATGTGGTTTTGTCAGACATCATGTGGTAAAGAACTTTTTTACGGATAATTACGATCACCCGATTTTTGAAGGTGGGGTACAGCTTAAAGATATGATTTACTTGCGCAAAGAGTTGTGAAATACAATACAGAAAGGCGAAATTTATGTATAAAGATATGGAACAAAATGATACCCAAGGCGATATTGTAATCTATCAAAGCCAAGATGGTATCACGAAAATTGATGTCAGGATTGTTGATGAAACAGTGTGGCTTACGCAAGCACAGCTTGTTGAGTTATATCAAAGCAGTAAGTCTAATATTAGTGAACATATAAAACATATTTTTGAAGATGGTGAACTAGAAGAGAATACAGTTGTTCGGAAATTCCGAACAACTGCAAATGACGGGAAAAAATATAATGTTACATATTATAATCTCGACATGATTATTTCTCTTGGATATCGTGTTCATTCAAAGATTGCTACTAATTTCCGTAGGTGGGCGACAGAGAGATTAAAGGAATATATGATAAAAGGTTTTACAATGGATGACGAACGTCTCAAAAATCTTGGAGGAGGCGGATATTTCAAAGAATTGTTAGAACGTATCAGAGATATTCGTGCTTCAGAGAAGGTATTTTATCGTCAGGTATTAGAAATCTATGCAACGAGCATTGACTATGATCCGAGGTCAGATATTTCAATCGAGTTTTTCAAGAAGGTACAGAATAAAATCCATTATGCTGTGCATGGGGAAACTGCTGCTGAACTAATCTATCACAGAGCGGATGCTGAAAAAGAATTTATGGGTATTACAACATTTGCCAATAACCAGCCCACACTCAAAGAAGCTAAGGTGGCAAAGAATTATCTTGATGAAAAGGAACTTAGAGCGATGGGACAGATTGTATCTGGATATCTTGACTTTGCCGAAAGACAGGCGGAACGTGAACAGGTTATGACAATGAAGGATTGGGCAGCCCATTTAGATAATATTCTAACAATGTCCAGTGAAAAACTGCTATCTGGTAATGGTGCTATAAGTCACGAACAGGCAATGGAAAAAGTCGAAAATGAATATAAGAAATACAAGGAACGTACATTAAGCGATGTGGAAAAGGATTATCTGGAAAGTATAGAATTGTTGGGAAAAATAAAGGACTAATGGCAGCAGTAATGTATGAGGAAAAATTATAATATAAGCAGAAGAGTATGAACAATAATAGTAGTATATAGAGGAATTATTATATGTCAGAACAATTTTCATACAGAGATAAAATAATTGAATACGTGAAGAAGAAATACAAGACTAAGCCGGAATACTTGTGGAAAAAGACACCGGATGCGGCGGTTTTCAGACATTCAGATAATAACAAATGGTATGGTCTTATTATGAATGTGTGGGCTGACAGGCTGGGGCTTTCCCGTGATGAGCAGGTAGACATATTAAATGTCAAGATAAATGATGCATTTTTAATGGATATGTTATTACAGCGGGAAGGATATTCCCGCGGCTATCATATGAATAAAATGAACTGGCTTACAATTCTGCTTGATGGAACAGTACCATTTGATGATATATGTGACCGCATTGACGAGAGCTTTCTGAACACTGCATCTGCAAAAAAGAAACAGAAGGTACGACCGCCCAAAGAATGGATCATTCCGGCAAATCCTAAGTATTACGATATCGAGCACGCATTTGATGACAAAGAAGTTATAGAATGGAAGCAGGGAAGCGGAATCAAAAAGGGTGATACGGTTTATATGTATGTGGCATCACCTGTGTCTGCAATCCTATATAAATGCAAGGTGACAGAGACAGACATTCCTTATGAATATGAGGATGGTAAGCTGACTATCAGTGCGTTGATGAGAATCAAATTGTTAAAGCGTTATGAGCGTGACAGATTTACATTTGAACGGCTTAAAGAAGAATATGGAATATATGCGATCAGAGGACCGAGAGGTATTCCTAATTCATTGAGTGCTGAATTATCAAGATAAATAGAAAAGTCAGAGGAGGATGTAATATATGATCTTAGTAATTGAAGGAATTGTGATGTGTTTTGTACTGTTAATAGTGTGCGTGATAGGAATTGCCAACGGTCCGGTTGGGTTGGTGGTGTTTTATGAGCAGGAGGTAAAGAACCGTGTTGTGGAGCTTGGGCTTACAACGCATCAAAGGATTAAGAGAAATAAGATCATCACATTTATCGCTTTGTTTGTTCCAATGTTCATTCTTGTTCCATATATGGTATATGGGATTAACGGGGTTACGGACTTCAAAAGTGCTGTTTTTCAGATGACGGTTATTTTATGGATATCAGGGCTGTTCGACAGGATATTTATTGACTGGTACTGGGTTTCAAAGACAAAGGCTTGGGTCATTGAGGGCACGGAAGACCTTATGCCGTACATATATGGAAAGACCCTTGTGGGTAAATGGGTGTCAACCGTCATAGGATTTCCGATACTGGCTGTCATAATTGCATTTATAATGTCAAGGTTTGTATAGTCTTATTAATGGTAAGAGGAAAGCATAAAGTTGTTATGTAATAGGTTGTTGGAGGAAGATTATATGGGATTATTTGATAAGCTTAAAAAATCTGACAAAATTGATTATGATTGTCATGTTGAACTGCATTTGAATGCTCATTTTCAACCGGTACACAGATTTCCGTTAGAGGATGCCATTGAACAGGTGATCACAGAGCTTCAATTGGGGGAATTAGAGGGTGGCGGAACTGCACAGAATCCTGAAACAGGCGAGATACAATCCTGTGATATTCAATTCTGTCTGAAAGACACATCGGATGCCACCATTGATAAATTCTCTGAAATTGTGGAATCAATGGGAATTCCGAAAAGCTCCTATCTGCAATATGATAATCAGAAAAGACCGGTAGGGACGCAGGAGGGATTTGCAATTTATTTGAATGGAGTTGATCTGCCGGCGGAGGTATATCAAAGCTGTGATATAAATGTGCTGATAGAGAGACTGGAAAGTCAGCTTGATGGTATGGGAAGGATGTATAGCTTTTGGGAGGGCAAGGAATGGACTGTATTATATTTTTACGGTAATTCATCTTTCCGGGATATGATAGCGAAGGTACAGGGAATTATAGATGATTATCCGCTCTGTGAAAAATGTCAGGTTAAACAGATTGCATAGCTGCCTCATCATAAGGGAAATGAAAGATATTCGTATATTATAAATTGCTGCATCATGTATATTTAAGAATATATTTTATTATGTACTTTAAGGTCGCAGAGATTAGGATTTCGTAGTAATCATTGCGTAAAATATTGATTGACTTTGATTAGTTGATTGGATATACTGTAATTAGCAGTGAACCCTACTGTGAGTGGGAACTATAAAAGCAGTGAACCCTACTGTGAGTGGGAACCATCAAGGCTGCACTTTGTACAGCCTTGTTTAATATATAAGGAGGATCATGAAACAGGATAAGTTAAAAAGGCTGACAAACTATATAAAATGATCTGCCAAGGATACGCAAACAGCAATTTGAAAAAAGATGTTTGGATTTCAATAGATTGGAAAAAGTTTTGATTAAATGGAAAAACAAAAGTAGATTTACTGCGATAAATAAACGTAATTAAAATATATGAAGTAGAATTATAGATGGGATTACAAGGATGGTGATAGTATGCTTAGACTACGACCATACAAGGATGAAGATGCACCAACAATACTTTCATGGTGTGATAAGGAAAAGGATTTTTATAAATGGACTGCCGGAGTAATGGGAGAATATCCGATAACAGAGAAGGAATTTACCTTTGTAAAAGGTGCGATGCCGTTTACTGCGTTTGATGAAGACGGACCGGTGGGATTCTTTACCCTGCGAAAGCCCCATAATTCAGATGATGAACTTAGGATAGGCTTTGTTATCGTTTCATCGGATAAGAGGGGTAAAGGATATGGCAGGGAAATGCTTATTTTGGGACAGAAGTTCGCCTTTGAACTGTATGGTACAAAGAAGGTTTCACTTGTGGTGTTTGACAGTAATATGCCTGCTTACTGCTGCTACAAGGCAGCAGGTTTTCATGAAGCGGCCTGCGAGGAGGATGATACCTTCAAGATACTGGGTGAAGAGTGGAAGCGGATTGTTATGGAGATAGATGTGAATGAAGACAACATACATAATAAAGTGAAGCAGTTAAGTGGAGCAAATATGGATATTGATTTAACAAGCAATCAATCTGATATTAATTGGGAACAGACAATGTGTCCGTGGAATAAGGAGGAAAATACAAAAGAACATAAATGTGCAGTAAAGAATACTTCAATATGTAAATATTTTTGTGGAATTAAATATTTGGATAGTGTTCTTTGCAGTTACCCTTACGAAAATCTTGATGTTTTAAAAAGTGAAGACAATATGGATAAAACAGGGCTTTTGGAAATATTGGCGAATAAGTAGTGAAAATGAAACTCCGGATTATGAAGTAAGTAATCTGACAGAACTTCTGGCCATCTTATAGTCAAATAGGGATTTAGCAGTGAACTCAACTTACAGTAGAGTTCTTAAAATAAAGCTTTCTTGAATAACGCAACTATCTGTTCCTGTTCATATTGGGTATCATGGTTTATGTTGATGCAAGAAAGGAGGTGCTCCTCATGGATCAGGAGAAAATCGGAAACTTCATAGCTTCCTGCAGGAAGGAGCAGGGCTTGACACAGGCCGCTCTTGCGGAAAAACTTGGTATTACAGATCGTGCCATATCGAAATGGGAAACGGGAGTTTCACATAGTTAAAGATACCACCACAACCCACGCTTACACGATATATGCTAATACAATATTCAAGGAGTGATTACTATGTCAATAGCATTATCGTACAGAAAAGCAGAGGATGGTATGTTCTATCCTAATATCAGCTTTGAAACGGGGAATTTAGCAGAGTTAGGAAAATACGGACTTATGGCGATGGATTACCTCAAAGAAAACTACTATGAGCGGTACAGGTTGCTTGTAAGGTTTGGCAGATTGGTTGAGGTACTGAAGCCTGTAAATGATGAAGCACAGCAGATGGTCGATCAGATGATGGAAAAGTATTTGGAAACACATAAGCCGTATAATCCAAATTCAACAATGGAGATGTGGGAAATCAGAAAGCATGGATTGATGATAGCAGAGGAAATCGTAATACATGATTTAATCAATACTTACCATTGATTAAATAATTAAGTCGCTTAACAATAATAAATGATATAAAAAGGCAGAACTTATTTGACTCGTGCGTTGGAAAGTTCTGTCTTTTTTTGTTGTTGCTATCAATCCTTGCGTTTGGATAGTAATGTTGATTGTGGAATTCTATTTGAAATCCCCTTATCTTGATAAGGGCGCACTTATATGTGGGCGAAGCCCACATATACCACTACGCTACGCTTCGTTAGTGCGCTATACGGCACATATCTGATACTAATTTCTAATTGCATTTTAATCAATAGTACGTTATGATATGCTTATAGTTGAATGAAAGGATTATTTACATGAAAATATATTTGGATAACTGTTGTTATAATCGTCCTTATGATGATCAATCGTATCTTATGATAGCATTAGAAACAAGGAGTAAACTATATATACAAGAATTGATAAAGCATAAGAAATACGAACTTGTTTCTTCGTATATGCTCCGATATGAATGTAGTCAGAATCCTTTTGAAATGCGTAAAGAAACAATAATGCAGTATATACAGGAAAACACAAGCTTATATGTTGGCATAGAACGGAAAGAAGAAATTGAGAAAAAAGCAAATGAAATCATGCAGACAGGTGTAAAATTCAAAGATGCATGTCATGTTGCATCAGCAATATATGCACGGTGTGATTATTTCATTTCAACGGATAAGAGATTGCTCAAATACAAGACAGATGAAATAAAAATGGTAACGCCGATTGAATTTGTATCAGAAATGGAGAGTGAATAATATGGCAGATAGTACAGTAGAATTGATGAATCGAGGTATGAGATGTCTTACAAGCCAAATGGGAATAGTGGATGCAGAAGAATTTATTTCCATTGTGATAAGAGAAAAATTTGATTATACAAAGTGGCAGAGAGATTTTTTTGATTCTAAAACACCGGAGGAAATAAGCAGGGAGGCAGCAGAGTTTGAAAAAGAGAATCCATTTGTCAGTAATGCAGTAAGGATCTAATCAAACAGAATAAGCATTTTGAAGAAAGGGCGAGACATCGCCCTTTTGATATTCTTGTGACTTATTGCTCATCAATAGTAATTACTTCTCTGCTAATATAAGATTTCTGTAACCTATTATATGAGCGATATGAAAATAATATATATGCACAAAATGAAATGATGATTGCACATGAAAATAATGTTATGCACATTTTTATTCTGTGCGAATATCGAATTGTTTGGCTTAAATATTGTGAGTCCGCTTCAATTAGATAATTTGCTGCCAAATCTTTGGGCTCACCAAATTGATTAATCAGTTCATCATATGTTAATTCGTTGATTTCGATAGAGAAATCTATAATAGCTGATTTCAAATCATTTAAGAACTTCCTTTCGTTTGATTTGCAGATAGGAAGATAGTTTTTGATTTCGTTAATATACAAATTGATTATTTTACTATTTCTAGACACTGGTTTCATCTCCATATTCCGGTATATAATTTAATACCTGTTGTACTGCGTTTACGGTAGAATTGTAATCCGCAATGAGTATATTTAACCGATTTAAACCAGACTCTTCTATGTGATAATATACTCTGATCGATCTCTTGCCAACTTGTTTTTTGTAGTCAGTAATATATCCTGCATCAATGAGTTTATATAGAGCAGGGTAGAGTGAACCGACAGGTATATTTAGTACGGAATGGGTTTGCTCTTTGATTGTTTGTGAAATTTCATATCCATAATAATCCTTATGGCTCAATAGATAAAGTATTAAAAGTTCTACGGAGCCACGTCGAAAATTGCTTTTATTATCCATAGAAGATATCTCCTTAAATAATATATAGCATAAAATATTTGTTAAATCAATGTATAGAAAAACTAAATATTTGTTGACAAAGATAATTTGAATTTGTTATTATAGGCATATAATGATAAAATCTATTATAGATTGAATCATTGTATACCATTCTTCCCTTGATTTTGACATTTTACCCGTGATTTTGGTTATTAACGAATATTTATGATATAATTACTTGATCAATGGAAATACAAAATGTGATTAAACTATATGTCTATTCGTTGCATCATGGTTAAGGGCAGGCAGCAGGCTAACGATATATTATGTAGAGTTATTGGATTCTCAAGTAATAATTATGGAGAGGCAGGGAATCAAATTGAATATTGAAGGATTAAAAACAGTGCTGTCAATCAGTAATGAGATGAAAGCCGTAAAGCAGGGACATATACCGAAGGGAAGGAAAACTGCAACCTATGATAAGTTAGAACTTTCCATGCAGGGAATAATAAAATCAGATAAAATGATGTCTGAATCAATGTTGGATAGATTGAATTTTGATTACTTTTCAATTGGAGTTACCCCTTATTCCGTAATTGCTGATGGGGTGGAATATAGTTTTGATCAAATACCTGAAGTGCCGATTGACCGCTGTAAAGAGATTAGGGCAGTTGATAATGTGATAGATATTCAATCGGGTAATTACTATAAATTTAATGATGTAAATGGTAAAGCGCATAAGCTTGCCTGTACTAATAATGATTTATGCTGTCCCTATTCTTACTTTGAAAAGAAAATGGTGGATGAAGAAAGTAGTAAGCTAGGCTTTTTCTGGAAGCTTCTTTCACGACACGGTCTTTATTACGGACTATATTTTACCAAAGATGAGGTAAATAATTATTTGGAACAGGCTGGCGTTCAAAAAGGTTTTTTTACTGTTAAATGTGCAGGAAAACAGCAGGACTACCTATATACTGATGTAAGGAGCGGGAATACAGAGCTAATACCGCGAAGCCAATATGATTCGGATTACAAAGGAATCACAGGTCAGGCGGGTGAAATTGGCACATATTATTATTACAAACCCGGTGCAGTATTTGAAATTGATGGTGAAAAATATACTGTATCCGAGAGAGGAACTTTAGATATTCCTTATGGAATCAATATATATGATGTAAAGAAGCCGCCCAAGAGTGAGTTGAAAGATAGGCATTAATGTGAAGTATAAATCAGTAATAAATGAAAAGGATTTCAGTAACAAGCAGACAGACGCAGGTAGCGTCACATGAAGCAAAGGAGGGCAACACTATGAGTACAAAGATTAACACATCTTACAATCCGGCATATACGATTGGTGGATATCTGAAGGGCAATACTTCGAGCAATATTATCCCGGGAGCAACCGGTGCTGCAATGAAGCATGATACAACGGCAGTTGTTGCTATTTCTGCGGAGGGAAAACGGAACTATTTGAATAATGGGTTAAATAAAAGCGACAGTATCGAAAGCATTATGGAGCGGCGCAAAGCCTTACAGGACGGTGGAGAAGCATTTGATACAGATTACGCTTTTGTGTTAGGCAACAAATTAGCTTCCATAAAAGGAGAAAAAGCGAAAAATGCTACTGAAGAAACAGATTGGTATGCTTCTTTAGAAGAGGAATCCAATGACCTGCTCCGTGCATATGCAGAGATATATGATGACATTATCAAGAAACATGAAAATGCGCTAAATGAGAAAAGTTCTGTTAAAGACAATGACAATAAGGATATGTCTGTAGATGAAGAAATAGGTTTATTAAATGCTGAGTGCAAAGCACACGCTGATTTTTTGGAGATACAGGCGGAAATGACTCCGAAAATCATAGCTGTAATGGAAGAATATATAAAACGCTTGCCAAAGAAATATGCTGATACATCAGAAACAGTTACTAATGCGAAAAAGTTCTATTTGGATTCAAAAGATAAAGCTGTTCCCGATAAGTTGAGTGAAAAAGTTATATCTGCAACACAGCTATTCATAAAGCAATATTCGAATCAAAGGAATACAGGTATTGATAATATTTTGAAAAATATTAATGTTTTCAAAGTATAAGCTGTCACATTGATATATATAGGATAGGGTTGATGGAAAAGGAGGTGCAGCAGATGATCAATCTAAATGTAAACAATAATTATGGTGTTTCAAATGTCAGCGTCAATTCGACATCTAAAACAACCTCAAAAAAATGGGAGCTTACGGATGAATTGAAGCAGCAGATTACAGAATATGCGTTAGAAGATGCAAAAAACGGATACTATATGGACAAGAAATTCAGTAAATTGCGTACAGATCAGGTTGCTATCGTCGCTCCTGACAGAAGAAGTCTTATGGGGGCTGCTAACCAAATGATAGATGCGGACATCATAGAGCAGACCAAAGAAAAATATCAAAAATACTTTGAAGCATTGCTGGGTAAGAAATATGATGGTGAGTCGATAGAAGTAGAAGATGGCGGATCCATTCACATAAAAGATAAGAATGGTGATGAAATATTGACATATACACCATCGTCCGGGTGGCATGAAAAACCCAGTAAAGAGGAAACACGGGTGCATATGGCAATGAGAGGTTATTATGAAAAAGTATATGATGAAGAAAGAAAACGATTAGGGGTATATGGACAGGTTTCTTATGCTCCGTCCGGTGGTTGGTATAATGTTAGTGTGTAAAAATTTGCTATTAAAGTGTAATAGCAGATGTCAGGATCTTTTACTTATATCCACAAATACATAATGAAATTTTACAAATATTTTGCATTTATATTTTGTGTCATATATGGCTGGTTGTTGACAAATTTATTCTGTTGGCAACTAGCCATTTTAATTTTTTGTGACTAGAAAAGCGACTAGAAATTCGTCAAAATGACTAGAAAAATGAGGACAAAATATAGGACAATTTATGTGCCGACAAATGCGCCGACAAATTGACTAAAAAGCCGACTAATGAGCCGACAAATCCGCTGACACCCTTCCGTGAATGACTAGCAAAAGACTAGAAAATGGGTGAAATGACTAGAAGTGCGACTAGAAAAACAATGAAAATGACTAGAAAGGTGACTAGACGCCGACAAAAAGCCGACAAAATTACAGAAAAAGCCGACAAAATGACTAGAAAGCTGACTAATGCGCTGACTATTTAGCCGACAACAGTAAAAATATGTATATTTTGTTATTTGTAAGGGGGTTTTAGGGGGCGCAAGATGTCCTGTGGACATCTGTTCTGCGCGGACCGGAGCAGAGCGGAGACCTCCCCTAACAAGATGTGTTTTGTAAGACAAAACGCGTATCTTGCGGACTGCCTGAAGGGCGGTTTTTGACAGAATTTTACAGGCGTTTTTAGAACTGAATGAGAACGATTTTTGCAGAGGTTATTATCTCTGCTCTTTTTGTGTAATTGTGCCAAAATGGCACAAAATGTGCCAATTATGACATGGTGGATTTCCGCTTGCCCATTTAGAATAATCTTATCAGAAATGTGTCGTAAGTGGCACATTTGAAACTGAAATAAGTGTGGTAAATCAGAGGTGGTTACAGATGGAAACGGTCAAGAAAGATAATCCGAAAATCCATGATGAAAAACCAGAATATTTCATACATGGTAATGTGAAAATCATCATATCGGAACACTTTCAGACAGATGGTAAGACATTGGAGTGTATCGTGGAGGATGCGGTCATGCGGGAAGCAAGATATGCAGTACACTATGATACTTCATAAAAAACGGATAAAAAGAAAAAATATTCCCCGAAACAACGACATTTATGATATACTTAACACAAGCATGTATTGTAAGCGTGGGTTGTTTCATTTGAAAGGAGAAGATGCTATATGAAACAACAGATTAACAATACAGCTTTATATCTAAGATTAAGCCGTGATGATGAAAACTATGGAGACAGCGTGAGTATTGAAACGCAGAGGACTATCTTAAGACAGTTCGTGAAAGAGAACGGACTTCATGTGGTCGATGAATATGTGGATGACGGGTGGTCGGGTACTAACTTCGAGCGACCTGCATTTAAGCGTATGATTGAAGATGTGGAATCCGGCAGGGTAAACTGCATTATCACAAAGGACTTATTCCGTTTCGGCAGGGAACACATAATGATGGGCTATTATCTTGAGTTTTATTTTGTGGATAAGAATGTCCGTTACATAGCGGTTTCCGAGGGAGAGGATACGGAGAAAGGTCTGAGTGATTTTGTACCGTTCAAGAATCTGTTCAATGAGTGGTTTGCAAAGGATACAAGCAGGAAAATCAAGACCTCGATGAATGCGAAATTTCGTGTGGGCGAGCGCACATTTGCCTATGCACCGATTGGCTACAAAAAGCACCCTGACATCAAGAACAAGCTGGCTGTGGATGATGAAACAAAATGGATCATCGAAAAGATATATGCGTATGCACTTCTTGGACATGGCGCGGCGAAAGTAACCCAAATGTTGAGGGAAGAAAAGATACCAACGCCGGGTTATCTCAATTACAAGAGGTATGGGACATTTGCCAATATCTATGCAAAGGCACCGGAAGAAAAATCATACGCATGGACAATAGCGCAGGTCAAGAGTATTCTAAAAGACGAAACATATATCGGCAATACCGTTCATTATCGACAGACGAATGTGTCTTACAAGAACAAACGTAAGGTGCGCAATGACCAAAGTGAGTGGCTGAGGATTCAGGATACGCATGAGCCGATCATTTCAAAGGAAGATTTTGAAACAGTACAGCAGATGATTGCGGCAAGACGGCGGAAAATGAAAAGTGCTACGACACAGATGTTTGCCGGACTTGTAAAATGTGCGGATTGTGGATGGGCGTTAGGGTTTGCGGTACATAGGGGAGTCAATGCCTCTTTCGGACATTTTCATTGCAGTGGATATAGTCAGAATGGGAAGAATTTCTGCTCAAATCACTATATCCGTTATGATACACTCTATGCCTATGCGCTTTCAAGATTGCAATACTGGTCAAAGCAGGCACAGACTGACGAAGAAAAACTGTTAAAAAGACTTTTGGCAGAAAGCGACAAAGAAGCAGGGAACATTCATAAAAAGCAGGAAAATGAACTGAAACGTGCAGAGAAGCGGAAAAGGGAATTAGATAGCCTGTTTTCAAGACTATACGAAGATTATGTTGCGGAACACATCACGGATTATAATTTCAATATGCTGTCGGAAAAGTATCAGACAGAGCAGGCGGAACTTGAGGAAAAGATTTCAGACTTAAAGCAGAAATTAACTGCGGTTAAGAATAATGAAACAAATGCGGAAAAGTGGCTTGCTATTATAAAGAAGTATAATGATATAACGGAATTGACAGCACCACTTCTGAATGCAATGATTGAAAAGATTGTCGTTCATCAGGCTGTCAAGCATGATGATGGTACAAGGGAACAGGAAGTGGAAATCTATTATCGGTTTATAGGAAAAATTGATTGAAATTCTTAATGATTATCCGTATCTTTAATTGAGTGAAACAGGAAAAGGGCTTCCTGATGCGTCTATCATGCCGGAATTGTGTGCTCTGCTGAAGATAAATCTCAATGAACTTTTCAGTGGGGAGAGAATAGAAATGAATCAGTACGAAGAAAAAGTCAGTGAAAATCTCATTGAATGGAAACGAAAAGATGAGAATAATATGAACAGGAATACTATAATATCAGTAGTATATACAATTACTATGATTATCGGTATTTTGGTATGTTGTATATGTGATATTGCTATTTCTGGAACACTAACATGGTCACTTATCACACTTAGTTCTATTTTGATTACATGGATAATATCTATTCCTATAATTTTGTTTGGGAAAAAGGGTATATCAGTAGCAATGGTTGACCTTAGCATTTTTATTTTGCCATTTATTTACATATTGAGCATTTTGGTAAAAGTTAAAGAGGTATTCAGCGTTGGTGCGATTATATCAATTATTTCACTAGTCTATCTTTGGATAAACTATTTTATTTGTTATCGGCTTAAGGAACGAAAGCTTTTGGCAACAGGAATTGTATTTTTGGTTACCATTCCCTTCACACTTTTGATAAATATTATATTATCAAAAAGAATTGGTGAACCTGTGATTGATGTTTGGGATATATTGTCGGTATTTATTCTATTGATAGTAGCAGTTGCTTTTATCATTGGCGATTATGCACGAAGAAAAGGTTATGTAAGATAGGCTGTTTCAGAGCTGCTAGAAAGAGAATTAATGCATATCGTGATAAATGCTTTGCCGTGCAGGATTATTCGGCTGCGATTCAAAATATGCTGCTTGCTATTGTGGATCTTGGATATCAAAGCTGCTGGTATGAAGGACATATTACCGATGATGACAAGATTTGTGACAAGATGGCACAGATATTAAATGTGCCCGACAGCTATGAGTTGGTCTGTCATTTACCTATCGGAATTGCTGAAAGCGATTCAATGCAGCCTAAAAAGAAAGCGTTTGAAGAAAGGGCATGGTTTAATTCTTTTCCACAAGAGTAAATTGTAGTGGTTAAGCAGTGCTCCAACATAAATTAGGTATTGGAAATATAAAATAAGTGGGATATAATATATTACAAAGAATTTGACTACAAAAATTTTTACCATCTATTCAATGTAAAATAATATTGAATGAATTATAGGTGTTTTAAGTAGATGTTTATTAGAAAGGTGTGATTGTATGTCGATTGTACAGGAACAGGCCGTAGAAATGATAGGACTATTGCCGGATGATAGAGTTGAAGTAATAATTGAAGTAATGAAAGGTTTTATGAAACCAATTACTGATATTAACGAACAACCAAAGAAAACAAGAATTGGTATTGCAAAGGGCAAATTTGTTGTTCCGGATGATATTGATGAGAGTAATGAAGAAATTGCTGAAATGTTTGGGGTGAATGGATGAATATTTTACTTGATACACATATTTTGTTATGGACAATTACATGAGATTCAAAACTTTCGGAAAAGGCTGTTTCGCTGATAGAGGATATGGAAAACAATACAGTATTTTATAGCATTGCTTCTGTATGGGAAACAGAAATCAAGAATTCCTTAGGCAAACTTCCTATCTCCGGGCAGCAGCTTTCTGAATATTGTAGAGAAACAGGGTTTAAACTTTTATCCGTTGAAGAAAAACATATATTTGCACTTAATTCATTAGAAAGGGATTTGTCTTTGCCGAAACATAATGACCCGTTTGATAGAATTATGCTAGCCCAGGCAAAAGTTGAGGGATATAACTTTATTACACATGATTCGTTAGTGGCTGGTTATAATGAAAAGTGTATTGTATTTGTGTAGTGATTATAAGTATTAGTCTGTTGATGTCGCAAGTTAAAACTATTGCATATGTCATGGTAAATATTGAAATGCCAATATTAAAGTGAAAAAGTAATTATTGAGGCTGTACAAAGTGCAGCCTTGTTTAATATATGGGAGGAAAATTACAATGGCATTTTTACTGGATAATGTTGTCCCTTGGGGAAGAAATATTGATGAGTATAAAGAAATGTTTCTGCTGAATGACGAGGATAGAAATAAGAAAATAGCCAGTTTACCTGGCAACCGCACAAATTATTTTATTTAATGACTGTTTACATTTGCAGGATTTGAAGAGTTTTATCAAAACAAAATTCCGTTTTCCCGGAACTAGTTTTGATGTAGGTATCGCCTAAGTTTAACAAACCTAAACCGATAAGTACAGTATCATCATTGAGATTAGGTAAAATTACAGCGTCCATATAATTAAATGTATAATCATCCATTTCCAATTTTATAGTACAACTACTTGATTCGCTAGGTCCATTTGCAGTCTTCATTTCAATAGATCCTTCGCCCTCTACCGCTATAGCCTCTGCAATATTTTTGCTAATACATACGTCTGATGCACCCGTATCTATTATTCCAGTAGCAGTATAAAAACCATTATCTTTATACGCATTAAAAACTTTAACTTCTAAAGAAATACTACGAACAATACTGTTGTACGTTTTTTTAATCATAATAAGCTCCCCCAACAACTCCTCTATAGCATTGATCACTATCTGACAATTTTTGCACAATAAACGTACCCATTTCCTGATTCTTTACTGTTTCTGTAACAGCTTCATATTTTATGTCGTAAGTGCCTAAAACGTTTTTGTTAGAAATTACGATTATACAATTGCCATATTGCTGATATAAATCATTACGGTGTTCTTTAAACCAATTAAAATCTGCTTTTTGTTGCTCAGTTAAACCAGCTATCATAATGACCACCTCCGTTTTCTTGATTATACATTAATTGATTGAAAAAAAGAAGTACCTTTTACAAGTTTTCTTTCCTCTTTTTTATTATTATCCTAACTAAATATTAGAAATGTCTAAATCAGATTTTCCTTTATTTCAAACACATTTCAAAATTTGTTACGTTGAAAATATTTACGTTTGTTTCCTTTTATAAAAATTGAATTACCGTTATTTTCAAGCTCGGAATCAACTACAGTATATGACACTGACTTCGATTAATTTTGTCTGTCGCTATTATTTATTATACTATTTCAAAAATAACATATTTTTAGGGATTTTGGTATTCATGTCTATGAGCATATCTTTAATTCCGAATATCAAATTATATTGTGTTATTTGATGTTACTGTATTTTCTTTCCATTATTTTTTCCTTGCGAGATTATGGAAAAGACCTTAAACGGATATAAAATAATGTAATATGAAACGGTGGGTTGTTGTCAATAAATTTAGTGTTTTCAAGGGTTGTATAGGAATACTATAACACCTTGTAAGTGTTAAAAATATCTGTTAAAATGGGAACATTAGAATCGCAGTTTATTAGGATGAACGTAGGAGAGGAAAACATGAAGGTTGTTACAATATGTGGCAGTATGAGGTTTGAAGATCAGATGAAAAAAATTGCATTCGACTTAGAAACTAAAAGCAATATGTGTGTGATACAATGCGTTTATAATGTAAACAAAGGATTGTTAAGAGCAAGCGATGCAGACTCATTAAATAAAATGCATATGAAGAAAATTGATATTTCGGATGCCATATATGTAGTAGATGTAGGGGGATATATTGGTAAATCGGTTAATAAAGAAATTGCGTATGCGCAAAGCTTAGGAAAAGAAGTTATTTTTCATTCAAAATTTGAAACAGAATGTAACAAAAATAACAATTCATAGGCTTACAAGGAAAAAACATGAAGAATATACAGGAAATTAGCATAGCATTAGAGGATTTGGAATGGCCTTTTGATTACATCGACCATGACAGAGAAATCGTAAGAGCAATAGTTTTTGATGACTATGGATATTATTATTTTGTCAGGGCGATACGTGATGATGATTTTGGCAAGGCCGAATTAATCGAAACCTCCGGTGGGGGAGTTGAAAAAGGTGAGGATTTGCTTGCGGCAATCAAACGGGAGTTGAAAGAAGAGCTTGGCGCAGAGGTTGAGATCATATGCAAAATCGGAGTTGTAAGTGATTATTACAACCTGATACACAGGCATAATATAAACAATTATTATCTCTGCAAGATCAAATCCTTTGGCGATAAGCATATGACTCAGGATGAAATAGAATGCTTTCATTTATCCACATTGAAAATGAATTATGAAGATGCAGTCAGAGAATATAAAAGGTGTTCTGAAACAAGAATCGGCAGGCTCATCGCAAACAGGGAGCTGCCAATATTAAATCGGGCAAAGGAGATTCTTGATACGGCTGTTTAAAGTAATTGCTTCAGACTGGAGAGAAGTTTATGTTTAGAAAATTCAAATTGCAGGGAAATGTTCCCGGGGCAATATGCTCCGATGAGGATATGATTTGTTAGTGCGCACATTGGCTTGTGGAACAAATACTTGATGAACATAGAATGAGGGATAAAAATCCGAATAAATGATATTGCTTTATGAGGTTTTGAAAGAGGGCTATAAAATGGAAATGGATGTGAATGTAAAGAAGGCATTAGAAAATATTAATTTTATCGATAGGTATAAAAGTGTATCTGAAAAATATAGCGCAGAAAGAACATTATCAGATAACCGATTACGTTATATAGACGGAGGAGAAGTAATAAAGATCATAAATGAATGTGGATATGACGCATTATTTGATAAAGAAGAAAAATTCTTTAAAATAAATGATGAATCTATTAATGAGTATATTTTCAGAGTACATATAATAATAAAAGATGGAATGATAGATTTGGTTTGGGTATTAAAAGAAAATGATGATTTGATATTAGGCTCGCCTTTAAGTGCATATTCAAGAAGTCTTATAGATGTCAGCTACAGGATAAAAAAACCTGTTATCAGTGATTATAACGATATAGAGGATATATTAAAGTTAACATTTAATATGTATGAAGATTTTAAAAAAGAATATGTAAAAATAAGATCATATTAATATTAGCTTAACATAATGATATATTCAAATAACATAAATGATATTGCTGGTAGAACATAAATATGTTAATATTTAAAAAATACTTTGAGGTGAATGTTATGGGGTTGTTTGATAAATTTAAGAAAAAAGATAAGGGGACTGTAACCAGTAAACAAACAAATAAGCAAGAAAAAACATTAGCAGAAGATATACCCGTTTCTGCTGAATGGGCTAAAGATAATTTGAACAAAACAGGTTATGAAGTTGATTATAATTTAGAAAGTATGAAGGAAGTTGAACGGTTTTTTAATGAACAATCAAAAGAAGGAGGAGTTCTTACAGGTAAGTCCGGTTCTATTTTGTTTAGTTTAGGCTGTTTAATAGGAGAAACGATAATCAGAATATGTGGTGGAGAATGGGTGACGGATGATGATGATCCGATGGGAGAAATCAATATTGCTGTAAAGCTCCCTAATGATGCTGTCGTATGGCCCGTTCAAAGATGTATGAAAAGATTAAAAAACGGAGATGAAGAAAATATATATGATTATGTGTATGCTATAACACAGCAATAATATTGATTGTTAATATAATTTGATTGAAAAAATTTGAAAATGAGGGACGAGCAATCGTCCCTTGATTCGATTATAGGAGATTTTTATTATAAGGAGCATAGTATGAGATTTGATAAGAAAATTCTAATAACCGGCGGAACTGTGTTTGTAAGCAGATACATAGCAGAATACTATGTGGCAAAGGGCTATGATGTATATGTGATCAACAGAAATACAAGAGAGCAGTCCGAGGGGGTTACACTCATTCGGGCAGACCGTCATGAATTAGTAGACAAACTTTCTGACCTGCATTTTGACCTTGTGATTGATACTGCTTATTCCGCTTATGATGTGGAGACTATGCTTGATGCACTTGAAAGCTTTGATGACTATGTACTTATAAGCTCAAGTGCGGTATATCCGGAGTATGAGGCACAGCCCTTTAAGGAGGATACGCCAAAAGCTGTCAATAAATTCTGGGGTAAATACGGTACTGACAAGATAGAGGCGGAAAAAGTACTGATGGACAGAAATCCGAACGCATACATTGTCAGACCTCCGTACCTGTATGGCCCAATGAATAATGTGTATAGGGAAGCCTTTGTGTTTGACTGTGCATTGGAGGAAAGGAAGTTTTATCTTCCACGCGAAGGCGAGATGAAGCTGCAGTTTTTCCATGTTGAGGATCTTTGCAGATTTATTGACATTCTGTGGAATGAAAAGCCTTCGCAGCACATTTATAATGTGGGAAACAAGGAAACGGTATCTATTCGTGATTGGGTAGGATTGTGTTATAATGTTGCAGGAAAGAATGCAGAGTTTGTTAATATCTATGATGACATAGAGCAGAGAAATTATTTCAGTTTCTATGATTATGAATATTATCTGGATGTTACCGGGCAGGAGCAGCTTATGCAGGAGACAAAGACGCTTTCCGAAGGCTTGAAGGAGGCATTTGAGTGGTACAATAATAATATGGATAAGGTAAATAAGAAGCCGTTCTTGGAGTATATTGATAAGAATTTTAAGGAGAGAAGAATATAAGAGGAGTAATTGGAAAATCCTTGTTAACAAGAGAAAATGTTTCGGTAAATAATCTTGTAATGTAGAATATAAATAGCTATAATAAGGATAATGAAAAAGTATGGAGGTGGTTTGTATGACATTAAGGCAAGAAGCTTATTCGATGATTGATTCACTGCCGGATGATGATAGTATTCAATTTTTTATTGATATGATAAAGCAGTTTAATTTAGTTGTAAAAAATAAATCAAAATTGTCAGAAAAGTCTGACGAAGCATCTGAGAAAAGACAGGCATTTCTTAGAATGGAGGAAATGAAAAAGACACATCCATTTCCGAAGAATTATGATTATGAGAAGGTTAGAGAGGAGGCTATGGCAGAAAAATATGGTCGCTTTAATTGATGCTAATGTTGTCTTGAACTATATTACGGATCGGGAAGATCCTTTTCGCACAGCCTCTAATAAAACTATGGATTTATGTTCCGGGAGCGATGTTGACGGATACATCGCTTTTCATTCTGTTTCAATTATCTGGTATTCCTTAAAGATTCCAAATGAACAAAAAAGAGTATGGCTTAAAAATATATGTAGTATACTTACAGTTGTAGGTGCATCACATGATCAAGTATTAGACGCAATAGAACGAGATGATTTCAATGACTTTGAGGATTGTCTCCAAGATGAATGTGCTGTTGCTGTTCATGCAGACTGTATTGTTACATGCAATGCAAAAGATTTTGGTAATGCTAAGACAAAGATATATAATCCGGATGAGTTTGTGGCATTATTCTAATATTGTTTGTTATTATAAAAGGGGAGGAAACAAAGATGATCGAACACAAAGAAGGACTTTACGCACTTCATACTAAGAACACAACCTATATGTTCAATGTGATGGACTCAGGACACCTTGAACATCTGTATTACGGTAGAAGGATCAAGGTGGATATGGAGAAGGATAATGGTGGGGCGCTGCCCTTTATGGAGAAGCATGCATTTCCTCCGGGAAATACAAATCAGTATGATGCAGAGCATGGAAGCTTTTCATTAGAGGATATGTGCCTTGAGATGTCCTCCTACGGCAAGGGGGATATAAGGGAGCCCTTTGTGGAGATAGTTCATGCAGATGGCAGTTATACATCTGATTTTCTGTTTGAGAAGGCAGAGGTAATTAAGGGAAAGAAGGAGTTTGCCACACTTCCGGGTTCTTATGGAGCTGATGATGAGGTAGAGACATTTGAGGTAACACTTAGGGACAAGCAGTATGGACTTTGCCTTATCATGTCATATTATGTATATGAGAACTGTGATGTAATAACAAGAAGTGCGAAGCTGATAAATGAAAGCGAACAGGCAGTTTCAATTAAGCGTCTTATGAGCATGTCCATGGATTTTGATACGCCGGAGTATGTATTCACCACATTTAACGGTGCATGGGCGAGGGAGATGAAGCGGACAGATACATTGATGAAGGCTGGAAGACATGTCAATTCTTCATATACAGGAACTTCATCCAGCCGTGCCAATCCCTTTGTGATGCTATCCAAGGAAGCAACGTCGGAGGACTTTGGGGACTGTTATGGGTTTAATCTCATTTACAGCGGCAATCATTATGAGTGTGTGGAGGTTTCAGGTTATGGAAAGACAAGGATCGTCACAGGTATCAATCCGCAGTCGTTTTCATGGGAACTTTCTGTGGGGAAAGAGTTCGAGGCACCGGAGGCGGTGATGACATACTCACATCAGGGCTTTAACGGTATGAGCCAGCATATGCACCGGTTTGTAAGGGAGCATATTGTCCGTGGTTATTGGAAGGACAGGGTAAGACCTGTGCTGCTTAACAGCTGGGAGGCTGCCTACTTTGATATAAATGAGAGAAAGCTGCTTAACCTTGCCAAGGCGGGAAAGGATGCAGGTATTGAGCTTTTTGTAATGGATGACGGCTGGTTTGGTGAGAGAAATGATGATTCACATTCCCTGGGAGACTGGGATGTGAATGAGAAGAAGCTGCCGAACGGAGTGGGAGGTCTTGCGTCTAAGATAAAGGAGCTTGGCATGGATTTCGGTATCTGGGTGGAGCCGGAGATGGTAAATGTCAATAGCAAGCTCTACGAGGAACATCCTGAATGGGTATTACAGATTCCTGACAAGCCCCATTCGGAAGGACGCAACCAGAGGATACTTGACCTTACAAGAACTGAGGTACAGGACTTTATAATCGATAAGATGACAAAGGTGTTCAAGAGTGGTGATATCTCCTATGTGAAATGGGATATGAACCGTACATTTACCGATTATTATTCTGGTAATCTTGATGCCTCCCATCAGGGAGAGGTGGCGCACCGCTATGTGATGGGATTATACAGATGTATGGGAGAGCTTACAAAGCGTTTTCCGTCTATACTGTTTGAGGGATGTGCTGCAGGGGGCAACCGCTTTGACTTAGGCATTCTGTCATACTTCCCGCAGATATGGGCAAGCGATGATACGGATGCACTGTGCCGTGCGGAGATTCAGACCAATTACAGCTATGGATATCCTATGTCCGTAGTGAGTGCTCATGTATCCTCATGTCCTAATCATCAGACACTTAGGACTACTCCGCTTGAGACAAGATTTCATGTGGCAAGCTTTGGAGTGTGCGGTTACGAGTGCAACTTCTGCGATATGAAGAAGGAGGAATTGACTGCGGTTAAAGTTCAGATCGAACTGTACAAGGAGTGGAGAGAGGTGCTGCAGAAGGGTAATTTCTACCGTGGCAGAACCTTTGCAGGCGGTCTTGAAAGCACAGGAAGTACCCTTGCCAAGAACAGCGGTAATGTGACAGAGTGGACCTGTGTGTCAGAGGACGGTAAGAAGGCGGTGGGCTTTGTTATGCAGCGGCTTGTGGCTCCAAATACCCAGTATGAGTATTACAGGGCAAAGGGACTTGCTCCTGATAAGCGTTATCATTTCTACAACCGTTTTCTAAAATATAATGTTAAGAACTTTGGAGATCTGGTGAACACTGTGGCGCCTGTGCATATCAAGCAGGATTCACTGGCTCACAATCTGGTGGCCAGGTTCGTGAAGATGGACGGAGAGACTGAGGACTGTTATGCTTACGGTGATGCGCTTATGTATTCAGGCGTTAAGTTAAAGCAGGCATTCGGCGGTACAGGCTACAGTGATGAGGTGAGGTATTATCAGGACTTCGGGTCTAGGATGTATTTCATGGAGGAAGATTGATTATGCGAAGATTCTGTGTATTCCTCTTATCATGTATACTGGCTTGCATGTTAATGGCATGTGGACAGGAGCAGGAAATATCCGGAGAAAATGATATTATAAGTAATAATGCTACAGATGAAAATGACATTGAAGATAATAGCGATAATAAAAAAGATGAAGAGAAAGAGGATTTCTTTGCTAAGGATCATGGTAGTGTGGAATATATTGAAGTACATGAAACAGGCGGAGTGGATGGAATAAGCTGCTATCGGAGTCTTTATAAGTATGAAGGCAAAGATAATGACACTTATGTATTAGTTTTTAGTGGTGGATATGGAAGTCGAATTTAGGGGAAGGTTGAGATAACCGAGGATGAATATCGAGAGTTGACGTCAATCGATTTTTCTCAATATGTAACAGGTTCCGGTGAGGACAACACAGAAGAAGAATATAGTACAGATGAGATATATTATAACACAGAGATTTGCTATGATGATGGAATGGTGTGGGAAACAGACGAATATATAACACCTTTGTTTGATAAGATGTACGAAATATTTTATGATTATTATTATGATCATTAATTTGAGTCTGTATTGACAATAGAATAATGGTGAAAATGACCGCTTATGCATAAAATAGAATTATAATAAAAGACTGGCGGCAGGAGATTATCGTTCCTGCCGCCGGCTTCTTATATTGCATGGCTGCGTAAGGAATATAGCTGCTTCTTACTTGTCAAATGTAACCTCCGTATGGTAGGCACATTTTTCCAGAAGAATGTCTTTGAATAACTTACCGCCGTCTACAGTCGGATCTGTAACGGAGTGTCCCTCTGTCCACCAGAACCCCTTGATGTTATCCATCCATTCAACATAATCCATAAGAAATATATCGACCTTGGATACATCATGGTCGCCAATAGGGTGGGAATTGACCCATCCGTTACCGCTTTCCATCAAAAGACCGTCTGCATCCAGCATAACAGGGAAATAATCTACAGAATCAATATCATCACTGTATGTGTCATACATGGTAATCTCAAAACGATCCTTGACGACCTTGGAAAATCCGATTCCCTTGTCATTCACATCATTTATTTCCACAACCTGCATATCGTCTGTATTCTTCTTGACATTAAGAGTAAATGTCCACGGTCCTTCATGTGTATCTGACTGGCTTTCGTAAAAGTCAGGATGTGCAGCATCCCATTCCTTCATATATTCAATCCATTCCTCATCGGTCATGGTCTCTAACTCGTTGTTTTCATTAAAGTCTTCTGCCTTTGGCGGGTTGGCAAGGGCAGCAGAAAGCTTGTCGATTGAAAGCTCCAAAGAGAATTCATCGGGAATATCTATTTGCTCAAGATATTTTACATAAATGTCGTCAGTCATTTCATCATCAACTCCACCATTTTCGTAAAATTCATTCAGCTTTTCCTGTGCTTTTGTGTCATCCACATTTTTTTCATTCAGGTCAAATCGGAGAATTCCCGCATAGGTGCGGTCATCTATCTTACTGCCTTCAAGAGATACACAATCTCCCTGTTGTGTCTTGTTAAAGCTGTATTGCTCTGTCGTAAAGCATTGCCAGTCGCCCATAATTTCAGGCAGAGCGTCTTCTGATTTTAACTGCATGGTGACATATAATGCCTGATCGTTGCAGTAGATTTCCGAAAGGGTTACGGTCACTCCATCAACTGTTTTGGTGTAGGAAGAGAGTGTGTCTGCATCTGTGCCGTTTGATGAATCCAACTGATCTTCTATGTCGGGGTTGTCAAGTTTTGTGGCAACATCCGTAAAATTCCCCTTATATTCATAATCACCCTGCATGCGTTCGAATATATGTCCGATAAGCGGAAGCTTTGAGGCATTTGTCACAAGTATTGGATTTTTGACTAATACCGTAACGGTGCAGGCGAGTACAGCGGCAGTGGCAAGCCCCCTTGCAGTCCATCTTCTTAACCGTTTTGAATTTTGCTCTTTCTTTAAAGTGATCAGGTTATCCTGGATCATTTTGTCTAATGAATCAGGAACTTGTATCTGATTAAATGCTTCCGTATTGTTTGGTGAATTATATACATCATTCATATAGTATATCCTCCTTGTATGGTTAATGTCCTTTTTTTGATGCGGGCAGTAGCTTTATGCGATTAAAATATTTCTCAATTCCTCCCTGGCTCTGCTTAAGTACGCCTTAACCGAGCCCTCCGGTATATTCATCACATAAGCAATTTCATTGATCTTTAAGTCATTAAAATATTTTAAAATTACGACATTCTTATGCTTTTCCGGCAGCAGGTCTATTGCCCGGTATAGATCTAATTGTTCCTCCCTGCTCACATTTTCTTCTGCGGCAGGAAATTCAAAGTCAGTAAACGGCTCGGTAAGAGTGTTCTTACGGTAGTAGTCGTTGATGGCGTTATATAGGATTTTCGTGATCCATGTCTTGAAATACTCAGGTGTTTTCAGTGAATGAATCGAGCGGAAGCCGTTTAACATGCAGTCGCTTACTGCATCCATGGCAGCATCCTCATTCTTCATGGCAGTGAATGCGGTGCGGTACAGGTAATCCTTGTATATCTCAAACAGCCTTCCGTATGCATCCACATTGCCGCGGATCGCTTTCTTTACAAGCTTGTTTGTTATGTCTGTCTGTTCCAAATAGTCACTTCCTTCCGGCTTTGGCAGTATCCGGTGAACGGATATACTGCATACCATAGTGTTGTGATAAGAATGCATTCTATCGTAAATGTTTTTTGTAACTTTGTAAATATGGCATTTAAAATGCTTTACATACAGTTAGACGTAAAACTTTATGAAAAGGTTACATGAAGATTATTAGAATGTAAATGGAAAATAGATATTGACATATTATAAAAATAAATATTATCATAGGAATAATAGTATTGATCGGAATTAGATATGGTATGGAGAGGAAACAATATGAAAGTGAAAGTAAGTATGGTTGCAAAAGCTATTATACATGTATTGCTTGTATTGTTTGTATGTATGACGGTTAGTGACAGTACGAACATGAACATGGCTTTTGCTAAGGCGACAGATCTTGATAAATATCATTATTCTGAAAAGTTTGATATGGTGGAAGAAATAGGCAACCTATTCAGGGATTATGATGATATGGTATGGGACAATGGAGTCATGATAACACCATCTGAGCGTACTCAGATTAAGGAATTATTTGATGATAGATTTGAGAATGAAAGTGCTGTCACAACAGAGGATAAGATAAATGTTATATATAAAGCTATGACTGAACTTTTTGATTATGATGCTGATTATCAATCTAAGCTGCCACTATATAAAAGAACGTATGCTTCTCCTGCATTGATTTTGAAGCATGAAGGTAAGCTGTCAATAGATAGTGAATTTATATGCAGTATTATGCAATGTTATATGGTTACGGTCGGGATAGATACGCTCCAGGTTGGCGATAAGAGAGAGGATAACGAATATAATATTATAGCATTTTATGATGAGGATGATAGCAAATGGAAATATTGTGATCCTTCAAAAACAATCAATGATGGTTTATCTAAACTGCCTATAGTTGAGTCAAATTTTGAAACGTTATATGAAGCATTTAGCGGCTATTATCAGCCGGGCTGCATTAATTTTGGAAATACATATTGGTCAGGGAATGTCAGAAGCATATATGTCGATAAAGCATCCTTTCTTGAATCTAACCTCCAATATATTCAATATATTCTGATATATAATGAGGAGTCCAAAAAGGTTATAATGACTGATATGAGAGGGAATCCGCTGGCGGGGCATTCCTATTTTAACTCGAATGAAAAAACCGGAGAGAATGGTGAAGTGACCACAGGGTGGCTTACATGTACTTCCTACTATTCAGAATCTCAAGATCTTTTTCATAAAGCATATTGTCAGTTTGGAATACTGTTGCAGGGTTATGTGACATTAGATGGGAAAGAATATAATTTTAAATATGGCGGTGATGTGAAGTATCATCGTGTATGTTATATGCCAAATGATTTTCTTGCCTGGGAGATATTAGAGCTTGTTGACAAGCCCAAGGAAGAAACGGATGCTATTGTGAAATCGAGAAACGATAAACTTACTAATCTGGAAAGGGTAGCTGAAAAGATTCGTCAATCAGGCTACAGATATCCGCTTGATTACACAGATGAGGAACTTGAATATTTACAAAATGCTGCCAACGAGGCTACTGAGTTTTCTTATGTGAAGAAAAAGGCGGAAATTTACCAGCCTCTTATAAGCATAAACGGTATCGACATAGGAATTCCTGAAACAGAAGCAGAGGTAACCGAGGTTCAGAAGGCGATTGCCATAATTGTATATATAAGAGAGCATTTGAAATATGAAGGTGGTTATATATACTTTGATGGATATACTGCTTTAACGAAAGGATATGGTACCTGTGCCCAATATGCGGAACTGTTCTGTGATCTGTGTGAATTATCAGGGATTACAAGTTTGAAAGTTATTGGAGCTCTTTCCAATAGGCATGCGCTATATGGAGATAACTTTTCCGATCATGCATTTAATGCTGCATACCTTGACGGAACATGGTACTATACTGATCCAACCAATATCATTAATCTTTTCACAATGGATACATTCAGAGGTTTAATTCCCCTCGGATTGGTAAACGAATCCCACAATTCTTCGTACCACATGGTATATCTGTCAAAGGATGATATGATGAGAGAAGAAGCGCAATATAGAACAGGTCTTAACTGGGTGTATGACTTTGATGATGAAGGTGAACTTGGAGTGTATCTGTATAATTATGAAGGTGAGCTTGTAGTCAATAGAACAGATGGTTATTTTGCTACAGATGCCAAGGGAAAGCGTGAAACATTAACAGGTTTCATCCATCATGAAGAAACTGTATTTAATGATGATGGTGAATTAGAGAAATGGGATGTTAAGACTTATTTGCAGTGTGGTCTGCCTGTGTACGGTAATAGGACTATAGATGGAATACCATACGAATTTGGCAGGGAGCGGGATATAGGTAACGGTATTCCATATATAAGGGATCACCGTATATCAGTATCTCCAAAATGGAATCTTAATCTGAAAAATGGTATCGGCCCGTATGAATATACCGGTGAGGAGATATGCCCAAAGCCTAATATAACCTACACTGTTGATGGTGTTGAAAAAGGTCTTGTGGAGGGTGTTGACTACGAATTATCTTATGCTAATAATATAAATGTTAACGTGAACTCTAATATAAAGGCTGCTATAATTATCACGGGGTTGGGCGAATATAATTACGGCGCAGTCATTAATTTCACTATCAAACCATATGAAATAAAGGAAGAAGATGTGGTCTGGCCTGAGGAGAGGGATTTTATATGGAGCATAGATTATGAGAAAGATGGTGGAATTCCCTCGGTAGAACCTTCATTTAGTAATCCATTATTAAATGGTAATGCGTACATAGAATATGGTCCTGTTACATTTATGGATGATATGGAGCACATTTATTCAATTAACGGAACAGTTACTGTCAAAGGCAACGGTAATTGTACCGGAGAGGTATCAAGAGATTTTAGTACCACCAAGCTGCCGATAACAGATGAGAATGCTTTCCGTGTTTCCTTAGCAGAAGAGGAATTTGTATATAATAATACAAATAAGGAGCCGGAGGTTATTATTGAGTGGCTTGATGCAGAAGGAAATGTATATAGAAGGCTTGATGGAGGCAATGAAACAGAGGTTGCATTCAATAAGGATAAAGAATTCGTTGTAACTTATGCTGATAATAAAAACGCAGGTGAAGCAACATTAACTGTCAAGGGACTTAAGAATTTTGAGGGCAGTCTTGACAAGACCTTTGTTATCAATAGGGCTGATATTGCGGCGAATGAAAATACAGTAGATATTTTTATTAATGCTAAACCTAATATTTCGACGTATACAGGATTACCGTTAGAACCGATATTTGACGGAATCCAACAGTCTGATCAGATGACTCAAAGGCAGATATATCTTAGCGAGAACGAGGATTATATAATAGAATATTCCAACAATGTCCATGCCGGAGAAGCTAAGGCTGTTATGAAAGGTATCGGTAATTACACTGGAGAGATTGAGCGTACATTTACAATATCTCCAAAGCTGATTTACAAAGACAGCATTAGTCTGTCAAAAGGCTCAGTAGCATATAACGGTGAAGAACAGATGCCGTCTGTTACGGTGGAAGGACTTACAGAGGGTGAAGATTATACCGTTATCTGCAAACAATATAATAGTGAAACGGATTCGTATGTGGAGACAAGACCTATTGAAGCAGGAATATATAAGATAGATGTTGTGATTATAAATACTGATTATCAATTAGCCGGAAGCGGGAGCATTGTCTATGAGATAACATCTACAGGAGATTCAGGCGGACAGCCGGCTATAATATGTGACAAGCATGAGCTTTCGTATGTTGAGGGCACGTTACCTGATTGCTTCAAGGAGGGCACAAAGGAGCATTATGTATGTAATGTTTGCGGAAAGAAATTCTATGATTCGGAAGCTGCTTTGGAAGTAATAAGCGATTTTTATCTGAGAATTCCGGCAGATACGGAGAATGGTCATAACTGGAGTGATTGGGAAGTGATAAGACTTGCGGATACCTATAATGACGGATTGAAACGAAGAGTCTGCAAAAATTATGAGAGTCATGTTCAATATGAAGTAATACCAAAAACGGTTAATGGGGCAAGCTCTTCCCAAGGTTTGGTAAATGGTGGCAGCAATATAGCAAATGGAGAGGAAAGCACATTAGATGAAAATGAAGAATCGAAAGATTTAGATGAAGCTTTCGCTAAGGATGAGAGTGCCGCCTTTGTTTCAAATTATAAGGTAAAATTGTCTTCTGTAAAGAACAATAAGAAAAAGTCTTTTACTGCAAAATGGAAGAAATTGAATGGAGCTTCGGGATATGAAGTGCAGTACGCACTTAATAAGAAGTTTACCAATAGCCGAAAGACAAAGAGGGTTAATAAGACCAGTGTTACAGTCAAGAAGCTTGCTAAAGGAAAGAAGTATTATATAAGGGTTCGTGCCTATGCAGTTGATAATTCCGGTACAAAAAAATATGGAAAATGGAGTTCTGTAAAGAAGGTTAAGATTAGAAAATGATCTGAATTGGATGTTATGAAAAATCCGTGGGAACGATAAGGAGGCATTATCTGTTAAGGGATGAATCTTGTTCATCCAAAAAGTGAAAACTTTTCATATTTTCACTTTACAAAAGTGCTTAACGTGTCTATAATAGCGGTTATGGGTGCGTTGAGCACTTTCTTTGTGTGCAGATAATAAACCAGCGTACATATATATTGTGCATAATATAAATGGCTATAGTATCTGCACAATATTTTTGACGGCAGGTAAATGAGAAATATTATCAATCTTCATATACATATAGAATAACTGAGATAAAAGTTAATTAAGTAACAAATAATATAAGATAGGAGTGTTAAAAGTGAAGAACACAGTAGAGATCAGGTGGCACGGCAGGGGAGGCCAGGGTGCCAAGTCAGCGGCTTTGATGCTGGCGGATGCAGCATTTATGACAGGTAAACATGTACAGGGATTCCCCGAGTATGGTCCGGAGCGCATGGGAGCGCCTATTACTGCTTACAACCGTATAAGTGAGAATCCTATACGAGTACATTCTAATATCTATGACCCGGACTATGTGGTTGTAGTTGATGAGACACTATTAGAGAGTGTTGACGTTACAGCGGGACTTAATCCTGAGGGGGCTATCGTCATCAACACCACAAAGAGTGCTGATGAGGTAAAGCCATATCTCAAGGATTATCAGGGAAGGGTATATACTTTGGATGCAAGAGAGATATCAGAGAAATGTCTTGGTAGATATTTCCCCAATTCACCAATGCTTGCGGCAATAGCAGCCATAAGCAAGGTGATGACTAAGGAGGATTTCTTCCGTGAGATGGAAGGCTCCTACAGACATAAATTTGCAAAGAAGCCGGAGGTTGTAGAGGGAAATCTTGCAGCACTTCGTATGGCTTATGAGGAGGTGGAGTAGATGGCAGCAACAGATATTTCAAGGATTACAGAAAAGAGTGAGTGGCAGGACCTCACTGTAGGCAACCAGATATATGGCTCCGGAACCTCCAAGGCATTCCATACAGGTGAATGGAGAACCCAGACGCCGGTATTTGCCAGTGATAAATGTAAGCAGTGTCTTCTATGTGTACCTGTATGTCCTGACAGCTCCATTCCTGTTGTAGACTGCAAGAGACAGGATTTTGATTATGACCATTGCAAGGGCTGCGGTATTTGTGCCCGTGTTTGTCCCTTTGACGCAATATCAATGAAAGAAGGTCAATAAAGCATCTTATTATAAAATGATAAAGGGTCATAGATGCTATGAGAATATTATGTTGTTTTAATAATAAGATATTATTTTAAGAAAATACAATAATTACTTTTTAAGAAATTATATAATACCAGGAAGGATAATTAATATGGCAATAAGAGAGAGATTATCAGGAAATGAGGCGATCTCATATGCGATCAAGCAGGTGAATCCTGATGTTATGCCCGCATTTCCTATTACACCGTCAACAGAGATTCCACAGTATGTGGCTAACTATATTGCAAATGGAGAGATGGACACGGACTTTATTCCTGTGGAGAGTGAGCACAGCTCAATGAGTGCCACCATCGGAGCTTCCGCTGCAGGTGCAAGGGCACTTACAGCCACATCCTCATGCGGACTTGCGCTTATGTGGGAGGAGCTTTATGTGGCAGCATCTAACCGTCTGCCCCTGGCACTTTGTCTTGTAAACCGTGCCCTTTCAGGCCCCATTAACATCAACTGTGACCATTCAGATTCAATGGGTGCCAGGGATACAGGCTTTATTCAGATATATGCTGAGAACAACCAGGAGGTATATGACAACTTCATTCAGGCATACAGGATTTCAGAGCATAAGGATGTAAGGCTTCCCATAATGATATGTCAGGACGGATTCATTACATCTCATGCGGTTGAGAATATTGAATTACTTGAGGATGATAAGGTCAAAGGCTTTGTTGGTGAGTATGAGCCTGAGAATTACTTATTAAATGCTGACCAGCCTATGGCACTTGGCCCTTATGCGGTTTCCAACTACTATATGGAAACAAAGATGGCTCAGAATACCGCAATGCAGAATGCCAAGCAGGTAATTCTCGATGTAGGTAAAGAGTTCGGTGAAATGTCAGGAAGGTCTTACGGTTTCTTTGAGGAATACAGATTAGAGGATGCTGATTATGCATTTGTTATTATCGGTTCTGCGGCAGGTACTTCTAAGGATGCGGTTGATAAATTAAGAGAAGAAGGAATGAAGGTGGGACTTCTTAAACTTAGAGTGTTCAGACCCTTCCCGGATATTGAGATTGCAAAGGCTCTTTCTAACTGCAAGTCTGTAGCAATCATGGACAGGAGTGAGAGCTTCAGGAGCAAGGGCGGTCCGTTAGGAGCAGAAGTCAAGGCAGCACTTTATGACTATGCTAAGGATGTGACTGCATTTAATCTTATATATGGTCTTGGGGGAAGAGATTTCACGGTGGAGGAAGCAGAGGATATATTCAGGGAGCTTGCAGGATATGCAGAAGAGGGCAAGGCATTCCGTGAATACAGATATGTGGGACTTCGAGGCGAAGGATTTACCGAGCCTAGAACACATAAAGGTTTGTAATATGAAGAAAGCGAGCTTAGAACACGCTAAGGCAGGGATATGGCAAGGTCTGGCCTGGAAACGCTAAGGCTGTGATATGGCAAGGTCTAGCCTGGAAACGCTAAGGCTGTGATATGGCAAGGTCTAGCCTGGAAACGCTAAGGCTGTGATATGGCAAGGGCTAACCTGGAAACGCTAAGGCTGTGATATGGCAAGGTCTAGCCTGGAAACGCTAAGGCTGTGATATGGCAAGGGCTAACCTGGAAACGCTAAGGTTGGAATATGACAAAGGCTAAGTTGGAAACATATTGAAAGCGAAATTAGGAGATATGCGATCGTAATATAGGATGCGTAGAAAGATGCTGGAGCAGACTATAATACTAGGCAGGAAAGGGAATAGATGAGATGAGTTATAATTTTAAGCAGGAAATGAACAAACCGGAACGTCTGGCTCCGGGACACAGAATGTGTGCCGGATGTGGCGGTACAATAGCAGTACGTGCAGTGCTTCGTGCGCTTCATGAGGGAGATAAGGCAGTTATAGGTAATGCCACAGGCTGTCTTGAGGTGTCGACATTCATGTATCCTTACACAGCTTATGAGGACAGCTACATTCATAATGCATTTGAAAATGCAGGCGCCACCATGAGTGGTGTGGAGACTGCATATAATGTATTGAAGAGAAAAGGTAAGATCGATGACACATACAAATTCATTACTTTCGGTGGTGACGGCGGAACATATGATATCGGACTTCAGTCACTTTCCGGTGCAATGGAAAGGAATCATGACTTCGTGTATGTGTGCTATGATAACGGCGCCTACATGAACACAGGTATCCAGCGTTCTTCAGCAACGCCAATGTATGCAGATACTACAACAACACCTGTGGGAAGCCAGTCTGTTGGTAAGCTGCAGAACCGTAAGGACTTGGCGACCATACTTGCAGCCCATGATATTCCATATGTGGGGCAGTCAACACTTCTCGGTAATTTCAAGGATATCCATACAAAGGCTGAGAAGGCTATATATACAGAGGGAGCAGCATTTCTTAACGTAATGGCTCCTTGTCCAAGAGGCTGGAGATATCCCACAGAGGACATTATGGAGATATGTAAGTTGGGAGTTGAGACCTGCTATTGGCCCCTCTTCGAGGTAGATCATGGTAAGTGGATATTGAACTATGAGCCAAAGAAGAAGCTTCCTATTGAGGATTTCTTACGTCCACAGGGAAGATTCAAGCATTTATTCAAGAAGGGCAATGAAGATCTCATTGTTCAGTTCCAGGAGGAAGTGGATAGACGCTGGGAAGACCTGCTTTATAGATGTGCAAGAGACTGATTACAGCATGAAATCTTGAGTGAGGAATTGCAGTTATTATATAGAAAAAGGCGGTGGCAAGTCCGCCTTTTTCTTTTGGCAAAAAGTATCTGTGACGTATATTACTTAAATGATGCAGAGAATTTCTGCTTTGCTTCATCGATCTTCTTCTGTTCAGCATCGGGTGTGGGGTAGTAGCCTCTCTCATGCATGGAGTTGAATACCTCCTGCTGCATGTTGTGCTCCTCTGCAAGGATGTCTAACATTGTATTTCTAAGATCCTCATGCACACACTCATTTGAGAATGTGTTGTAGTTGTCTGTACAGTGCTTCTGGGTTGAAAGTGCATCTCCTAAGATGTCCTTTTCCTGTAATTGTGCCATGATCATATCCTCCTTAACTTAAATGACTGTAGAGCTTGTTGAAATGGGACTGATGTCTTGTTGCAATGTCCTGCATTTCGCTCTTGATTGATGAATCGGTTGCCTGATCTGCGAGATTCTGGAATTTCTTAACCAGAAGTTCTTCTTCCGATAACAATGCGTTCAAGGAAGATAATTCTTTTTCGGATAATTTACTCATGTTACCTGCTCCTTTCTTATATCCATTCAGTAAATGAGCGCAATATATTGAGTTATTGATATTGCGTTGCAGATACCGGTTACTCGTAAACTTGGTTTACGGTTATTTGGAGTATGGACAGATTTTTTTTGCTTTATACATGTAATTGGATAAACACCGGCATAATGACAAAAAGGATACAAGAAGGATATATTTGTCTGATACTATGTAAAAAGCTATAGCACAACAATACATTCATGGATGTAAGCTACGCAAGGACATGTGGCACAAGGAAAACAGCGCTCCCTGTCACAATCGGGGAGCTGACAGTGCGCAAAAATATCAGGGAGGCGAAGTTATGTGTAAAAAAATAATTTCATTTATATTATTATTACTCTTAGGCTCATTCCTTTGTGAAGGCTGTGAATCAGGCAGTAATAAAGCAATAGAAGGGAGTGGACGTGTAATTCAAAGCATTGATGAATCAGCATATGAGATTACGAAGACGGTTTCTGACATTAGTGCTTCGTATTATAATTTTCTATCGCGGAACGAGAAGGTCTATATTATAGCAAATGAAGCAAAACGGGGTGATGATGGCTTATTGGATAGAAGAATAAGCGGTATATACATGGCAGATTCTGACGCCGGTAACTTAACAGAGCTTACTTTTCCCTCCGATATCTCTGACAATATGCTGGATTTTGATGATGCCGGTAATATTTATTATATGGAAAATGACGGGAATCACAGGGTATTGGTAAGGTATAGTGTCGAAGGTGGTGAGATCATACGGACAGATGAAGGTGATTCATTTGATATTTCAAATGAGAATGTCGGAGATAGTTTCACTGTAACAGCAGATGGCGAGGCAGTTGTAGGAGGGAATCATGAAATATATATACTGGATCATGAGCTTAGGCTGAAAGACACAGTGGAGCTGACAGATGGAGAATATCCGCAGATAATTCTATCTAACGAGGGACAAATTCTGTGTGTTTTAAACACAGATGGAAAATATATTGTTGAATGCTTAGATCTTAGCAGCAGGACAATGAGCAAGCCACATACTCTTTCGATATCGGAGCCTTTGGGATTTCTTAATGGAAATGGAGATTATTCCATGTACTATACTGATGAATATGGTGTGTATGGTTATGATATGAAAAATGAATCAGAAGTAAAACTGTTTGAATATGCTGCTTCTGATGTGACAGACAGCAATATTGTGCCTATTGGCAATGGGGCATTTATCGGAGCGTATAATGAGGATGGAAAAAACAGCGTACCGGTGATATATACAAAAAAAGAGACTGCTTCGGATAATTCAAAAACAATACTTACCTTTGCTGCTGTTAATATGGATTCTGACATAAGGGATGCAATATATGAATTTAACAGATCAAACCCGGATATTGAAATTGTTATAGAGGATTATTCGCACGACAAAGACAGGATGAATATAGACATTATTGCCGGTAAGGTTCCTGATCTCATTGATCTTAGCGGGCTGTCAGCAGGACGGCTTGTGGATAATGGTCTGTTAGAGGATCTCACACCATTTTTTTCAAAGGACACAGAGCTTGACGGGGATGATATCCTTCCGTCTGTATTAAATGCGATGAAGATTAATGATAAGATATATTATGTTTCAGACGGATTTGAGGTCATATCACTTGCTGCCAAGGTGTCGGATGTGGGAGAGAATGACGGCTGGGATTACAGTGAGTTAGAGGATTTGCTTAAAAGAAAGGATGATAAGGCGCAATTCTTCTATCTCAATAATAAACAGATGTTGTTGCATATGATTCTCTGGTGCCAATCGACGGATTTTGTGGATAAAGAAAATGGCAGGTGTTATTTTGACAGTGACGATTTCAAAAATCTCTTGAAAATGTGTAATGAAAGAGGAGTTGATGATGAGGATTATCAATGGGAAGAAGGTGAGGCAGCACTTCTAAGGAGTGGGGGTGTACTTTTTAAGTATACATCCACTGATATAGATACCTTCAAGGAAACACTGGCAGCTTTCGGTGAAGATGTTAATTTTATAGGCTTTCCATGCAGTGATAAGCACGGAAATTACATTAACTTTAAGACACAGATTGGCATTTCCTCAAGGTCTGAATATAAGACGGAGGCTTGGGAATTTCTGAAAATGCTGCTTTCAAAGGAATATCAGGGAGCAAAGCAGAGCTTTGAATACCTACCAACAAGAAAGGATTGCTTTGAGTTAAGAATGGAGGCAGAGAAAACCACTGAAGATTATGTAAATGAAATGGGAAGGGAAATATATGTGAAGGATTATGTGTCCGATCTTGACGGAGTAGATTATGAAGTAAGACCATTTTCAGAGAAGGAAGCCCGGCAGTTCATTGATATGGTTGAGAGTGCTGTTAAGGTAGTTGATTATGATGAGAAAATTATGGATATCATAGAGGAGGAGGCTGCCGTATATTTTGTGGGAGATAAGGAGTTGGATGAAACAGTGAATATGATTCAGAGCAGGGTGGCTGTTTACATAAACGAGGTAAGATAACATTACTGTTTAGTGAATTTTTGTTTTTGTATCACGTACGCAGGTAAACTGACAGCATGGTGCGTTTTATATGACTTTCTGTACGGTGATAAGAGTTTCTAAGTATCCCGTATAAGCTTTGATGACGTCCGCGGCAAGGTGC
>JAFUXG010000053.1 GCA_017470935.1 Lachnospiraceae bacterium
ATATGAAAAGTCAAATTAACATGCTCAGTCATAATCTGCAAAACATTACTTTTTATATGGGGTATGCGGAAGATGGGGTGAGACGGATTAAGAAAAAGGTCCTGTGGACCTTTTTCCCGTCGAACCGACCGACGAGGCGTTTACGCCGAGGAGGCGCATGAAGTCCGGTGGACTTCAGTTCTGCGCGGACCGAAGTGGAACGGAGACCCTTGAACCATGGGTTTATGGCACGCATCAGCGTGCCATAAAGAAAAGACAGGTGCTTGTGCACCTGCCTTTTCTTTCAAGGTATGCGGAAGAAGGGACTTGAACCCTCACGGTGTTGCCACCACTAGATCCTTAGTCTAGCCTGTCTGCCAGTTCCAGCACTTCCGCTTAACCAAGGTTCAAAAACGAACCTTGACTATATTACTACATTTACATGCAAAAATCAACTGTTTTTTCAAAAAACTTGAAAATAAATCGCTTATGCAAGCTTAGCCTTAGCAACATCTACAAGCTTAGCAAACCCCTCTGCGTCAGAAACTGCTAACTCAGCCAGCATCTTACGGTTCATGTCAACACCTGCAAGCTTAAGACCATACATGAACTTGCTGTATGAAAGACCATTCATTCTTGCCGCTGCATTGATACGCGCTATCCAAAGACGTCTGAACTGTCTCTTTCTCTGCTTTCTTCCTGCGTAGGATGATGTAAGAGCTCTCATAACAGACTGCTTTGCAACTCTGTACTGCTTAGATCTTGCTCCTCTGTATCCCTTAGCCAGCTTCAATGTTCTATTATGTTTCTTCTTAGCGTTAACGCCGCCTTTAATTCTTGCCATTTCTATCTCCTCCTGATCTGAATTCCCGGATAACACCTGTCAGATAATTCTGCAAATATTTATCCATAGTTAAAATACTAATCTTAAAGCATAAATAATTCCAATTACATATAAGGTAAAATCTTCTTCATTACCTTCTCATTGGTCTTATCCATCATAGTTGCTTTTCTTAAGTTTCTCTTTCTCTTTGTGGTCTTCTTTGTCAGGATGTGGCTTTTGTAGGCTTTATTTCTCTTAAGACTACCGCTTCCTGTCTTCTTAAAACGCTTAGCTGCTGCTCTTTTTGTCTTTAATTTTGGCATAACTTATTCCTCCTTAAATACCTGTGCTTCTTTATAATCAAAATAATCCTACTTCTTCGGAGACAAGAACATGATCATGCTTCTTCCCTCAAACTTTGCAGGCTTATCGATTGACGCAATATCCTCAAGCTTCTCTGCGAAATCATCAAGGATTCCCTTTGTATGATTAACATGAGCAAGCTCACGTCCTCTGAATCTCAAGGTTACCTTGACCTTATCACCCTTTGATAAGAACTTTCTAGCCTGATTGACCTTTGTATTCAGGTCATTGGTATCAATGTTCGGTGACAATCTGACCTCTTTAATATCCATTACTTTCTGTTTCTTCTTTGCTTCCTTCTCTTTTCTGGCAAGCTCATAACGGTATTTTCCATAATCTATGATCTTACATACCGGCGGCTTTGCTGTCGGAGCGATCTTAACAAGATCAAGCTCTGCTTCCCTTGCTAGCTTCATAGCATCCTTAGCAGACATGATTCCAAGCTGCTCCCCATTAGATCCAATCAAGCGGATCTCCTTGTCACGAATCTGTTCATTGATCATTAACTCGCTAATGGTCTTGTACCTCCTACCAAATTCAACGTTTATTTTGTAAATGTTACCTTAGACAAGACGGCTTTTTCAAAAAGAAAAGGCGGATAGCATATCTATCCACCTTTTATTAGAAAACTCTTAATCAGAGATCATACATTCAACTGTTACTCATGGTCACATATGTTATGAACCAATCAAATGTTGATGCCTCAAAATCATAAGCTCTTACTTCTAATATATTACCCGAGACGCCTTCCGCGCTAAGGTGAGAGTGGATACTCTGCTTGTATGTCTTGTCAAACGACTTGAACATATTACCATACAAATATATTCATGTCAACAATTTTTTATTCTTCTTTGTTAGTGTTGTTTGCATTCCTAAATTCCGCTTATGTATGCCCTTTATAACCGCCGGCTGTCAAATAAATGTTACTCAACCGCACCGGTTGCCGGCTCGAAGATATTCTTAACTATCTCCTCTGCCACTGTAGGTTTCTTCTGAAGTGCTATGCGGCGAAACTCATTCTGGGAACCGATCTTATCCTGTCCCCGAAGATCCTTCTTCTCATACTCCCTGCTATCAGGAAGAAGAAAATGTGCTTTCAGATTATCAGCTAACTGAAGCTTCAATATATCAATAACCTCCTGCCGAAGCTCCGGATCCTCCACAGGAAATGTTATCTCTACACGCTTATCAAGGTTTCTAGGCATCCAGTCTGCACTTCCCATGTAGACCTCTTCGAAACCATCATTATAGAAATAGAATATTCTCGCATGCTCCAGGAAATCGCCGACAATGGAATGAACAGTGATATTCTCTGACACTCCGGGGATTCCAACCTTAAGGCAGCATATACCACGAACTATAAGATCTATCTTAACTCCTGCTGTGCTTGCCTTATATAAAGCCTCAATGATCACAGGATCACAGATTGCATTCATCTTTGCAACGATTCTTCCCTTCTTGCCCTTCTTGGCATTTTCTTCCTCACGCTCGATAAGACGCAAGAAACGGTCCTTTAACCATATAGGCGCAACCATGAGCTTATTCCATGCAGGTGGCTCAGAATAACCAGAAAGCATGTTAAATACCGCTGTTGCATCCTCGCCGATTGCATCATTACAGGTAAGAAGTCCCATATCCGTATACAGCTTAGCCGTTACATCATTGTAATTACCTGTTCCAAGATGCACATAACGTCTTATTCCATCCTCCTCACGGCGGACAACAAGGGCAATCTTGGAGTGGGTCTTTAATCCCACAAGTCCGTATATAACATGACAGCCTGCCTGCTCAAGCATCTTTGCCCATACAATATTATTTTCCTCATCAAAACGAGCCTTTAACTCCACAAGCACTGTTACCTGCTTGCCGTTCTCAGCAGCTCTTGCAAGAGATTTGACTATAGGAGAGTTACCACTCACACGGTAAAGTGTCTGCTTGATTGCCAACACATTTGGATCATTTGCCGCCTGAGAAATAAAATCAATAACCGGTGTAAACTCATAATAAGGGTGATGAAGGAGAATATCCCGCTCCCTGATCTGCTCAAATATATCCCGCTCCCTGTCCATTCCCGGAACAGGCTGTGGCGTATATTTAGCAAGCTTATATTCGTCAAAGCCGTCAAGACCGTAAGCCTTCATCAGGAATGTCAGGTCAAGAGGTCCTTTGATCTTATACAGATAGTGCTCATTAACATTTAGCTGTTCCATCAGCTTCTTGGTAAGTCTCTTATCCATGGTGTCAGCCACCTCAAGCCTGATAACCTCCCCCCACTGGCGCTGCTTTAACTTGCTCTCAATCTCCTTCAACAGGTCCGCAGCCTCCTCCTCGTCAATGGAAAGATCTGCATTTCTCATTACACGGTAGGGATGTGCAGAAAGCACAGTATAGTTGAGGAAAAGCTGGTCAAGGTTTCTCTCAATAACTTCCTCAAGTAGTATGATATCTGTCTCGCCCTCATTTGCTGACGGTACCTCTATGATTCTCGGAAGTACACTTGGCACCTGAACCGTTGCAATATCCACCACATCATCATGCTTCTTATCCTGGATCAGTGCGCCGATATTAAGAGACTTATTCTGGATAAGCGGAAATGGCCTCGATGAATCCACCGCCATGGGCGTAAGCACAGGATAAATGTTGCGCTTGAAATAATTATCTACAAATTCCGCCTGTTCATCATTTAAGTCCTCGTGATGTCTTATTAAATGAAGTCCCACCTTGTCAAGCTGTGGAAGCAGGGAACGATTGAATACCTTGTACTGCTCAGCCATGAATTCCTTTGCTTCGGGAATAATCTTCTCTAACTGCTCATAGGGCGTCATACCCGCAATATCCCTCTTCTCATAATCGGCATGCCACATATCGATAAGTGACGCAATCCTTATCATGAAGAATTCATCTAAGTTAGAGGCTGTGATACTAAGGAATTTCATCCTCTCAAAAAGGAGATTGTTCTTATCCTTTGCCTCCATAAGTATTCTCTTATTAAACTGAATCCATGACAGCTCACGGTTTTCAAAATATTCCGGTTTGTTAAATTTGCTTTTTTCCTTCTCTTTCATATATACCTATCTCCTTTTCCTCCAGCTATTATTTCGTTATTTTGTTCGTTTTTAGTATTTTTTCTCATTGCTCGTTGTCCCATATTAAGAAATATTGACATAATAAACGGAACAATTGTTACAAAATGACAAAGAAAGCACCATGCGTAACGCTATATCTACCCAATCAGTATCCATACACATTCCTCCGCCCAAAGCAGAAACAAATTCAAATAAAATATTAAATACTATTCCTGATATAGAAGAAATAACAAAAATATCATACCTAATTATATCCCCTTTTCCTATCAAGTCAGCTACATTAGGTATTATAAGCAAGGTAACAGGCGCAATTGAAATTACGACACTAACAAATGTCCAGATTAAAAAAGATATAAAAAACTGGAAATAGCCATTATTTAATTTATTAATATAATAAATTATTTTTAATATAAATATAGCCGCTGCTATTAATAAATCAATAAATAAAGTTATATTAGCTAATATTCGCATGTTTCTCTTCATCATTCTTTTTATAGCCCAACCTTTTTACCCTATGCTTCTAACACGATAATTTTGTACTACGAAGATATCAATCAAATAGTCGCACTTCTCTTCTGCTTCAGCATCGGCTTGATTCCGTATACCTGCTCGAAGAAATCTGCCTTGTCATCAAAAAGCCCCCGTTCAAGTGCAAGATCATACAGCGTATCCACCGTTATCACAAGCTGCTTATCCTTCACCACAATCTGATATGAGCTTGCCTTCTGCTTGTGTGAACGATCCATAGCATTGGCGACCTTAAGTATTGCTGAAAGCTTGGCAATGGTCATGTAATCTCCCACTCCTATCTTTCCCTGCGCTTCATTGAAATCAGGAAAATCCACGGAATTAAATCTTACTATATTGGCAACCTCCTCACGTTCCTTGTGGGAAAGCCCCATTATTTCGGTTGACATAATAATGGAATATGAATTCTCTGCCGCGCCATTCATGTTGATGAATTTACCACAGTCATGAAGCAGTGCCGCAATCTCTAACTGAATCCTGTGGCTGTTCTTAAGTCCGTGTATCTTCTTGGTCTTGTCAAATATCTGACATGCAATCTTAGCCACATTCTTGTTATGGGTCTTGTCACAGTGGTATTTCTTCGCCATCTGCTGCACTGCTGACAGAATATCCACATCAAAGTCTCTGTTAAAGGTAAGTTTCTTAGTCCTCTCAAGCTCATCAACGATAATACCGTCACACAGATCGATCTGGGTCGTCCATATCATATCTGCCTTTGAACGTCTAAGGAAAACTCCGTATATCATAGCAGCCGGAAGTAAAAGCGTAGCTCTCTCATAGGAAATCTTATACTCTGCCGCAATATCCGACGGACTCTTGGAAAGCAGTCTGTCAAACATATAAGAAAGCTCCTCCGGTCCAAACTGATTAGTTATATTTAACTCCGGCACGATCTGGATCAGATACTTGGTCTCATCACCAATTGCAATAATATTCTTGATCTGCTTATTGAACAGATAATAATTCTGAAATGTGTCGATCTCGTTGGATATATACTCCTCCATAACACGCTCAAGATGTGTGGTATCAAGGCGGAAGAATTTCAATCTCTCTCTTACACGAAGTGCACCTATGGAAATATTCTGTGTACTGATTAGCTTGCCGTCATTAACCAAAGATATCTGAATACTGCCGGCACCAATATCCACTATCGCCGTATTCTTCTCAACGATCTTCTCGAAGTATTCAGCATTAACCGCCAGACCCTTGTACATGAGAAAGCGATGCTCGGAATTATTAAGTATCTGCACCACCATTCCGGTTCTTCTCTTAATAAGATCAAGCACCATCTGGTTATTCTTTGCCTCCCTTATGGCACTGGTGGCATAGGCGCGGTACTCGATAGTATCATATTCCCGCATCTTCTTCATAAAGCCTGACAGTATGTCGCAAAGCCTGTCAAGAGATCCCTGGGAAATATAACCATCTGCATAGGTATCCGAACCCAGCTCAATAATACTGCTGGCGTAATCCAACAGACGATAGCCCTTTTTCGTGGCGATCTCATAAATCTTCATGGTAACATCTGTTGATCCCACATCAATTGCAGCAAATGTTTTGTACGCCATGTTTGTATCCCTCCCTGTCTATATATGTTTATATTATATATTATCATTTTGAAAAATCAATAAAATCATAATAATACTGTTGACAAAAATTATAACAAATTATAAAATGAACGCAACAGTTATAACAAATTATAAATCCCATCAAAAGTTATAACAAATTATAAAAATAATTATATATTAATACAACTAATATTTAGAATTAAAAGGAGATGATTTCTTATGAAAATTAATCCATTTACCCTTTCCTTTGGAATGGAACCGCATCAATATATATCAAGATATTCACAAACCAGTGAAATAACTGAATCATTTACAAGTGATAATCCACCCACAATGGTTTACATGATTTCCGGTGTACGCGGATCCGGCAAAACAGTTATGCTTTCGAATATTACAGAAACCTTCAGTTCAATGAAGGAATGGATTGTTATTAATGTAACTCCGGATTCTGATATACTAAGCTCCATTGCTGCAAAGCTATACAGCAGAGATGATCTTAACAAACTTTTTGTGAGTGCAAAATTAGATATATCCGCTTTAGGCATTGGTGTTTCAATAGAAAACTCACATAAGATTTTCGATATAGAAACTGCACTGGAACAAATGCTTGAACGGATTGCCAAGAAAGGCAAAAAGGTACTCATTGCAATTGATGAAATAACAAACAACGAATACGTTAAAGTCTTTGTAAGCATATATCAGATTCTGATACGCCAAAAGCTTCCTGTTTTTCTGCTTATGACCGGATTATATGACAACATTTATAATCTGCAAAATGAAAAAACTTTGACTTTCCTGTACCGTGCTCCCAAAATAATGTTAGAGCCGCTAAGCCTTAACTCAATAGCAAGAAGCTACAAAGATATTCTTAATGTGGATTCCGAAACAGCATCACGCATGTCCAAGCTCACCAAAGGATATGCCTTTGCATATCAGGTTATGGGATTTTTGTATTGGAAAAATATCACATCTAAGAATGGCAAACCCGATGTAGATTCTCTTCTGTCCGAATATGATGACCTGTTAGAAAACTATGTATATGAAAAAATATGGACTGAACTGTCACCCAAGGAAAAAGATATCATCGCTGTATTATCCAAAAATGAGATTACAAAGGTGGAAGATATACGCAATGAATTATCTCTAACATCAGGCAATATGTCAGTATACCGCGACCGTCTCAACAAAAAAGGACTTATTGATACATCACGTTTTGGATACTTGTCATTAAAACTACCACGTTTTGGTGAAGTAATCGAGTTATGGATTGATTAGACCCTTTACCTCTCTGAATAGAAACACCCAATAATCTGGAAGTTCTCAGTCTCCGCCATGATTCCCTTAAGTGCGTTCTTCACATCATTATCCGCAAGGTTTCCCTGGAAATCCACGAAGAAGCAGTACTCCCACTGCTTGTCGGAAACCGGCACGGATTCAATGCTGGTCATGTTCACATTGTTGAATATAAAATGTCCTAAGATATTATACAACGAGCCGACCGCATGGGGCAAGGAAAAAGATATACTTACCTTGTTGGCATCCTTCACGTATTCCTTTCTCTTGGAAACGATAACAAACCTTGTCGTATTGTCCTCTGAAACATTAAGCTTAGGATTAAGTATCTGTAACCCATATATCTTTGCCGCCCTCTCACTTGCCACGGCTGCCTGAGATGAATCCCCATCCTCCTTGACCTTCTTGGCAGCCAAAGCGGTATTGCTCATGCTCACCTGCTTCCAATTCTTATCCTCAAGGTATTCCTTAGCCTGCATAAGCCCCTGGGGATGTGAGAATACAGTATGTATATCTGATATATCCGTTCCCGGAAGTCCAAGAAGACACTGATTTACCTGGATCATCTGCTCTCCAACTATGGAAAGCTCATATCTCTCCAAAAGGTCATATATTCCATTGACAAAGCCTGCCGTGGAGTTTTCGATAGGAAGCACACCATAATCTGCCTCTCCCTCGGAAACCATCCTTGCAACCGCTGCAAAATCCTTCACATTGGTCGACATAACATCTTCTCCAAAATATGCCGCCAATGCACCTTCCGCAAATGCTCCCGGCACTCCCGCATATACTGCCTTTGTCTCCGGCGTGATATTAAGCTTATCCACCTGCTCATACATTTTCTCTATGGAATGGTCCTGATCCCCGATGGCGCGGTACTGGTACCGCTTAGAAACAGACATGATCTGAGTGAATATCTCCTGTATGCTTTTGGAGTTGAACTCGCCATGGGCAAGCCCTCCAAGCTTATTAAGCTTCTGCTGTTCTCGCTCCTTATCGTATATTGCTTTGCCTGTCTCACTCTTATACTTTGCCACCTCTAATGCCAGATCCAGCCGTTTTTCAAGAAGCTCCACTATCTGACTGTCTACCTTGTCAATCTGTTCTCTCGTAATACTCAAATCCTGTACCATGTCGTTTCTCCTTTTTCAAGTAAAAGTTTATCAAATCAATGCACTCTTTTCAAAAGTCTATCTATGAAATGTCAGCATTTATTATTTCATAAATCAATGTTTTACGCATAAGATTCTATTCATATACAAAATATCTGTTTCCTTTTCTTCCAGCAGAAAAGGACGGTTCTTATTCCGCCCCTTCTGTAAAGCTCTTTATAAAAATGCTGAATACATCAACTCATCAGAAATCATGCATAACATAGGTATGCACTCCTCTACCTCCACTTTATCATCTACTGTCGGAGCAATATAATCTTCTATTTCAACAAATCTGAATTCCTCATACAATCTCGTGCATCTAATTGTATTATACATGATATATCGAAATAATTCTATAGAGAATTAATAGATTTTAACCGCCCCTTTGTATAAATCTATAATTCCCGTATATCCTTTCGGCAATAACATAACAAGCTGAAGATACTCCCCAATATACCGGTGCATAGAAACATTACAGCCATACCACTTCCGTCTCCGGTTCCTACCACCATTTTAAGTACATGAGTAATCATGTTTTGTTTCATCATGAAAGGCTCGAATACATAATCCGCAAGAAATCCTCCTAGAAGAATACCGATTGGAATTGTACTGAACTGTATCGCATTTCTCACTGCAAAAATTCGTCCCTGCATTTCTTCCGGTACGTATCTATACAGTATTACCGAGCTTCCCGCCGTAATAAATGGAATCGGCAGACTTGCAGCTAATCCCGCAAATGACCATAATAGAACATTCTGTCCCACAGCCATTGTAATATCACCAAGCAGAAATGAAAACATTGCAGATAAATATATCATCCTTGCACTGTTCCCCTTTATCTTTCCCGTAGACACCATCACACCGCCAACGATACCGCCAACACCTATGGCAGCATTTACAATACCCAGGATAACACTGTCATTTCCACTTCTCGCCAATATCATTGGTGACAATATATTTTCATAAGTCAGCCTTGAAAAAAAGTTCAACAGTGCCAGCGTAACGAGTGTCATAAGGATTGCTCTGCGATCCTTCAGATATTGAAACCCCGCCATACTGCCCTTTAGCACCGATTCCTTCTCATTGTTCTCCGAAATATCCTCCGGTATCTGCAGCACAAATAGAAGAATCAGAAATGCAAAGACAAAGGTACAAAGGTCAATCACAAGAATGATCTGAAGATTTCCAAAGCCAAAAAGAGCGGCGGCAAGTATTGGTGAAAACACCGCTACAAGATTACTGGAAAATGAATTTAACCCGCTTACCTGCTCCAATCGTTCTTTGGGTATGATCTTTCCGATTGCTACGGCAGACGCAGGTCCTTGAAAGGCATTCATAAATCCAATCATACAATTCACAAAATAAATATGCCATATCCGCAAACCGCTTCCAATACTCAATATAAGAACGAACACCGAGCATGCCGCAGCAACACTGTCAGATACAAGCATGATCGCTTTCTTTCTATGCCTGTCCACAAATGTGCCTGCAATCAAACTCAAAATGATATAAGGTACATAATTAAAAAACGACATCAACGATACTGTCATTGCAGACTTCGTCTGCATATAAACCCACAAAATGAGCGCAAAGCCTGTCATACTGCTTCCGAGCTGCGACAATGTCTGACTCAGCCAAAATATTATGTATCTATTAAATTTATTATCCATTGAATTTCTCCTTATAGTCTAAATTTTCTGTTACTATCATTTTTCTATAAGTACAAAATCCAATGCGGACGAGAATCTATTATCTGCTCTGCACAGGCATCGTCCGATCATCAGACCTTGTACAGAGCTTTACATCTAACATGATCACCATTTTACAAAGCATGTTTGTCTCCTCCTATAACTGGTTCACCCCATGTTTTCCACAACCTCAGCCAACTTCTCTGCCAGCACCCCATGCGCCTCCGTCGTTAAATGCAGACTGTCCACCGCCGACGGCTCTATATACCTTGCCGCATCAAAGAATATGCATCCGTACTTTGCTGCCACCTTCTCATAATGTGCTGCCAGTTCCTTGGACAAAGAAATCGCACCCTCATCAAAGGAACCGTAAAATGCCGAATGTCTAATCCCCTCTCCGATATGCGGCGGTGACACAAGAATTATCTTTGGAACAAAGCCCTGCTTATTGCCTGTAAAATCAACAATCGTCTCAACCAGCTTTACAATTCCCTCTTCTATCATATCCGCGGTGGCATGAAAAGTCCTCTTCATATCATTACTTCCAAGCATCAGTATCACAATATCCACAGGCTTATGTGAATTAAGGCATGGCCTCAAGTAATCATAACCGTTCTTCCAGCCCTCAAGTGGATCGTCAAAGACGGTCGTCCTCCCGTTACAGCCCTCCTCGATAACTCTATAATCCTCACCAAGCAAAGTCTTCAGCCTTCCTGTCCACCTGACATTTTCCGGATATCTTAATCCGTTTTCCGGATTATAGCCGTATGTATTTGAATCACCGTAGCACAGTACTGTTTTCATTTCTGTTATATCCTTTCAATTCGCTCTCTCATTTAAAAAATAACATTCCTATTGTTGTAATATTACTTTCCACCCTTCAATGAATTCATCTATTGTTTCTTCATAATCATTGGATTTCATGTATAATTCGTAAGGTGAATACCTCAGTACTTTATCATTTTCTCTCAATTCTAACATTACATCTTTGATGTAATCACCACCGGAAACAATATACTTAATAGTATTCGGAAAGTTTTCATCGATCATTTCATTCAAAACAGCATTAAATTCATGTACATCTATCTTGTTGTCCATAATAATCCTCTATTTCATAAAATGTTATTCTTAACATACTGCTGATCACTGTATCTTATACCAGCTACTCTCCGTTCCACTCCTCAAATGTCTGCATTGATAATTTGAAATCACACTGATAAGGACCATATTCAAGCCTGTAATCTCCCTCTTCCAGCTCTTTAAGCTCACTGCTTTCCATTCGTACTATCATATAATCATCATGGTGATCATACGCATCCAGAGAATAATTCCCCGGCGTGATATCTATATCCCTATCACCAATTACCTTATATAACCTGAACTCCTCCTGCTCTTCAGGCTCCTTGCTTTCACTGCAAAAAAAGAATTCAATTCTGACCCGATCTTTCTCAGTTTGTTCTCCGTATATATTGTATGACCCGGGTAAAATATCATAATCAGCTACCCATATCTTAACACCATTCTACTCATTTATCATGTCATCCGGTATACCTTCAACCGCAAGCTTAGTATATGTGTAACGCTCATAGTCAGGATATAGATCAAGCTCTTCAACCTCACTATTTGCATCATTCCAGCACACATTAGCTGTATCATATGTTTGATATGTTTTCATAGTCTGCTCATTATGATAATCAATATTAAAGTAGCTTAATTCTATGTTGTCTTCTATGATCAATCTACACTCTTCATCCCCTTTTCCAAATTCGATCATATCAAGATCAATCCTGCTGTCATACGATACTCTGACATAACAAAATCCATCTTGATTAATCAATTCCGTTTCATCAAATTCAAAAGGCCCATATGGACAACCCCCTGATAAATAATCATATTCACTTATAATATGACTATCAATATCAGAAGCATTTAACTCATTAAATGCAAGTATTATCGTTGTAGAATCCTGTCCCTTATCTTTAATAAATGCAGCAAGCCCGAAAATATTGTTATCGGGGTATTCAATCCACGCGGTAATATCAGCCACAGTATATGGGCAATTCGCAACCACATCATATTCCGTTTCTTCCGGATAGCATATAATCGAAGGATCCCAAACAGTATACCAAACGATAAAAATCAGACCAATTAAAATTCCCACACCGATAAGTATTTTCTTAGCCATGCTTCTCACCATCCCCTTTTCGGACTGTAATCTTAAGTATTAAGACTGCCCCTGACACAACTACGATTTGTGCCTATTCACGCCACCAGCCACTTATGATCCTTCACGCTGTATATGGGAAGAAATGGTACAATGATCGGAGTAGTCTTCACATACTCCTGATATGCCTCCATCTCTCCATAGTTTCTGTCCTGACGAAGCTCAAGCCTCCTGGCACCTGAGAACATAACGTATATAATCCCGATATATCCGATAATAGCCAGTATCCACTGAAGCGGCGTGTTAAGTACATTTATTCCCGAAATAAATGTTCCCGTCCACAGCAGCAGTTCGCCAAAGTAATTCGGACATCTGACCCACTTATACACTCCGGTGCTCACAAACATATGGGTATCCTTCTTCTTAGCCTCTGACTTCTGGTAGTCTGCCACCATCTCAAGAATGATCCCGCAAGCCATGATAATGATTCCGATAATTGCAAATGCATCATTGCCGCCACCGTTCTGCAGTCTGAAAAATACAGGGGCACACTCGCAGACATAGAGCACTGCGCAGGCAATCCATATACATACCTTCACACCAAGCTTTACATGATCCTTGGATTCATTTTTCAGTAAGCTCTTGTATGCCGTACTCTTAAGCTCACGGATTAACAGATATCCTCCCAATCGCAGACCGTAAATGATTAGCAGTGCACACATAAGCACCGCACTTACTGACAGTTGACTGCGAAATAGAATAAGCATGGTTATTCCGATTCCCGCAATGGAAAAACCATACCCTACCGAAAAGAAATACACATACATGATAAATCCAACCGCACTGATTATCATAGATACAATAAAGATGATTAAAAGTTCTTTCATGTTTTTTCGCTCCTAACTAATTATAATCTTCACCTTTTTATATTAATTCTTGTGATTTCATCCGTTAAAATTGCATATTCAACACCCTTTTTAACTCCGCGGCGTTCCCACTCATCAGTCAATTCTTTTCTAACCTGAATGGATTGCAAACGCTGATTGATCCACTCTTTTGAATATCCTTTTTTCAGATATGTTTCAAGTGCTCGTTCTATTGTTAATTCCGGATCAATTGTTTCCTCCATTCTTTCCCGTCCTACCTGTGCAAGCCACATTTTAAATGGTTCTGCTTTCTTTGAGGGAATAGACTGTATAATTCGCAATAATAATTCAGTGTTTGCTACATCCGTTTTATATCGTTTCCCATCCTTTGGTGATTTTAATTTCAGTTGGTGACAATTTGTCACCAACTCATTTCCCTCTTCACTAAGCCTTTGTTTTAATTTATTCCAATATTTTCGTCCATCTGTACTATCTGTCAGTACTTGCACAACATCAACAATAGAAAAATACCATTCTTCCTCATCTTCTACCCAGGCAGTCCTAATTGGCTGATCCTCAAATAATTGTATTTTATCTGCCTCCATTTATCGCACCTCTTTTCATCTTATGTCATCTCCCGTTATTATATATTCCTGTTCCAGCACATACAAGCATTATGCAGACATGTAATATGATTATTCAAAATACATACAATATGTTCCTTTTGAATCAAAATCACTATTTCTATACTCAATGATCGTACCATCATCTAATATTAAAAATATCTTATTTGTCATATCTAAATACTCATTATCATTGCGAAATTTTCCTACATAGTACGGAAAAATATTTGAGGGAATATATTGAACTAGAATTATATCCTTTTCGCCTCCGTTATATTCTCTTCTTATTTTTTCAAACAAATTATTTAGTGTCATGAATAATTCCTCTTGACTTAGAAAACTATATATTCCAAATAACTAATATTAGTATAATTTCAACATCTGTATGTTTTTTATAGTTTTTCATAAGATTAAATTCTCAGTTTACACTTCTAAGTTCCTCAAGCATCTCAGAAACCGACTTATGAAATACCGGATGCATATAATATGGTGCGATTGATGCCATCGGCTCCAGCACGAACTCTCTCTTTGGTATCTCAACATGAGGAATCTTGAGATCCTCCTCCATGATTACCTCATCATCATAGAACAGTATATCTACATCAAGAGTTCTCGGTCCCCAGTGAACAAGACGCTCTCTGTGTGCCTCCTTCTCAATCGCCATGGCTGTTTCAAGAAGCTCTCTTGGGGTTTTCAAGGTTTCTATCTCCAAAGCACCATTAAGAAAATCATCCTGCTCCACATCGCCCCATGGTTCTGTCTCAATATAATCGGACACCGCTGTTACCTTTGTGTCATCCTCTTTGTTTAAATGGTCGATAGCCAGATCAAGATATCCCTCCCGGTCTCCAATGTTAGATCCGATAGACAGATAAGCCTTATGCCAGCCACGCTTTATTGTCACAGACACCGTATCAAGATGAACCATCACAGGTGCCCAGGGCTTCTTTACCGTAATCTCCACTTCCTTCAAAGGTTCAAATGTAAGCAGCAGATTCCCAGCAATAATCTCTGCCACCCGCTCAATCAAGAGGCACCGCTGTCTCTCCACAATCTCTTTAATCCTTTGGCACACCTCGCTGTAATCCAGAGATTCTTTAAGGGAATCTGTCTTGCCTGCCTTTCTTGTGTCAAGAAATAGTCTTGCACTGACAACAAACTTCTGTCCAAGCTCCTGCTCCTGCTCAAGCACCCCATGATACCCAAACAGTTCAAGATTCTCGATATAGATTTGATCCATAGATGCACACCTCCTAACTTCCCCAAAATTATTATACCTCTATTACACCTACTCCAATTCCTCGCAAAATTATGTCGATTATTATGTCAACCTGCGTTCAATATCGCTTCCGTCATTCTAAGCGCACGAAGATTCGCCTTCACATCATGTACCCGGAATATCCTGCATCCTGCCTGATACCCGATTACAGATGTTGCGATTGTTCCCTCCTCCCGCTGCTCCACAGGAAGATCAAGGGTAAGTCCGATCATGGACTTTCTCGATGTGCCGAGAAGTATCGGATATCCAAGTTTACATAATGCGTATAAATGATTCATCATAACAAGATTCTGCTGCAAGTCCTTTGCAAAACCAATTCCCGGGTCTATCATAATGTTATCCTTAGAGATTCCTGCTTTCAATGCTATATCAATGCTTTCCTGCATATCTGATATCACATCCTCAATGAAATTATTATATCCAAAGGGATTATCATTATTATTGCGATTATGCATCAGACAACACGGCACACCTGCCTTGGCAATCACCTCTGCCATACTCAGATTTTCATTAATATCCACGCATGTTTCGCCATTTACAGCTTCAGAATCATATATGCTTTTTTCCCTGACATAATCCCATTTCAGTCCCCATATATCATTGATAAGATCTGCCCCTGCCAAAGCTCCCGCTGCCGCCACAGCAGACTTATATGTATCAAGAGACACCGGCACATCAAACCGCTCTTTAATCTTTTCTATTATGGGACATACCCTCTCTATCTCCTCCCGGTCTGTAATCTTAATATGTCCGGGTCTTGTGGACTCTCCGCCCACATCAATGATGTCCGCACCCTCATCAATCATTTGCTCGGTATGACGTAGTGCCTGATCCATATCGTTGTACTTTCCCCCATCAGAGAACGAGTCCGGGGTTACATTGAGTATTCCCATTATGTAAAAATGCCTATCAAAATCAAATGTCCTGCCGCCTATTATCATTTATAATTCCTTTCCTTCATTACCATATTTACCTGCTACAATTAATGCTATTATTTATAATTTGCATCATACAACCTTTTCTATAATTTATCTCCTATAATTTTTAATACTTCACCCGCATATTCTTCTGCTCCGCATCCCAGTAACATTCCGGCTCTGCCTCGCACCGATAGCAGTCACGGCTTAATTTGTCTGCCTTGTAGAGTAAATGGCAAAAGACATCCCCGTCACTGCTGTCCCTGCGGTGTCCCTTGATTGCATTGACAGCCCTGGCACATTCGTCTTCAGTAAATCCGCAGGATGCCATTATCTCTCCCGCAAGCTTAGCCCCTGCCTCATTGTGCGGAGTTCCATTTTCATACTGCTCGTACCTTCCGATGTCATGAAGAAGTGCGGTGGCATACACAAGCTCCTTGTCTATAGGCAACATCCCTCTATCACCATTCATAAGCTCCCTATCTATAGGCAACATCTCACTGTCACCATTAACAAACTCCTTATCTATCGGAAGAACCTCACTATTACCATTCTCAAGTTCCATATTTACGGACATCTGCTCATTATCATTGTCCACGAGTTTCTTATCACAGGACACCTGCTCCTCCAAGAGTAATATATAAAATATTCTTGCCACATCCAATGCGTGTGGCAGACCATGCCTGCAAAAGAATCTGTCAATCTCAGCCTTTTCAATTCTTTCCATATTCTCCCGAAAAACGGGATGATTCATAACCTTGTCTACGCGTTCCATTTTGTTTCCTAACCTTTACCGGGCTCTGACCTTTCTTACTGTTTTCTTCTATAAAAAGTACCATCATATACTCTTCACCTTATCTTCTTATACTTAACCTTTTCAGAATCCATTCCCTCAAATACAACATCCTTACCTTTTAAATATTTATCAAAAAATGTAATATGACAATACTTGAGATGTTCAAACATCTCCGCAGGATCAAGCTTTCCTGCAATCATAGCAAGCGGTATGAAGAACTTTGCATCTGTAAATCCGATATGCTTCATATCTTCAAAGACAACATGGTATGTATCTGCATTTGTTCTGAGAAACGGTCTTGTCTCCACATTAATATTTTCCTTGCAGCTGATCTGACAAAATGGTTTTTCCATGATTTTATCCGAATAATCGCCAAACAAACCACCATCAATATTAATTCCGCAGGAAAACTCATCATTATAACGACACAGATAATAAGCCAGACAGCCTCCAAGTGAATGACCGGATGCTCCGATTCCTTTAGAGAAATCGATATTATCCATGTATCTGCTCTTTACCTCCGATAATGCCTTTTCTATATCTCTTTCCCACTCTTTAACTCTGTCCTTGATGTACGGAGTGTATTTATTCTGAAATACCTCAAATTGCTCCAAAGCTTCCTCATAGCCTGCATTTTTCTTAAGAAGTCTGCCCTGACTCATAATTGCACCAGGCATATTGGTATACATCATTTTATTAATTTTCTTGTCATACAGATCAATACTTCCGTCCTCATAATCATTTTCAACTGCTTCAAAAGCATGTCCCACTGACGCAATTATATAGCCTTCACTTGCAAGAGCACATAGTAAAAATGTATTGGCTTCAACATAAGACTGATACCCCATACTGAAAATGATAAGCGGAAACTTACTATCCTTAGAAATTGAAACCTTTTCATAGTATTCTGCCCGGTTCATATCATCACTCACATTTCTGATATGATAGGCTTTCATAATTGCCGCTTTTTTATTATCAGAGAAGATCGCTGCATATTCCTTCCCCGCAGTATCCTCTTTATCAACCGGATAATACATTCTTATTGGAATCTTCCTGTCTCCCGTTCCATCACCCAGAATTTCCCTCCTGCCTGTATCAACAATAGAGAAGCATTCTGTTCCCACAGCATATCTCCCGGAAACATAACCCTTTGGAACAGTTACTTTTTTATCCTTTGACATATCCCGCCTCCAGCTTTTCTTGGTTATCTATTTCTATAATTATCACCGCAAACTACCTTTACATTTTTATTTAATACAACATCCCCGATATATGAAAGTGAACCCCATGCCACAATTACTACATTTCCATCACTGCTATATCCGGCTTCCTCAATACTATGATAATCCGCATCTGCACTTTCAGAATTTGCATCTCTCCCGCAAAATCCACTCGTCATCTCACGCCACTTATCAACTGCCATATCAACCGCTTCGTCCACCGAAACACACCTGGTTACATCTTCACAATACCTGCTTACAACCTCAGTAAGCACATACGTGTCCAGTCCCCTTGCATTCTGTGGCTTTATGAGGTAACAGGCTTTCGCCATGGGACACATTATCTCCATCATCTTCTCATATTCTTTGTCCTTCAATACTCCTATTATAAATATAAAGCATGCATTTGTAAAATGTAACTTAAGACTATCTTTAAGTGCTTCCACTCCCTGCACATTATGGGCTCCATCCTTTATAAACAAGGGCTCATCACATATCTTTTGAAACCGCCCTTCCCACCTTGCTTTCAACAGTGCTTCCTTAACTAAATGTCCGTCTAACATCAGCTTCGTCTCTATGGCTGTTACGGCGTTATATATCTGATATGTTCCCGCAAGGGATATAGAGTATTCCTCACCCTTGTATATAAATGTGCTGACCTCCAGGGATTCTGATAATATCTGAAGCTTGGATATATCTGCCACCGTGAACATCTGCTTTGCGTCAATACATTTATCTATCCTGCTCACAAATGAATCCATCTCATCTTCTTGTCCATCTGTAACTATTCCATTCTTTTCATCTTTTTTATTAAAAGCACCATCCGGTCCACCTTCACTCGCTTCCGTATTCACAGAGTTGACAGCCTCATACTCCTTCCTCAGAACATTCAACGCTCTCTCATCAGAAGGATAGCTTACCGCCGGACAGCCTGCCTTGATGATACCCGCCTTCTCATAGGCAATCTTTTCTATGGTATCTCCAAGAAACTGCATATGATCCATACCTATATTTGCAAAGACTGTGCATAATGGATGCTTTATCACATTGGTGGCATCCTCTCGTCCTCCCATGCCAACCTCAAGAATTACAATATCCACCTTTTCTTCCACAAAATACATAAAGGCAACTGCTGTCTCAATCTCAAAGGCTGTAGGAAGACCACAGCCCTCCTCACCCATTCCGTACACTGCCTCCTCCACCTTAGCCAGCAGTCTTGCAAAGACATCCTCAGCCATCATTTCTCCATTTATCTGAAACCTTTCCAGATAATCATGGATGGTGGGGGAGATGTATCTACCGACTCTCTTTCCTTCTTCTCTATACAGCATTTCAAGGAAGGTACATATACTGCCCTTCCCGTTAGTTCCTGCCACGTGGATTATATTAAGCTTCTCCTGTGGATTTCCAAGCCTTGACAAAAGCTCTGTGACAGGTCCAAGTCCTAGAATGCTTCCCTTTTGACCTATTGCATTAATATATTCAATTGCCTCATCATATGTAGTTACTTTACCCATTTTTCCTTTTTCCTTTTATTTTTATATTGTCTGACTGTTTCCCAATATTACTCCGGATTAAACTATATCATAATTTCTGGTTTTGTATAGTTCCTCCATCCAAAGCAAATATAATAATGCTTTCTATAAATCCCCACAAAAAAACCGGTCACATATCAATCATATCGTGACCGGTTAATTATACCTTATTATTATAATAAATGCACTAAATTCGCCAAATTTTCTAACTCACTCCTCCACCGAATTGCAGGACACATGCTGGATAAGGGGTGCATTCTCGTCAATTGGAAGAATCTCATAGCCCTCACTCTTTAACGTATCAATAAGCATCTGCAGTGACTCCACTGTGGCATGAACATTCTGAAGGTCATGCATAAGCACTATGGAATCCTTATTCTCGCGCACATCCTTCATTATATTATTTACTAACTGCTCAGGAGACAGTGATGCATTTACCGCATCTCCTGAAAGGGCATTCCAGTCATAGTAATTGATGTTATGCTCGTTGAGATATGCTATATAGTTCTCGATAGGGAGCTGCGACACATCATTGGAGCTTCCGCCAGGGAAACGGAACACATGGCTCTCCACTCCGGTAACATCAGCCAAAAGGCTCTGAAGCTCTTCTATCTCCGCCGCGAATGACTCCTCGGAAGCATACAGCTTCTGATATTGGTGTGTGTATGAATGCATACCCAGAGTATGTCCTTCATCAACTATACGCCTGTAATAGTCATAATAATTCTCGTCCTTGCCAATAACGAAAAATGTTGCCTTAACATCATTGGCTTTCAATATATCAAGTATCTGCCCAGTATAAATGGAAGGACCATCATCAAAGGTCAGATATACCCTCTTTGCATTTTTCTTTGCCTTACCGGCGGTTTCAATACCGGCTTCTTCGGATGCATCAACATCAGCGCCATCTTCAGCCAGGCTGTTACCGTCCGTATTCTCCGGCAATCCTGCACCTTCACCAAAGGCTGTGATACCTGAACCAGCAACCTCAGTCGCTTCTTCGGTATTGGCTGTACCTTTAGCAGCATCCTCCAAGGTATTCTCGGCAACATTTGTACTTGGCTGTGTGTTACCAAGAACTGTCCTTGTAGAAGGGGAAAGCAGCTTTCCATATGCATTGGGATTTCCCAAAAGGGCATCGTGACTTGAACGGTATGTGAGATAATCCCCGCCATCCTCAGAAAGCACGTAGTCAAGCCTTTCCTCCATTTTGTTAATCTTATAAAGAAGGAATATGCTGGTGATAATAGGTGTTATAGCAAGCACACAAAAGCCATATAAAATTATTTTTTTGTAGAGATTAATCCGCTTCCTTCTGGCAAGCTCAGCTCTCGTTATCTTTTCCATGCAATCACCTGTCTATATACATCTGCCATATTACAAAGCTATACATAAAATACCATGCCGCACCACAAGATCATTATAGCAATTATAAGCTTCTGCAATAACGCAGTCTGACATTTAAATACTATCAGCAACTCATATTATTATCTGCAGTATCACCGTATTTTATGTAAAAAATAAGGGTTTGGAATTGCTATTATAAAGAAAGAAAATTTTTTCGTCAAGGCAGTATTTTCAATCATATAGGACATTTTCAGCCCTTTTGAATACAATAAAATATAGGGAGAAAGGATGTGAAAAAAATTGGAGACACCAGTACTAGAATTTTCTCGGGTAAATTACATTTATCACACAATATCTTGTGAAACAGTAGCACTTCAAAACATTTCATTCAAACTAGATAAAAGTGAATTTATTTCATTTGTCGGGCCATCAGGATGTGGCAAGACAACACTGTTAAATCTTGTGGCTGGTCTTATTCCTGTCACCTCCGGAGTTATAAAGATCGGAGGCAGACCGCTTGAGGATTCACCCCTCAATATAGGTTATATGCTGCAAAAGGACCATTTACTGGAATGGCGCTCCATCTACAAAAACCTAACCTTAGGTCTTGAGATACAGCACAAAATGGATGAAGAGCACCTGCACATAATCGATGAACTGCTTAAAACCTATGGTCTATGGGAATTCAGAAATGCTCTGCCCAGACAGCTGTCAGGCGGCATGAGACAGCGCGCCGCCCTAATCCGTACACTGGCACTTTCACCGGATATACTTCTGCTTGATGAGCCCTTCAGCGCACTGGACTATCAGACCAGATTAAATGTAGCTGATGATATCGGCTCCATAATCAAGGAAAAGGGAATCAGCACCGCCCTGGTAACCCATGATCTTGCCGAGGCAATCTCCATGGCAGACCGGGTGATTGTTCTTTCAAAACGCCCAGGCACCATCAAGGCTGAGATCCCCATTAAGCTAAGCATAGAAAACCGCACACCGAAAACCTCCAGAAATGCACCGGAATTCAATACTTATTATAATCAGATATGGGAGGCAGTACAGGATGAGAATAAAGACTAAGAAAAGCAATAACATTATTCATAATACACACAGAAGGGACAGACAACATCAACATAATGTCATTCACCACTCTATACCAATCAAAACCTCAAAACATAACAAGAGCTGTACCATAGCAAAACAGTCAGACTCACCTAGAAAAACAGATGACAACAAAAAAAATTCACTTTCTCCGGCCCAGCTAACATATGTCCGAAATATCAGAAAAAAACAGTTCATGATCCGACTATATCAGCTCCTGCTCTTCGTCGGTTTTATTATTTTATGGGAATACACTGCCAGAAAGGGCATTATCAACGATTTTATATTCTGTTCCCCTTCAAAGCTTTTTGCCACATTTATTACAATGTTGAAGGATGGCTCACTTATGCACCATATCGGCATAACACTTTATGAAACTCTTGCAGGCTTTGCCATCGTGATCATAGGAAGTCTTATTGTAGCAACACTGTTTTGGTGGAACGAGACGCTTTCCAAGGTGCTAGAGCCCTATCTCGTAATCCTGAATTCACTTCCAAAGTCAGCTCTTGCCCCTGTACTTATCGTATGGCTTGGCTCAAACAAGACTACCATAATTGTCTGCGCCTGCTCAGTGGCAATATTCGGGAGCATACTTAACATTTATACCGGCTTTGTAAATGTGGAAGGCGACAAGATAAAGCTTATAAAGACCTTGAAGGGCAGCCGCTTCCAAGCTTTAAGGCTGGTGGTCCTTCCAAGCAACGTTCCGAACATCATAAGCATAATGAAGGTTAATATCGGTCTGTGTCTGGTTGGTGTTGTAATCGGAGAGTTCCTTGCAGCAAGGGAAGGACTGGGATATCTTATAATTTACGGCTCTCAGACCTTCAAGATGGGCAACGTCCTCCTGTCTATTCTAATCCTATGCGCCATCGCCATGCTTTTATACCTGATTCTTCAGAAGGTGGAGAAGAAGCTTTCAGGGTACTTCTGATACTGATAAAACATTATATTACGTGAAAAAATCCAGGCAGCCAATGCCTGGATTTTTATTACTATTCATCTATAATGTCAATAACCTCAACAGGGCAGGCTGATCTTGCCGACTCTGCTGATGCAAAGTTCTCATCAGTAAGCTGACCGTTAGCCTCCGCCACACCCTCTTCGTTAAATGCAAATACCTCCGGACATGTGCTTACACAAAGACCACAGGCAATGCACCCTTCCTGATTCACGTATGCTTTCATATACTACCTCCATATCAATAAGCATAATATTATTCTTATCTCGAATAATTAATATAAGGATAGTATATATTTTTGTTAAGATATTATTCATTCTATATGGCAATAAATGCTCGAGATACTGTCTCCGGCTCATCCGTCCTTTTTCTCTTCTCTTAACTCTTCAATATCATCTTAAAAATATTCTTCTAATGTCATATAGTGCATCTTGTCCCTTCACCATTCTAATCTAATAATACACCTATCTGGTGACATCGTAAACGGCGTTTGATAAACCTAATCATCCCGAAGCCCTTTCCATCCTCCATTTGATAAAAACATCAATAAATTCCCTTTGCTTTCTCCTGCTTATATAATACTTCATCTCCATACCCTTTAAAAGAATATAATCCTCATTCACATCTGTAATGTATTTCATGTTGATGATAATTCCCTTTCTAATTTCATAGAAACCATACATCTTCAAAGAATCAACTACCTCTGCATAATTATTCTTAATATAGAAGCTCTCACCGTTATTTAACCTTAGAATTACCTTTCGCCTTTCTGTTTCTGCACATACAATGGAATCCGCCCTTACATCCGTTGCACCGGCTTTATCAAAATTGAATTGAATACATTTCCCATCCTCCCTGATTAATTCTATTGCATACACAGCCTCCTCAAGTTCTTCATCCAGATTGAGTTTATCAATATAACGGAATGCATTAGACATATAACCATACCTTCCAAGCTCTGTATGGGTAGTAAGAATAATAGCGATATGCTTCTGTTCAGGATACATTGTCTTATATTTCTTACATAACAAAAGACCGTTTTCCTTATCTTCTCCAAGCTCTACATCAAAAAATGCTACATCATAAGGGCGGCTCTTCTCAAACAGACTTTCTCCGTCAAAAAAAGAAACCACTCTTATATCCTCTTGAAAAATACTTTTCAGTTTATCAACAAATATATTATGCCATGACTGCTCGTCATCAATTAATGCTATCTCAAACATATAATACAACCCCTTTTTGACTGCACTCATAAGTAATGGTATTGTCGTCAACTCACTATTTTTTTAAATCATACCATAAAACAATCTTTCTTTCCATATTAAAAACCCCCAATCTTCATTCGAATATCAGGGGTTAAAAAATATACACGTCACTATTTTTTGCGTCTAATCTATTTTTCTTTATTATAAGCTATTTGTTGTTTTTTGTATATTACACACAAGCCGTATCCAAGCATTGCTCCTACAACATTAAGAATTATATCATCAATATCCGTAGCACGTGATGTAAAATTCGCCAATCCGGTAATATTTTCAATATATTGCAAGAATTCTATAAATACTGATAAAAAAATACTTACACAAAACATTTGAACTCTGCGCAGAATCCGCCCCGAAATCAAATATAAAACAAACGCAAATGGTACAAATAATATCACATTTCCTATAACATTTTTTAAAAGTATTCCCATTTCCTTATATTCAAATATTTTTAGAACATTCAAATTAATATAAGCATTATTAATACCCATAGGTGGAATCAGAATAGGAAATAATGTACACGATACCAATGCCCAAAAATATGCAATCGCAAAAAGTATTTTTACATTATGTATTACTCCATTGTTATTTTCTTTTTTTATAAAAGTTTTAAAAATATAATTAGCCGCATACAAAATGATTAATATGAAAAGCAAAGATTCCTTTTTTATAACAATTGCCATTACTTATTGTATAACTTCCCATCTAATGTATGATATAATAAATCTTTACCACCACTACAAATTAAATAATACTTTGTACTTTTTTTATCCGCATTTTTGCTAAACGTGTATGTTTTTGTTGAAGTGGAACTTATAGTTACTTGTCCACAATAGTAATCAAATCCCGTTTTTTCTCTATACAACGCAACATATGCCGGTTTATTTGTTGAAACATTTGTACACGACGTTTTCAATATTACGGCACCTGCATCCAGCCCATGATACGCCCCATTATCACTCCCATTCACGTAACCATTTCCGCTGGCTCCTACATACCATGTTGCACTAACATTAGAAACATTCGATGCTGCTAATACATTTACTCCTATTGACATTAATAGCAGACATAAAACAACAAAACTTATAATTCGATTTATCAAAACCTTTTTTTTCATTTTTAAGTTTAAAACTCCTTTCATAGCTTACATTATTACATTTACATATAATTATATAGTGTGCGTCAGTCTCATTATATTTTTCATAACAGAAAACAAATCAACCTCCTATCAGCTTTCTCAACCATTCCCAAAAATCAACTTCATTAAGTGCATACATTATGCCTCACCACTTTCCATAATATTTATCACATGTGATATTGCGAGATTACATCTTTAAAGTCAAAAAAGCAATACCGTTTGCGCAAGCGGTCGTTTTTTTGCACAAACGGTATTGAAATTATTTTCTCAATTTACATTTATACATTTTCTCTATTCTTCAAGGTTATCTTTATTTCAAACCTTCCATTCTCCGCATATATCGAAAGCAGCCCCTTATTCTTATCAACAATGCGTTTTATATTGGCAATTCCATATCCATGAAGTCGCTTATCTGATTTACTGGTTTCCGGTATGTTGTTATGAATGTATATATTTTTATCACACGGATTCTCCTCTTGGATATATATATATTCATCATCATGTTTAAAGTATATCTTAATCGTATCTTCTGTTGCAGCGGTTACAGCATTTCTAAGTATATTAGCCAGTATAGTACACAGATCATAGTCTGCAACATATATCCTGCCCGGAAGGCTTCCATATATCTGTAAAGTAGTACCCACATCCTCCGCAAGAATATAATAATGAGATAATACAGCATTAACACTGTTATTCCCGACATCTATTACTTTCAATGAATCTATTGTATTATCCATACTATTAACATATGTAAGTGCGTCATTATAGTTCTTCTCAACTATAAGCTGCTTAAGTATATGAACATGGTCTCTTATATCATGCCGAAACCTTCTCGTATTCTCCTCACGAAGCTCCAGATCCTTATACTGCTGAATTTGACTGTGGATAATCTCTTCCTGCATCTTTTCCTTTTCCCTATACATATAATGCAGGCAGCCTAATACCAGTATTGCCAGCATCTCAGCAACAAGCCCTAACATGCACAGGCAGACGCACACCATAATACCCACAGGAACAATCTTATATTCTCTTTGAACTCCAGTCACATAAATATTTAATAGCAAACCATTTACACTTATAACAACTGCAAATGCCGCATAATAGACTATGGGCAATCTGTATCCTTCTCGATTGATTTTTTTGTAAATAGTCCCAATAAATGTAATGGTTAGAATGGTGCATATTGAAGCTGCTATATCTAACATTCCTGCATTTGAATTATTTCTGTCAACATTTAAAAGAAACTGCAGAATCACCACCCAGAAATAATCAAACAACGAAACAACCGGAGCAGCCCATATACTCCATATTATATTTTTATAAATTCTGTTTTCAAAAAATAAGCAGACAACAATAACTGTCATAATAATATAATTGACAATGTTTTTACCGATACATATATTCATTATTCCAGCTATCATAATTAAAAAAAAAGCGAGCAAAGATTTCTTTTTATAGGAACGTTCTTTGGTGCCTGACATAAAATGCATTAACAGATATATTTTAACTGCCTCTATATAGTTCAATAACAAAATCACAACTTCTTTCATACCAATCCCCATTCCGCCACCTTTGGTGTGAGCAAAAAAATAATAGTACATAATTTCGCCCCTTTTTCATAAACCATTAGATTATATACTCATAATTATAATGCATTCAAACTAAAAAACACAATACTTAGCAAAAGATAATAATTAATTATCTTTTTTATTGCACCCATCCCCCTCTCATGTTATACTTTCATTACTTTTGAAGAGAGGTATTATATGTTATGCAGGCAGTGGAAATACTTGATGTCAAACAATTCATGCAGCTATTATTACAGAGCCCCGCTTTTGATTTCTATGAAATGGTCTCTGCCACCCTGCGCACTGATATGGATTATTCCATTGACGGAAAATGGAACCAATCCTTTTTTGACGAGGAGGAGATTGACACAAACAAATTAAATGATTACACCTATCTCCCCTGGAGCCTTGCTAAAGCAAAAATCTTTGCCATTATCAAAGGGAAGAAAACTCCCACAGTCATGAAGATTGTTTTTAAGATGAGTAATGCCAATCTGGAGTCTTTTCTCCATTCATCAAATTCATCACAAAATCCCAACGGCATCACAGGAGTTTATCTGAATATAATATTTCAAGAGCAGAAATTAAATGTGACGTGTTCTGTTTCATATAAAAACTTCAATCTTGACAAATCTTTGGAGCAGGATTTTTTCAATAGCTTTATCACATTATTAAAATCAAACAGCATTTCAAGCCAATAATTAGCCTGCTTTTTACAGTTTTTGGCAATTAATAAGTTGTTAAAAAATGTGTTTTATCGTTTTTTGCATTTTCTGTTAGCACTCAATATAAATGAGTGCTAATTTTGTCTTGACTTTTTCATTTCCCCATACTACAATACTATTTAGGCATTTGTGGAGATACTATAATCCTTATCTCCACAGCAATGAATATCATTAGGCGTTTGCGGAACTCATTTACAACATACATAGTGTTGCGAATATCTGAAAAATGCCTAAAAAAAATATCATATATAAAAGGAGATGCAGTAAGATGGCAAAGAAGACAGGAAGCTTATCAATTAACAGCGATAATATTTTTCCTATAATTAAGAAGTGGTTATATTCTGACCATGACATTTTTGTTCGTGAGGTAATATCCAATGCATGTGACGCGGTGACAAAGTTAAGAAAGCTGGCTCTCATAGGTGAGTTTGAGGAGCCTGATGATTATAAGTATCGTATTGACGTAATCGCAAGCCCTAAGGACAAGACTCTTACATTTATTGATAACGGTATCGGTATGACTGCTGATGAGGTTAATGAGTATATCAACCAGATAGCATTTTCCGGTGCTACAGATTTCTTAGAGAAGTATAAGGACAAGGCAACTGACGACCAGATCATAGGTCATTTCGGTCTCGGCTTCTATTCCACATTCATGGTGGCAGACAAGGTAACCATTAATACCCTTTCATATAAGGATGGCGCTGAACCGGTATTCTGGGAGTGCGATGGAGGAACAGACTATACCATGTCCGACGGCGACAGAACCGAGCACGGTACTGAGATAACCCTTTATCTCAACGAGGACTGCTACGAGTTTGCCAACGAGTACAGAGTCAAAGAGGTTTTGGAGAAATACTGCTCATTCATGCCTGAGGAGATATTCTTCACCAACGCAGACGAAGCCAAGGAGGAGAAGACAGATGTTGTGGATTCCACCGCTTCCGAGGTAAAGGAAAAGAAGACTAAGAAAAAGGCTTCCAAGAAAGCTGACAAGAAGGATGACAAGGACGAGGCTAAGGAAGATAGCGCTGAGGAGGATGGAAAGGCTGAGGCCTCTGAAGTGGATGCCAAAGAATCCGAGGATTCCGATGAGAGCGACAAGGGGGAAGCTTCTGCCGAAGGCGAATCCGATGAGGATGAAGATGAGGAACTTGATGAAGTGCTTGAGGATGACAGCAAGGAAAAGCCTATCAACGAGACACACCCTCTCTGGACAAAGCATCCTAATGACTGTACAGAGGAGGAATACAAGGAATTCTACCGCAAGGTATTCCTGGACTTCAAGGAGCCTTTATTCTGGATACATCTTAACATGGATTATCCATTTAACTTAAAGGGTATCCTCTACTTCCCTAAGCTTAACACAGAATACGATACATTAGAGGGAACCATCAAGCTTTATAACAACCAGGTATTTATCGCCGATAATATCAAGGAGGTTATTCCGGAGTTCTTGTTATTATTGAAGGGTGTGATCGACTGTCCGGATCTTCCTCTTAACGTATCAAGAAGCGCTCTGCAAAATGACGGCTTTGTTAAGAAGATTTCTGACTATATCACTAAGAAGGTGGCTGACAAGCTTTCCGGCATGTGCAAGACCGACCGTGAGAACTACGAGAAGTACTGGGACGACCTTTCTCCATTTATCAAGTTCGGCTGCTTAAAGGATGACAAGTTTGAGGAGAAAATGAAGGACTATATCCTATACAGAAACATAGACGGCAAATATCTCACCCTTACAGAGTATCTGGAGGCAGGCAAGGACAAATATGAGAATACCGTCTTCTACACAGACAACGAGAAGACCCAGTCACAGTATATCAATATGTTCCGTGAACAGGGAATCGATGCGGTTGTTCTCGACCATAACATTGATAATCCGTTTATCACACATCAGGAGCAGAAGCACGAGGGCGTTCATTTTGCAAGAATAGACTCCGATATTACCAACACCTTCAAGGAGGAGGTTTCTGAGGACGAGCTTAAGGATACAACGGACAAGCTTTCCGAGATATTCAAGAAGGCTCTTAACAACGACAAGCTTACCGTAAAGGTTGAAAAGCTCAAGAATGCTGCCATATCATCAATGATTACTCTCCCTGAGGAGACAAGAAGAATGCAGGATATGATGAAGATGTACGCTATGGGCGGCATGGATCCGAATATGTTTGGCGGCAGTGATTCACTTACTCTCGTATTAAATGCCAACAACCAGCTTGTTCAGTACATCCTTGACAATCCTGACGGTGACAAGACCGGCATGGTATGCGAGCAGTTATACGACCTTGCACTCCTTGCCCATGCACCATTAGAGCCTGAAGCCATGACAAAGTTCGTGGCACGCAGCAATGAGATTCTGGCGCTGGTCACAAAATAAACTTAATTACTGTTTAGTTAAATTTTGAAACCGTACGCCGTCTGCCTTGCACAGATACCCTCAGGTCAGATGGCGGATTGGACGGGATAAGAACTTCTAGATGTCTCGGATAGACTTTGGTACCGTCCGTGGCAAGGTGCTTA
>JAFUXG010000054.1 GCA_017470935.1 Lachnospiraceae bacterium
TGACGGACAGAGGGTGGACCATACGGAGAATAATATCTTTCTTGAGAACATCACCAAGGAGGAGATCGTAGAGAAGAAGCTGTTTGTATATGTGCCGTTCTATATAATACGTTATGAGAGGGAACTAACGTCTGAAAAAGATTATGAAAAAGTGTTGAAAGACCTTGAATTTCTATATGAAGCAATGTTACAATGGAAGAACAATCGAGAGATTACGGATGTGGAGCTGGCGGACTTAAGTAGTTGCATGCGGGTTGTGGCCAGGCATATAACAGACGGCAATGAGATAGAAGACAAGGTGGTGAAGGCAATGGGTGGTGAGATTATTGAGCTGCCAAGCGACAGGCTGAGGGAGGCAGAAGAGAAGCTTGCGGAGTTGAACACAGCAATGAAGGAAGCGGATGCAAGAGCGGAAGAGGCGGATGCAAGAGCGAATGAAGCGGACGCAAGAGCGGAAAGGTATATGAAAATTCTTATAGAGAACGGAATTAAGGTTGATTGATGTATGAGGATGTCTATAAGCTTTGTGCTGATACAGGGGGAGTGATGAGTATGTTTTCAGTGGAATTGTATGAGCTTGACAGGAATACCATGAAGCTGATGGTGGATGAGATGCAGGATGAGATTGATGATCTGAAGGAGAATGTTGATACTTTGAAGGAGAGCAATGACAATTTGCAGAAGACAAACGATGAGTTGTTAGTTGAGTTGAAAGCATACAAGGAGAAATTTGGAAATCTATAGGATAATTTAATACTAATATGTAAGGCAGGATATGATATGAGTGTCCTGCCTTATTTTGAAAAAGCCGGCAAAACCGCAAGAGTTGATGTGACTCGCAGGTCTGCCGGCTTTATGTATATCTGGGAGCTGCTGCAATTAATCAGTGGTCGTCATCATCAAAATCGTCATCCATGTCGTGGTGGTCTGACATGAATTCTCTGTTGGTAACGCGCTTGGCGTCACGCTGCTTCTCCACTAGCTCTGAAAGCTGCTCCTTAACATCCTTGGGATGCTTGATGCTCAATATATCAAAGTCCTTCATGCTCTTATCAGCAGAGCAGCAGTGGATGGTTCCCACGCCGAAAAGTCTCTGCCCGAAGCTTCTTGAAAGTGATACATCCATGATTCTGTATAATCTTACTTCGTCTTCCTTCTTATTAAGAAATCCCTGCTCAATAAAGAGCCTTTCCTCTGTCATGCTGTATTTGGTAAATGAAAGGGGAAGACCAAACAGGGTTCTCTTTCTGTCACTCCATAAAAAATCCATAATATCCTCCATCTTTAAAGTTATTTGAGATAATTGCAAAATCCAATATATGTTATTAGCTTTGAAAATGAAATGTTTTGCAATTATCTGCATTTCACTTTAATATCATACTCTTTTTTTATGATAAATTCAACTATAAGGAGTGAAAATATACGTGATATATCCACATTTTGCACATTGATAAAATACTTTTCAATCTGTATAATGTATCTTATCGGAAGGAAAGGAAGGTCAAGCGAAGCGCAGACTTTACTTTCACCCGATAAGATAACGAGAAAACGAAGTTTTCGAGATTATGAGAATGCACGAAGTGCTTCTCATAATGTATCTTGTCTTTAGAAAAGTATGCAAATGGAATGTGGCTGGATAATATAGTATTCCGGCTTAGGAATATTACGTGAGACAGGAATTTGAAATGGAGGAATTTATGATAAGCATCAAACATAGGATAATGAAAATGAGAAAATATACTGCATTGGTGATGGCGCTGGTATTAATGGTGTCATTTTCTGTGAGGCTCGACGCAGCGGCTGCCACAATCGGAGCTGGGAATGTGGGTGAGCTTTCTTCTGTAACACAGGTTAAGCTGCTGGGGGAAGGTTCAGAGCAACAGACATCCGAGCAGCAGGCCTCAGAACAACAAACTTCGGAACAGCAGACCTCAGAACAAAAAACATCGGAACAGCCTGCCACAGAACAAAAGACTACAGAGCAGCAGGTTGCGGAGCAGCCTGCAAGAAATCCGGAGCTTGCTTACACCGGTTTGTCACCGGCAGATGCAAAGGTGCTTCTGATCGATCCGGGACATTGCAAGAAGCATCCGGGAGCACATGGCAACGGACTTAAGGAGGAGGTTGTGGTGCTGGATATATCCCTTGCAATGTATGATGCTTTGGAGGATTACGGGGATATTACCGTATATCTGACAAGAGAGGACGGCGATTGTTGTAAAAATCTTGGACTGGGTAATGACTGTCTGTATGCCAGAAGTAATTATGCCCAGCAGCTTTCTGCGGATTTTCTTGTAAGTATCCATATAAATGCAGGCAGAAGCTCAGGAGCTAACGCGTTAGTTGCTTATAATTCAGGATATCATGACAGGATAAGGGTGGAGACCCAGGCCTTTGGCAGAGTAGCCCTTAAGGAGCTTAAGAAGATAGGAATTGCCAACAGGGGATTTCTTCTCAGAAAGTCAGGAAGCGGAAACAGATACAGCAATGGAAAGCTCTGCGATTATTATGCCATAGTAAGACGCGGGGTTGTGGATGAGATTCCGGGAGTCATTATGGAGCACGGTTATATAACCAGTGCATCAGACTGCAAGAAATTTTTCAATACCAAGGCAAAGAGAACTAAGGTGGGACAGGCTGATGCCAATGCCGTAATTAATTACTACAATCTCTCAAAGAAAACTGTTGAAGGCTCATTTATTAATGAGAATGGGGATACTTATTTCAAGAACACAGCAGGACAAAGGGTAAGCGGATGGGTTAAGTCAGATGGAGCTTGGTATTACTTTGACGAAATGACAGGAAAAATGCAGAAGGGCATGCTTACCCAGGGGGATAACACATTTTATCTCAGTCCTTCTAACGGGGAACTGGTAATCGGTGAATTTACACTGGACGGTTATCAATATATGGCAAGGGGTAACGGAACCTTAGTAAAGGCATGCATGTATACGGATGGCGTTGGAACATATCTGTATGACGCTGCAGGAAGAAAGCTTAAGAAGGGTTTCTATACAATTGAGAATAATACCTATTATGTTGTAAGTGCTAAGAAGGTTGCAAGAGGTCTTACAAAGATAGGTTCAAGCTATTATGGCTTTGATTCAAAGACCGGCGTAATGCTTTATGGACCGCAGACTATTGGCAGCAGGAATTACTATTTTGATCCTGAAACTGGTGTGGCAGCCAGAAATAAGATGGTGACAATTGATGATGAAACCTATTATTACGGGAGCAAGGCGGCTGAGCAGACCGGATGGGTGACGTATAAGGGCGCGAAGTATTATTTTGCAAAGAGCTCGGCTGAGATGGTCAAGGGCTGGAAGAAGATAAAGGGCAAGTATTACTATTTTGACGAAGAGACCGGTAAGATGGCTAAGAGCAGGTGGATTGGCAATTATTACGTGAATAAGAAGGGTGTTCGGACGAAGAAGCGGTAATAGGTGTGGAAGTCCGTTCAGTTAACGGCACAGAAAGTTTTTGCATGAAAGCTTGACGAAATTTCTGTGCTGTTAATTAACTGTGGATAGTAACGATGTAACAAATAAAATGGACTACTTCATAATAAATACTTGTGAAATCAGCAAAATTTTGGTAAAATAGAAAGCGATTGTTTTGAACATTCCTGTGAATTGATGTCATGGGAAATGTGAATCATTACTAAGGTGCGTGAGTATAACATTTATGCACCGTAATAAGGAGGATAATTGTAACATGGCTAGTAGAAAGTTAGATTTCGACAAGGAGACCTTTAAGAAAGAGGTTATCAGCAACGTTAAGGCTCTTTATCGCAGAACAATTGATGAGGCAACACAGCAGCAGGTGTTCCAGGCAGTATGTTATGCCATTAAGGATACCATTATAGACCAGTGGATCGCTACTCATAAGGAATATGAGAAGAAGAATGCCAAGACAGTGTATTACCTTTCAATGGAGTTCTTAATGGGCAGAGCGCTTGGTAACAATCTTATTAACCTCACATATTACAATGAGGTCAAGGAGGCACTTGATGAGCTGGGATTTGATCTTAATGTAATCGAGGATCAGGAGCCGGATGCAGCTTTAGGTAATGGTGGTCTTGGACGTCTTGCAGCCTGCTTCTTAGATTCCCTTTCAACACTTGGTTATCCTGCATACGGATGTGGTATCCGTTACCGTTACGGAATGTTCCGCCAGGAGATCAGGGACGGTTATCAGATTGAGAAGCCGGATGACTGGTTAAGAGACGGTAATCCGTTTGAGGTTCGCCGTAATGAGTATGCCTGCGAGGTTAAGTTCGGCGGTCATGTTAAGGTTGATTATAAAGATGGAAAGAATCATTTCGTTCAGGAGGGATACTCTTCGATCCGTGCAATCCCTTATGACCTTCCTGTAATCGGATATGGTAATAATGTTGTTAACACACTTAGAATCTGGGATGCAGAGGCTATATCTGACTTCAACCTTGATTCCTTTGACAAGGGTGAATATCAGAAGGCGGTAGAGCAGCAGAACCTTGCAAGAACAATTGTTGAGGTGCTTTATCCTAACGATAACCATTATGCAGGTAAGGAGCTTAGATTAAAGCAGCAGTATTTCTTCATCTCTGCTTCAATCCAGACAGCTCTTAAGAAGTTCAAGGAGAACAATAAGGATATTCATGATCTTCCTAAGAAGATTACATTCCAGTTAAATGATACACATCCTACAGTAACAGTTGCAGAGCTTATGAGAATCCTTGTGGATGAGGAGCAGCTTGAGTGGGATGACGCATGGGATATTACATGTCATACATGTGCATATACAAACCACACGATCATGTCAGAAGCTTTGGAGAAATGGCCTATTGAGTTATTCTCAAGACTTCTTCCCCGTGTATATCAGATCATTGAAGAGATTGACAGAAGATATGTTAATATGATCCGTGAAAAGTATCCTAACAATCCTGAGAAGGTTAAGAACATGGCTATTCTTTACGATGGGCAGGTTAAGATGGCACACCTTGCTATTGCAGGCTCATATTCAGTTAACGGTGTTGCTGCCCTTCATACAGAGATTCTTAAGAAGCGTGAGCTTAAGGACTTCTATGAGATGAGACCTGAGCAGTTTAACAACAAGACTAACGGTATTACCCAGAGACGTTTCCTTCTTCATGGTAATCCCCTTTTGGCTTCCTGGGTAACATCTAAGATTGGTGATGAGTGGATCACAGATCTTCCTCATATTGCTAAGCTTAAGGTATATGTTGATGATGAGAAGTGCCAGCAGGAGTTCATGAACATTAAGTATCAGAATAAGGTTCGTCTTGCAGCATATATTAAGGAGCATAACGGTATTGAGGTTGATCCCCGTTCAATCTTCGATGTACAGGTTAAGAGACTTCATGAGTATAAGAGACAGCTTCTTAACATCCTTCATGTAATGCATCTCTACACAGAGATTAAGGAGCATCCTGAGAAGGATATTGTGCCCCGCACATTTATCTTCGGTGCTAAGGCAGCAGCGGGATATAAGAGAGCTAAGCTCACGATCAAGCTTATTAACTCAGTGGCAGATGTGATCAATAATGACGAGTCTATCAAGGGCAAGATCAAGGTTGTATTCATTGAGAATTACCGTGTATCTAATGCAGAGCTTATCTTTGCGGCTGCTGATGTTTCAGAGCAGATTTCAACGGCTTCCCGTGAGGCATCTGGTACAGGTAACATGAAGTTCATGTTAAATGGTGCTCCAACCCTTGGAACAATGGATGGTGCTAACGTTGAGATCGTTGAAGAGGTTGGCTCAGAGAATGCATTTATCTTCGGTCTTTCTGCGGATGAGGTTATGGCATACGAGAGAGACAGAAATTACAAGCCAAGAGATATATACAACAGCAATGCTAACGTAAGACGTGTGCTTACACAGCTTATCAATGGTACCTATAATGAGGATACAGAGATCTTCCGTGATATCTATGATTCACTTATTGAGGAGGATGTATACTTCACACTCAAGGATTTTGATTCATACTGTGAGGCTCATGAGAGAGTTGATGAGGCATACAGAGATGAGAAGCGCTGGGCTAAGATGGCAATGCTTAATACTGCCTGCGCAGGCAAGTTCTCTTCAGACCGTACGATCGAGCAGTATGCAAAAGAGATCTGGAAGCTTGATAAGGTAACGGTTAAGATGCCAAAGGCACCTGCCAAGAAGAAGGTATCGAAATAAGGATATGGAAGCTGGATAAGGTGGCAGTTAAGATGCCAAAGGCACCTGCCAAGAAGAAGGTATCGAAATAAGGATATGGAAGCTGGATAAGGTGGCAGTTAAGATGCCAAAGATGCCTGCTAAGAAGAAGCTTTGTAAATAAAGCAGACATCCATATAGAATAATAACGACCTTCCCCACATATAATAGTGGGGGAGGTTTTTTATGTTTAAGGGCAGAAAGATCAATAAAGGCAGAATGGGTAATAATTCTGCAAATACAGTAAGGAATAACAGTGTAAAGAGGGCTGTTAGAAATAATATTATATTCTGGATCATTGTCTTTTTCTTTCCCTGCGCCTGCTGCCTGACAGTTCATTTGATTGATAAGGATATTGTAATAGGACAGGGAGGATATTCGGTTGACAGGCATAAGCTTAATAAGAATATAATGCTTGAAATAAATGGATTCTACAAGAGCATTGACGTGGAGGAATATGTGGTGGGAGTCATGGCGGGAGTGATTCCGGCAGATTACTGCAAGGAGGCATTAAAGGCCCAGGCAGTGCTTATAAGAACCAATGTACTTAAGGAAATGGAGGAGAAGAACACAAGGGATGCAGCTGATATTTCGTATCAGTATCTGACCAGAGAGGACAGGGAGCTGCTGTGGGGAAGGATCAATATGGATAGGAATGAAAGGATAATGGAATACGCAGTAAGCAGCACCTGCGGCAAGGTCATAAGAAAGGAAGATAATCTTATAATGGCCATGTATCATGAGGTGAGTATCGGGAAGACTGCCGATGCATCAGAGGTGCTTGACGAGGATATATCCTATCTTAAATCTGTGGACAGCAGCCAGGATGTGGAAGCGAAGAATTATATGAACATATATACATATTCGTGGGAAAAGCTTGGGGAGTTATTTAATAATCTGACTGCGGATAAAATTGAAATTTCAATAGATGAAAGCACTGAGAACGGATTTGTGAAAAAGGTGTCAGCCGGCGGAAGCATTTACACCGGACAGGAGCTGGCTGACCTGCTGGAGCTTCCATCAATCAACTACTATGTGGAGGAGCAGGAGAATGGCATAAGGTTTGTCTGTCTTGGAAAGGGCAGCTGTCTTGGACTTTCCCAATACGGAGCAAATTATATGGCGTCAAATGGGAAGACCATGGAGGAGATCATATCCTATTATTATAAGGATGTGAGCGTGGAGAAGGCATTAGGCAATTGACAGTAATTGGGGCTATCTGTTATATTGAAAGTATATTATGAATAATCATTTTCCTTATTGAACAATTAAATAAGTTCAAAACGGAGCTTACACTATATAAGAGAAGGATAGATATATGCGAAATAGATTTTTCTTGGCGTACCTTCCCCTGATGATAATATGCGGCATTATCTCAATATGCCTTGCTGCTAAGTATGATGACAGGTCGGTTATTATGGGTGAGGGTTACAGAGCCGGCAATAAGGCCTCCGGCACATATGAAGGGTATACATTTGGGGATGAGACTGATGCTGAACAGCGGAAGAATCAGAAGAAGTTCAACGGCTCAGAGCTTAAGGATAATGGTATGCCCTATGCCATCAAGGTGAATAAGACAAAGAATGTTGTCACGGTCTATGAGGCTGATGATAAGGGTGTTTACAGCAAGCCTGTTAAGGCTATGGTGTGCTCTGTGGGAGCTGCAGGGAATACACCCACAGGAATATTCCGTCTCGGGGAACGCCACAGGTGGCGGGCACTTTTTGGTGACTGTTATGGGCAGTATGCAGTGAAGATAACAGGTAATATTTTGTTTCATTCTGTTCCATACTATACCTATGATAAGTCGGATCTTGAGGTTGATGAGTATAATATGCTTGGTGAAAGTGTCTCTGCCGGCTGCGTGCGCCTTTCGGTCATTGATGTGAAATGGATATATGATAACTGCGATACTAATACATTTGTGGAGATATTTGAGAGTGATTATGAGGGACCCATGGGAAAACCGGTGGCTGCTAAGATTGCCAAGATGGATGACAATAACTGGGACCCCACAGATCCTGATACGGGAAATCCATATATGGCCAACGCGCCTCTTATTCTAGGTGTATTTGACAGGGAGATTGAAAGGTATAGTGACTTTGATATTACTGCCGGAGTTACAGCCATAGATAAGGATGGAAATGATATTACAGATCATTTAAAGATAAAGGGGAGTGTGAATGGAAGCAAGTGCGGAGAATATCCGGTGACTTATGCTATAGAAACTGATGAAGATGAAGAGGTATCTGTGACAGCAGTGTTTTATGTGAAGGACGATGGTACACCTGTTCTTCAGATTAACCAGGTGGTCACATCTATTGGAGTAAATGATGTCGGATCCGGAAAACAGCTGCTAGAGCTTTTGCGAAGGAATGTGACTGCCATTGATGATGGCATGGAGCTTCCTAAAGAAAGTATACTAGTGGATTATTCAGAAATCCTTGATACCACCCTTGGGACATGCCATATAAAGTACAGGGCAAAGGATAGTGAGGGCAACACCTCGGATATTGCAGTGCTTACAGTGGATGTGGATCTGGAAGCTCCATCAATTTCCTTGAAGGATGAGAATGTCAGCGAGATACATATGAACAGGATATTGGATGATGATTATCTGCTTGGTTTTGTAGAGGCTGCAGACAACAGCGGTTACGTGGATGTGGAGCTTTCAAGACCACTGCTTTATCAGGAGGGAGAGCCATATAAGGTCATATATTATGCAAAGGACAAAGCAGGCAACATTACAACCTTAAATGTTACATATCAATTGAAAAATTAATTAATTGTGAATAAATTATCTTCTCTGTGGTAAACCTATACACAGAGGTGATGAAAATGAATAATAACGATACTACATTTTTACAAAAGATCAAGGACAATGCATTCTATATTGCGTTGGGAGTAGGCATTCTTGCGATAATAGCAGTAATTGCTGTATATACCATGGGGCGTGATGGTGGAGCATATGAGGAGAATGAGCTTGATCTCAACCAGTCTGCCGATTATTCCTCAATCAACACAGATAACAGAAATAATGGATACACAAGCTCAAGAAGTGCAGCGGATACATCTGAGGAAATGCGTAAGCAAAGTAATAAGGCTGCTGTGGAAAGCATTCCTGACTCAAAGGCTTCCTCTGAGATGGAGAAGAGAAATGTGCAGGTTTCAGAACGCTCTATGACAAGCGACAACACTAATGCCGGAACAGATAATACAGCAGACCAGACAGGTGCTGCAGACACAGCAGAGAATAATGCAGCAGCGGTAAATCCCGGCAATGCGGCAGAGGACGGCGAACAGCTTCCTGTATCTGCTGATGTGGGAGAGCTTAATTTCACCAGTGACAAGACTCTTACATGGCCTGTAAGCGGAGAGGTGATCCTTCCATACAGTATGGATACAACAGTCTATTATAAAACACTGGATCAGTACCGCACAAATGCGGGTATGCTTATTGCAGCAGGAAGCGGCTCTACAGTGAAAAATGCGTATCTTGGCAAGGTCGTTAAGGTGACAAGCAATAACACCTACGGCAATATGGTCACCATTTATATTGGCAATGATTACAGCCTTGTATACGGACAGCTTGATACCGTATATGTGAAGGAGGGTGACTTTATCAAGGCAGGAGAGTCTGTTGGAACAATTGGACAGCCTACAGACAGCTTTGAGGATGAGGGAAGCCACCTGTTCTTCCAGATTTTGAAGGGTGATACACCGGTTGACCCCATGGATTTCATGGAGTGATAAACTTTTTTGACATTTTTTTCAATGGAGAACTTGACAGTATATACAACATGATGTATAGTTTTCCTTGATAACAAGAATAATGTTATAAAGGAGAATGGTCATGTTAGAGAGAATGAAAGAAATTATTGCTGAACAGCTTTCTGTAGATGAAAGTGAGATTGAATTATCATCTAATTTTAAGGATGATCTTGGAGCTGACTCATTAGACTTATTCGAGTTAGTAATGGCTCTTGAGGAAGAGTATGATGTAGAGATTCCTTCAGAGGAGTTGGAGAACATTGCAACTGTTGAGGATGTGATCGAGTATCTTAAGGCTCATGGTGTTGAGGCATAACCATATTCTGGCTGCCAGTTTTAGCTTTGAGCCTGTAAGCTTAGCGATAATTCAAGAGATATTCTTATGAGAAAAACGGATTGTGAAATTAATCACAATCCGCTTTTTCGTTTAAGGATATTATTTATGTTATCCTGTTGTCTGTTATAGCCTCACATTCTTAACATTGCGTTAAAGCTTTATGAGTGAAGCTTTGTATTAGTATCCTGCAGCTTCAAGATCAATAAGTGATTCAAAAAGGCTCTGCAGCTCGTTCTGGTCTACTGCATAGACATTGTCTGAATTTTTGGAAACCTTAATGGTTGTGGCCTGGGGCTCATCATACGTAGGATTGTCAACCTCAGCGGCAATCTTGTCATACATATAATCCAACACATAATTGTATATCTCATCATTTGAGGGAGTGGTTCCTGATGAGACCTGGGACTCAGCCCATGCAGTGACATCATCCTCAAGTGTTTCCATCACACTTTTGAATATTATCATCTTATGAACTGTTACAGGGACAGTATATGAACCATCACTTTCCTTGGTGGCCCCGCCAACCTCGTACTGGGTTTTCTTATAAAGGTTAATGAACAATTCACGGAATTGCTGCTCCTTATCTTCGCTGACATTATACTGCTTCAGGAATGACAGGTCTGTATCCAGGAAATCATTATAAAGCTTTTCTATATCTTCTACGCTATTGTTGGTAATCTTTGCATATTCCTCAAATTCCCCGTGCATATTTGCATCCAGGCACGCCTTTATATAACCGCTGGCGTCAAAGCTGAACAGCGAGCAGCCTGTTGCTAAGCAGGCAATCATAATAATAGTAACGATTAATGCATTTTTCTTTGTTTTCATATCTTATCTCCTTATCCTGTAATGTTAGTTGCTTCTAAAGGTATTTACCTTTGAAAATGCTCCGTATGAAGTGGCATCATCTGTATTAATATATGCACGAACCTTGACCTGGGCAGTATATCCCTTTAAGACATATATAAGGCAGGTTCTTGACTTAGTGCTTCCGGCTTTTTTCCATCCGCCATGGCCCTTTGCTTTCAGATATACCTGATATCCGCTGGCACCCTTTACTTTTTTCCAGCTTATTTTATAGTAATTTACCTTTATTCCTGAAATTGTGGTTGAGGAATAGAATTTACATTTTGGTTTTTTTGCCTTTGCAGGTGAGGTTGAACATTTAATATCTGCAGGCTCACCTTCTAGTCTTTCTGACCCGGAAATAGCAATAGGAACAACTCTGAATGTGTATTTGGCTGCCTGCTTTAATCCTGTTATCTTGCAGGATGTGGCAGATACTGTTTTGTATTTTTTGAAGGTTTTGCTTCCGGTATCGTACTTATATACATCATACTGGGATGCTCCTGAGGGTGCTGACCATTTCAGGGTAACATTTTTGGCTGCCGATTTGGACATTTTAAGAGACTTAACAGCGTCAGGACCCTTCGTGTGCCATGCTATGGTATAGTTAATATCATCTGACGATCTTGACACTACCAGATAATAGGTTCCCGGTGAAAGGGCTTCGTCCGGCGACCAATTAAATGACGCATCTTTAACCATAGTAGACAGGAAATCAACACTTTTATTATTGGAATTATATAATTCAAGATTAACATAAGCTCCGTAGTTTTTTGATACGGATATAGTTATTGATTGTGCGGCTGTTACAGTTAACTTGTAGGTATTGCTGGTGTGTGCAGATGTAAGTGAGCCTTGAGCCTGTACGCCGTAATCAAGTGCTATGGCAAGGGGAAATGGACTGGTGCTGTAAGCAATCGTGTACTGTTTCCTGCAGCTTGCTTCAAGATAATATGTACCCGGGCTCAAAGACTTTGTTACCCATTTATAGGTAGGCGAATTGGTGGATACACTGGATTGGTGCTCAACAGATTTGCCTGCATCATCATAAAGATAGAGGCTGACATAATCCCCTGGGGTCTGATCACCATAAACAGTTATTGGGGTAGCTTCACTGACAGTGATCTTATAATATACGGCACCGCTTTCGGCATTAGTTACCTGGTCTATAGGCAGATCGGTATAGAATGGGAAATAGTCGGAAGTGTAAGCTACAGTGTATGTGTTTTTTGCAAAATGGCAGCTTACATCCAGATAGTATGTTCCGGCCACAAGTTCATCTGTCCGCCACATGTATTTGGAGTTTTTACTGATGGCAGAAGACTGATGATCAACATAGTTTCCGTTATCATCATCCAGGCTTAGGCTTATGGCACTATTGCCCTCATTATATCCATAAACTGTTATTGCCTGTTTTTTTGTTAACACAATTTTGTAGTATGTGTGCGCAGATGATGTTCCGTCAAAGGAGCCATCTAAGCTTTGACCTTCTGTAAGAGCAATGGCATCAGCGTAAGGATTGCTTTCCTCTGCATGTGTAATAATAGAAAATGCCATTACCAAAATAATACTTGATAGAAAAAATAATAGCCTTTTATTAAGTGTAACTGTTTTCATAATTTGTCCCCCTTATTAGATTTTCTATATCAAAAAGGCTTCACCATGTAATGATGAAGCCTTAATGTTAAATGGTGCAAAATAATTATGTGTTAATATGCTATTGTATGTTTTTGAAGTTAACCCATCACGACCTCTTTGATCAAATTGGCTGTTGCCGTAATTAACCCATTACTACTTCTACCTGGTGTGTAGCGCCATCACCAAATACAGGAATCACATTACCGTCTACAGCCTTGCCGTCAACAGTCATGCTCTTAACGCCCTTATTAACATGGTCAGGATTTGTCACCTTGATCTCAAAAGTATCGCCACGGAACTGACGTGTAGCTGTAAGACCATCCCACTCCTTAGGAATTGAAGGATCTACTTTAAGTCCGTTCCAGTCAGGCTGTACACCTAAGATGTACTGTGATATAGCTACAAAGTTCCAGGCTGCAGTACCTGTAAGCCATGAGTTCTTACCCTCACCGAAGCGTCCTGCGTCCTTACCTGCGATCATCTGGCCGTATACATAAGGCTCGGTTCTGTGAAGGTCTGAAATCTCCTCGTTAAATGCAGGAGCAATCTTAGAATAATACTCAAATGCCTTATCTCCGCGGCCTGCATAAGCCTCTGCACAGATGATCCATGCATTGTTGTGGCAGAAGATACCGGCATTCTCCTTGTATCCGCCGGGATATGTAGAAATCTCACCATACTTAACATAGTACTTAGTAAATGCAGGATTGTTAAGAACAAGTCCGTGCTTTGTATTAAGGTACTTGTCGATAGAATCAAGAGTCTTGATATCAGCTCCTTCGTCCTTGCCGATCTCAGACATTACTGCGAAGCCCTGAGGCTCAATGAAGATCTTACCCTCTTCACATTCCTTGGAACCCATCTTCTGTCCTTCGTTATCATAAGCACGAATGAACCAGTCGCCGTCAAATGCGCTGTCCATAACGTTCTTTTTCATCTTATCGATCTCAGCCTGTGCCTTAGCTGCCTCGTCATCCATGCCCTTGTACTTAAGAATATCGACAAATGCAGGACCTGTATATGTAAATAATGTAGCAACCATTACAGACTCAGCTGTCTTAGAATATCCACCTTCTGCCTTGAACATTGGTGATGTATATGTCTGGAAGCTCTCACCCGGCTGCTCAGAGTAGCATGAAAGGTTGATACAGTCATTCCAGTCAGCACGCATTGCAAGCGGTAATCCGTGAGGACCAACATTGTTGCATACGTGATAGAAGGAAACCATAAGGTGGTCAAGCATTGGCTTAGCCTTAGACTCGTCATTGTCATAAGGAACCATCTCGTCAAGGATTGAGTAATCTCCGGTCTCCTTGATGTATGCTGCCACTGAAAGAATCATCCATAAAGGATCATCTGAGAAGTCTCCACCGATATCAGAGTTGCCCTTCTTAGTAAGTGGCTGATACTGATGGTAGCATCCACCGTCAGGAAGCTGTGTTGATGCAAGGTCAATAAGTCTCTCTCTTGCACGGTCCGGAATCTGATGTACGAATCCAAGAAGATCCTGATTGGAATCACGGAAGCCCATTCCACGTCCGATACCTGACTCGAAGTAAGATGCAGAACGTGAAAGGTTAAATGTAACCATACACTGATACTGATTCCAGATATTAACCATACGGTTAACCTTCTCATCCGGTGTGTTAACTGTATAGATACCGAGAAGCTTGTCCCAGGCAGCCTTAAGCTCAGAAAGACCTGCTGCTACCTTCTCAGGTGTGTTATACTTCTCGATCATAGCATGAGCAACCTCTTTGTTAAGAGTCTTGCCATCTGCCTCGAACTTCTTATCAACTGGATTCTCAGCATAGCCGAGGATGAAAATAAGATTCTTGCTCTCACCGGGGTTAAGAGTGATTTCCTTGTAGTGAGAAGCGATAGGAGACCAGCCGTCTGCAACGGAGTTAGAAGCCTTGCCTGCCTCAACCACCTGAGGATCACCAAAACCATTGTATAATCCGATGAAGCTCTCACGGTCTGTGTCATATCCGTCAATGTCTGTGTTAACGGTATAGAAAGCGTAGTGATTACGGCGCTCATTGTACTCTGTTCTGTGATAGATAGTAGAACCTTCAATCTCTACACGGCCTGTATTGAAGTTTCTCTGGAAGTTGGTGGTATCATCCTGTGCATCCCACAAGCACCACTCTACGAAAGAGAAAAGCTTAAGTGTCTTAGCTGCACTGCCCTCGTTAGTGATAACGAAATTCTGTACCTCTCCTGTATAGTTCTGAGGAACAAAGAATGTAACCTCTGTCTTTACATCATTCTTCTTACCGATAATCTTGGTATAGCCCATGCCATGACGGCACTCATACTCATCAAGTGTAGTCTTAACAGGTGACCATCCAGGGCTCCAGGTTGTCTCTCCGTCCTTGATATAGAAATAACGTCCCCCCATATCAACCGGCACATTGTTGTAACGATAACGAGTAATTCTACGAAGACGTGCATCCTTGTAGAAGCTGTAACCACCCGCTGTGTTGGAAATCAATGAAAAGAAATCCTGTGTTCCTAAGTAATTGATCCATGGATATGGAGTCTTAGGAGATGTGATGACATATTCCTTGTTAGCATCATCAAAAAATCCAAATTTCATGTAAAAAATACCTCTCTTTCATTGTTTTAGTCAAGTACATATATTATAGTATAAATGACGGAAAAAGACAAGGAAAAGACTTCTGATTTGTGAAAAATTTTCCAGATAGATTGAAGAGTGCAAATCAAAATGATATAATTAGTTCGTTGTCTTCCCCAATCTGGCAACAGAAAGGGGGTGATGGTTTAATGGAAATAGCCATTGCGTTTTTGGTCTCGGTTGCGGCGGGTATAGTTTGCCACTATATCTTCAAATGGTTGGATCGGGATGACGAAGACAATCAACCTGAAAAGGAATAGCTCTCCTTAATGAGCAAGAACCCCCTGATAGCAGCACCTATCAGGGGGTTTGTTTTGCGATGGTTTAATGTTCCATTGCGTTTTGCCTAGGCATATTATAGCATATGCGGTTATAATGTGCAATATTCATTTTTACAAAATACGTTATACATTACAAGCTATATATTCTTTCTCTTACTGTCTTGGATTCCCCGGGAGCAAGCTCCACATAGCCTGTCTCCTCTGCCGGAAGGTCAAGATTCGGTGCATCGATCATCCAGCTCATGGGCTCGGGACAGTAGTAGTCCTTTGTGCCGCGGTCATTCCAGACTATAAAGAATTTGAATGCATCATCCACCTCATAGCATATACGTCTGCCTGTGGTGGTGTCTGTTATGACTGCACCATGGAACTTCTTTCCGTCAACATCCATGGTGTCGATCTCGTACATATCGTTGTTGATAGGGAACTTGATCATATGTGCTGTACCATTAACATAGTTCTCATCATAAGCTGAAAGCTCCTTCTTATAAGGAGGGACCGGCAGCTGACGGAAGTTGATCGGCAGACGCTTTACTGCAGGAAGCTGAAGGCGTATGTCCTTTGCCCTGCTCTTCTTACTGTGTGGTGCCTGGAAGGAGGTGTGGTTGCACACTCCGTAAGGCATCTGTTTATCCGACTGGTTGGTAAGTGTAAATGAATAGTGAAGCCCATCCTCATCTAACACAAATTCAAGCTCCGACTGGAATTTCACAGGATAGTATTCAAAGAAAAGATCCTTCTCATCATATACATATCTTGTCCTTGCGATAGCCTTATCGCCTTCGGCCTTCATTTCCACCACCTCATAATTTCTGGTGTGAAGGAATCCGTGTAAATGATTCTGGAACCTTCCCTCATTAACAGGGAACTGATATGTGGCATCACTTACCCTAAGTACACCGTTCTTCAAACGGTTTGGAAGGTAGAGCGTGGGCATTCCGTAGGTACAGGGACTGGATGTCAGCTTACGCATAGGTCTTTCCTTATTATAACGCAGAATCTCCATCTTGTTTTTGCAGTCACGGAGTCTTGCCACGTTACTTCCTACAGTCGGTGCGATGATCGCAAGATATCCTCCTGCCTTCATTTCGATAACGGGTACGCCGTCTAAGTGTATCTCTTTGCAGCTTGTGTTCATTGAAAATGCTCCTTTCATTCTATATGATCGAACTTGTATATATGAAATAGTGTATCACACTTTTGCAGATTGTGAAAGTTGTTTTGTGCCAATGTTGTGATATAATTATAGTAAAAAAAAGGAGAACCGCCATGGCACCACAACCCATTTTCTTTCATGTAGATGTGAATAATGCTTTTCTTAGCTGGGAAGCCATATACCGTCAGACTGTGCTTGGTGAGTCAGAAGATATCCGGTTTCTTGATGCTATTATCTGCGGCGATATAAGTAAGCGCCACGGTGTTGTGCTGGCAAAATCCATGTCTGCAAAGAGGTATGGCGTGAAGACAGGTGAGCCGGTGGTGGATGCCATTAAGAAATGTCCCAATCTTAAGTGCTTTGAGCCCCACATGCATTATTACCATGAACGCTCGGCAGACCTTATGGAGATATTTGAGAAGTATGCCCCGGTGGTGGAGCAATGCTCGGTGGATGAGGCATTTCTTGATATGACAGGTACTGAAAGAATGTACGGAGATATGGCGACATTCGCCCATAAATTAAAGGATGAGATAAGAGATACATTAGGTTTTACAGTGAACATTGGAATATCTAATAACAGACTGCTGGCAAAGATGGCAAGTGATTTTGAAAAGCCCGACAGAGTACATACCCTATTCCCCAACGAGATAGAAGAGAAAATGTGGCCGCTTCCGGTGGAGGATTTGTTCTTTGTGGGAAAATCAACTGCGGTCAAATTACACTCCCTAGGCATACATACCATTGGGGATATAGCAGCGTGTGATCCTTCAGTGCTGCAATCCCATTTCAAAAGCCATGGTGTAGTCATATATGAGTTTGCGAACGGAATTGACAATACACTGGGAAGCAGAGGGGATGAAGAACAGAAGGGGTACGGTAATTCCACCACCATATCCTATGATGTGAGACTTGCGGAGGATGCATATGCAATAATACGAAGGCTTTGCGAGAAAGTATGTGCAAGACTAAGGGCGGATGAGGTGCAGGCTACAGTGCTCTCGGTGGAGATAAAGGACAGTAATTTTGCTGTGCACAGGCATCAGAGAAGTCTGCTGTCCCCCACTGATGTTACTGCCGAGTGCTATAAGACAGCCTGTGAGCTGTTTGATGAACTGTGGGATGGTGCGCCCATAAGACTGCTTGGTGTGACTGCAAACAAGGTGACTGACAGCGGAATGCGTCAGCTTAATCTGTTCGATATGGATACTCATGATAAGATGAAGAATCTGGATAAGGCGCTGGATTCCATTCGCAATAAGTATGGGGATGGAGCAATCACAAGGGGGAAGCTGTAAAAAACAAGCCTATCTGAATCGATAGACCTGATGTTATACATATAATATACAATGGTGCTGCATTTGCGAGGCTTAAGGTGTTGTGATTTGGTGTTGCTATAGAATTCCCTGAAGACGGTATTCCGTCACCTTTGCAGCCACCACCCTGTGGTACTTCTCATACTTTGCAAAACGCTTCTCATCATGCTCTGTTGGGAAGGGAATGCGATCCCTGTTCATGTTGTCCTCCAGGTCATAGAGCTTCACCTGTGTTGCAAGGGGATTGGTCAGAACTCGTTCAATGAAAACACCATAGTCCTCACCCTCCTTCTTGGTAATGCAGGAGATCGCATCAAGAATTTCTTTGGAAAAGCCTTCCTTTTCTAACATATCAATCGTCACAGGAGTGTCCTCCACAACATCATGAAGAATACCAACGATCTGTTCTATCTCATTTTGTCCCCGAAGCATAACGCGGATGGGGTGCAGAATATATATCTTTCCGGCTTTATCAATCTGTCCTCTGTGTGCCTCAACTGCGATTTCTATGGCTTTTTCCAGCATATTATTCTCCTTGGCCTGATAGGGTTAACGGCTAATAAGCATATAAAACATTATTATGCTTGTCCTTTCAAGGACATCATACTATACATATAAGGAATCCACAAGAAGTAAAAATGCCAAAAGTTTGATGTATTATCCCAAGGGATTCAGAAAGTTTGTAGAAAAATGAAAAAAGGTAGTGACATTTTTGAATAAATGTTGTAGAATGCTTAGTGGATTAAATGTGATGCACATTATATGTGCAACGCATTATAATTTATCGGGATGTGGCTCAGTTTGGCTAGAGCGCCACATTAGGGATGTGGAGGTCGCAGGTTCAAGTCCTGTCATTCCGACTTAACAAATTGCCTTGAAAACTAACGATTTTAAGGGGAAGAAGACAGTTTTATACGACTAACTGTCTTCTTATTTTTTACTCTATTTTCTCTATAATTGTATGCTAATTGTCGTAAAAATTGTCGTAACTGTCGTAAAAACGGTGTAAAAAATTGGCGTAAAAATTTTTTCTCGGCAAATCGTATAAAAATACATATATTGTTCTTGTTTTTCTGTATAAAAAGAATTTTTACAGAAAGAGGTGATGCCTTATAATCTATTCAAGCTTCAGAATAAGGAACTTAGAAGAACTCTGTCGGATAGTCCTTCATTTTATCTGGCAAGGGATATCAAGCGTATTGGCGGCAATGAGATGAATAAGACTATGTTCACAAGGCTGACGGGGGCATTGTTTTCTTACGGAAGATGTTATGCAGTCTATAATTCAAGGGACAGTGTCATGAAGTGGAATGGCATGGGCGAGATCAAGACAGTCAATAACCTCATTGAGATCTGCAGGTATAACTCGAATATTAAGACTGTTGATTCGGCAATTCTTATGGGAGAATCCTACGAGGCAGCTCTTACTACGGTAATGGAAAGTGACAAGAGCAGGAGATATGAGTTCAGGTTTGACAGTATATATAACCATATATATTTTGTACCCCTTAACGACTATGGCATCCGCCAGCTCAAAATCATGCTTCTGCCAGACTGGAATGAAAGGTTGTCTGACCTGCTTTTTGGAGATGCTTATGTCAGACCTGAAGAAAGGATATTTGAGTATGATGCATATATTGATAATAAATATATCTTCTCATTTCTTGATGGCGATATAGCACGATTGATAAGATTCAAGGAGGCGGCAGAATCAGATGAAAGTAAGATATATGAGATTGTCTGTTACCCACATCAGCTTGAAATCTTGAGATTTTATATGGGTGATAATTATTTTTATAAGACAATTTCTATTGATAAAGTGGAAAATAGTTTATCGTTATACTATGCATAATAATAGGTTGACATTCATATAATAAAATAGTACAATATATTGTACAAAGTATTGAACAATAAATGGAGGCGATTATAATGGTTGCAGTTAATTATTCAACAGTAAGAAATAATTTAAAAGATTATTGTGATAAAGCTACAGATCAACAGGAAACGGTAATTATTACTAGAAAAGATGAGAAAAATGTAGTGATTCTTAGTTTAGAAAGGTTTAATCAGCTCGAAAAGATGGCGCGTAATGCTGAGTATCTTGCTATGGTTGATAGAAGTTTAGCTCAATTGCAGGCTGGTAAAGGCAGGCAGCATGATTTGATAGAGGAGGAAGATGATGAATAAATTATGGTCAGATCGTGCGTGGGATGATTATCTATACTGGCAGTCACAAGACAAGAAAACTCTAAAACGCATTAATCAACTGATTAAGGACATTGAGAGAAACGGATTATCTGAAGGCATAGGTAAACCCGAACCATTAAGACATAGAAAAGCATGGAGCAGAAGAATTGACGAAACCAATAGGCTTTTGTATGATATGGATGCTGATGGTAATTTATGGATAATTGCATGCAGAGGACATTATGAGGATTAATGGAATTTGATATATTAGCTGACAGAACAAGGTATTTAATATTATTGACCAATTAAATAGTATTGTAAATCAGGGAAAGTAAATAATACTCTCCCTGTTTTTTTATGCAAATTGGAGGTGGAATGTTGAGAAAAATATTAAGAAGGATAACGGTACCAGTTGTTAGCGCAATCGGTCTTACCGGTCTAATATATCTTGCTGGCATCATAACCCAGTTTATGAATAATTACCAGCTCTGGATGAGTGATGACGGCTTTTCCGGTAAGGCGGTGATGAAACCACCAGACTGGGATAGAAAATGATAAATCATCTCATCAAACTGATAACAATCCCAAAAACACTCATCAGGAAGATACAGCCCACACTGCGTCCAATAATAAAAAAACTTTATACATATCAGCAGATAATCCGCCAGCGGATTTCTAATATATTAAATGGCAGACATGCCAAACAATAACCGGCAAAACAAGACCGGTATCAAGAAAGGAGAGATTTTTATGCCAAGAAAGAAAAAGGAAACAGATGCTGCAAAGGAGGTGGGAAGCATTGCGGAGACAGAAAAAGAGGATATTCTCCAGACTGATTTAGAAACTGAAGTATCCAATACGACCGGTGATGATCATAATCTTGAGGAGACAGAAGGTGAAACCTCACACCAGACCGAAATCGAAAATAGTCTGGAAGCAGATGATGGCGACTCACAGGTCAGCGAAAACTCCCAGACCGACATTGATAATTTCGCAGATAACGCGGGACAGGATGTAGAGCCAGAAGGATCTTTATTAAATTCTAATATTTTATCTCAGTCTGGTGGAGAAGCAGTTGAGAAGTAGAAAGGTCCTGATGCATCGAATGCTTCTGGGCGGGCAGCATTAAAAACACCCCATTCTGTCAGACCGACATCGAGAGTTCTTACGATTGATGAGCATCTGAGTGTCGAGACTGAAGTAGAAAAAGCCAAGAACGATTATCTCGACTTATTGGAGTCACAAAAGACGGGAAGAATACTTAGTGGAACTATCCAAGGCGTAGAGAGAGGAGAAAATGTCCAGAGCATATCCTATGCAGTCATTTACCACGGTGACTACAAGGTTATCATACCTGCTGATGAGGCGGTAACACCACCGGAGGATTTCAGGGGGCAGCGTCCGGAAGATGTGATGCACTACCTGATTACCAAAAGACTTGGAGCAGAGATTGACTATGTACATGCTTATGGGAAAAGGATCAAAGACTCTGTAAATGAATAATGTGCGGCTTGAGGACCGATTCAATTCTACTGTCACTAGACATTAGACAAATTAGAGAGAAGATGATCTTGATGGGAAAGACCGTTCATATAACAAGAAAGAAGAAATCAAGGAAAGGGAATAATCAGATAAGGTGTCCGTACTGTGGAGCTGTTGCAAGGTACCAAAGTGCCGATGGGATATACCGTGATAACAGCAGAAATGTAATGCTGTATGTATGTCCTAATTACCCGGAATGTGATTCCTATGTGAGAGTACATGAGGGAACAAAGATTCCGGTTGGAAGCATGGCAAACAGAGAACTTAGAGGATTAAGGAAAGAGGCGCATGATTATTTCAACAAACTATATCTTAACGGATATATGTCAAAGGATGAAGCGTACCGCTGGCTTGCGGATATCATATGCACAACGGATATGGCAAATGCACATATAGGCAATATGAGTGATTATTACTGCAGATTAGTGATCGAAAAGAGCAAGGATTTTATCAATGCCAGGAAACAGGCGGGATCGGATAAGCCATATCAAGATGGGATGAAAAGGCGGTGCTTCGATGTGATCGGAGGTGGTCTTGATGAGACTGAACGAAAAAGAAAGGCGGTTAGTTGAGGATAATATAAATCTTGTTCATAAGGTAATAAATGATAAGGTAAAATGCATGAATCTGATATCGGCATACTCAAGGGAGGATCTGTTCCAGATAGGCTGTATAGGGTTATGCAAAGCTGCTGCGACAGATAAAGGCGGATGTTTTTCCACATATGCGTACAGGCTCATCTGGAATGAGATTTGTGATGCACTTAAAGTAAACAGCAGAAAGTGGAGCAACGAGGTGGCGGTAGAAATGCTGCCTGAGAGTATTTTCCATGATGAGAGCGATGAAATCGAGTCAATGATAATGATTTACAGTATTCTAAGAGAATCAGGCAAACATGTTCCTCCATCTACAAGAAAAGGAATCAATGCGCTGCTTTTGATGGACGACGGGTATTCATGCAGGGAAATAGGATACAGATACGGTGCAAGTGCGAATCTTATAACTGCATGGATATCAAAGGCCCGAAAATACCTGCGTTCCATTACAGAACTCAAAGAACTTGCCGATAGTATAAATGCAGCATGAAATTGTGGGCTGATAACACACAGATTGTTCAATTAAGCTTAACAGGGCATATTAATCTGTGTGAAAATAAGTTTGACCATACATATAATTGATGCTATTATCAATGGTAATTAAGATAAGTATATAGGGGATGATTCTATGAGAAACACAAAAAAGTCAATAATTCTTATATTAACATTTTTGCTTATGCTGTGTCCGGTTTCAGTGTTTTCAACTGAAGTCATGGCAAAGACAAGTACCGTTACCATTGATCTTACAGGCGGCAGCGCGCCTGTGAAACGTCCTGCGAAGCTCAAGAACGCAAGGAAGGTTAAGATTACCAACAGTAAGAAATCAGTGGTAAAGGTGAAGTATCTTAAGTCGAATAAGGACAAGCGGATACAGTTTACCGGTAAGAAAGTCGGCACAGCCAAGGTTAAGGTGAAATGCTATCTCAAGGGTGGTAAGACCAAGACATACAGCTACAAGGTAAAGGTTAAACGCAGCAAGAAAAAGACAGATCTTGAGCTTGCAAAGGAAGCATTTAAGATACAGAATGAGTACCGTGCTGAGAAAGGCGTTGCTGCACTCGAATGGTCGGATGAACTGTATGAATTCTGTCTGTACAGGTTAAAGACCAGTGGATTTGACGAACATAAGAATTTAGGACGGGATATGAATGACTATTTTGGAGGCTTCGCAGGGTACAAAGATTTAATGTTTGGCGAGAATCTGCATATAGGAAAAACTGAACCTAAAGCAGCTATGGAATCATGGAAAGACAGTCCGGGACATTATAGTAATCTGCTCAAGGCAGAGCATAAATGCGGTGCCATAGCAAAAGACGGAATTACCTGGTGTGCAATATTTTATGATGGGGATAAATCAGACTTTATTGGATGGGATCAGATTAAGATTAAAAAGATAACAGTCAAGCGTTATGATGAAAAAACCGGTGCATTTTTAAATTCATGTGATTTTGCATATTATGAAGATGGTAATAAGTCAGATACAATGAAAGTTGGGAGAATTAAAAGAATTGAAGGTAAAGATGTTTATCTTGATCCTGACAAAACATATGTATTTTATGAGCGTATAGCACCTGATGGTTACACTAAAGCAGCTAGTGTTAAGATTGATGTCACGATGGATGGACCGGATGAGGTTATACTAAAGTAAATTCTATCAATTTAATAATTATTGTCAAAAAAGCCTTTTGGATTTTTATTAAAAATCTGAAGGGCCTTTTTTACTTTAGACATTATACTACGATGAAAACTTTACTATTGAAGAAATAGCTGAGAAGACAGAAATGAAAGAGGAGGATATTAAGGAAATTTTTTCATTAAGTAATGAGGATTAAAGAATGATGTAAAAGGTATAATGAAAAGCATTATAAAAAATAATAGTGTTGCATATACTCTTGCGGAATATATCAAGGGATATTTTTGACTGGTTGCATTATAATTGGTGTAAAAAATAGTGTAAAATTGTTCGTGTAATGGTGTAAGCTGGAAGTTTTTGGTGACAAATTCAAGCTGATTTATTATAATGAGGCTTATAAATATCAACGGTTGATGCTTAGTTTATGACAAGGAGGAGTATATGAAGCAGTTTATATTTTGTGTAAGTGATGAAAAAAACTTTTATAATGGAATAAGAGACCTGGATGAATATTGCTCATGTAATAAAGTAAGTTCTTTGTTGTTTCATTTATATTGTGGAATCAATGATGAAGAAATGATAATGAAATGTGTTGATATGCTTAAAACAAAATTTCCGGATGCTTTGTTGACAGGAATATCTTCAAATGGAGAGATAATGGATGGGCGTTTGATTGATAAAGATATACTTGTTTCTGCTATTGTGTTTGAATCATCATTGGTCTCTGTACATGAGTTTAATGATGCTGCGGATAATGTGTATGATATTGGGAAACAGATAAGATATTTGGCTGATTCAACGGAGAATATAGTGGGGGTGGATATTGAGAGTTTGATTATATATCAGGGAGGTGCAGTGAGTGAAGAAGATAGGTACAGGATACGAAGATTACAGGGAATTCATAGATGAAGATATGTATATGACACCGGATGATCGTCAGGGTGCACATGTTATGGGAAATGATGGCAAAAAGAAAAGAACAGAGGCTGATACCAGCTGCCTCTGTTCTTTTCTTTTATTTTATTATATCTATATCTTTGCCACTATGCAGTCATTAAATACGACTGAAAATACATATTGCAGATGAAGTGTGCTCACTCCTTAGGTACATCAGATGTACAATGAGGACACTTTGTTGCTTCTATATCAATCTCACTCTTGCAGTAAGGACATTTTCTTGTAAGGGGAGCAGCCTCCTCTGTGTCCTTCTTCTTGCCAAGGGTCATAGCCTTGTTCATAGCCTTGATTACCATGAATAAAACCAATGCCATTAATAAGAAGTTGATGATGGCGGTGATGAGTGCACCTAAGTTGATTGCCTGTCCCTTGATAAGCGGGATTACGAAGCCTGTAACCTCAGGATTACCGATACATCCGATAATAGGGTTGATAACATTCTCTGTAAGTGCTGTGATGATATCGCCAAATGCAGCACCGATGATAACACCCACTGCCATGTCCATTACGTTACCCTTAAGGGCAAATTCCTTGAATTCTTCAATAAATTTTTTCATAAGCTTTCTCCTTGTCTAATGTGTTGTTTTATATAACCTTATCTATTATACATTTTTTTAAAAATATTACAAATAGAAATTTGCTATATTCAGAACTTAAATGTATCCTTAAGTCCTAACCACTTCTGATCCTTGTCACTTAAGTTTAATGGGCTTCCGTCTGACAGGCTGTAGCCTGAGGCGTCTGCGCTTCCGGGGTAATCTCCTGTAAGCTCCGGCCAGGTGATGCCTATCTCAGGATCGTTCCAGGCAAGACCGCCCTCGTCACCGGGATGATAGAAGTCAGTACATTTATAACAGAATTCAGCTATGTCTGAAAGAACAAGGAAGCCGTGGGCAAAGCCCGGTGAAATGTAGAACTGCTTCTTGTTCTCCTCTGTGAGCTCTACGCCAAACCACTGGCCGTAGGTTGCGCTGTCATTTCTAAGGTCAACGGCAACATCAAATACCTTCCCCTTAATGACCCGCACAAGTTTACCCTGGGGGAATTCCTTTTGGAAATGAAGCCCTCGCAAAACTCCCTTGGTGGAGCAGGACTGGTTGTCCTGAACAAAAACCATGTCAAGTCCTGCCTCTGTCATATCATTCTGATTATATGTTTCCATGAAATATCCTCTTGCGTCTCCATGCACAGTAGGTTCGATTACATAGAGTCCCTCAATCGGACATGCTGTTACTTTAATCTGTCCCATAATTGTTATCCTTTCTTAAAACTCAATCTCCTTAAGGTATCGCGATAATGCATCCTGCCAGGTTGGAAGCGGCTCGAAGCCATTTTCGGAAAGCTTGCTCTTGTCAAGCCTGCTGTTAAATGGTCTGGCTGCCTTGGATATACCATATTCCTCTGTGGTAACTGGGGTCACAGTAATCCTGTCCTCACTGTATTCCGCATGTCCAAGCTCCGTGGCCTGTTTGAAAATCTCCCTTGTGAATTCGTACCAGCTGATATAACCGCCTTCATTGGTTACGTGATAATAACCGTATTTGTCGGTCTGGATCATATCCACAAGAAGTCTTGCCAGGTCGTAGGTGTAGGTGGGAGTACCGATCTGATCGTTCACCACCTTGATCTCGGTGTGGTTTTTCCCAACATTCAGCATTGTTTTGATAAAGTTCTTGCCGTTGGCACCGAATACCCATGCAATGCGGACGATAAAGAATTTATCCAGATTGCCTGTGACTGCATTTTCACCCATGAGCTTTGTGCTTCCGTAGTGATTAAGCGGTTTATAATCCTTGCAGTCAGGCTTCCAGGGCTCAGTGCCCTGTCCGTCAAAAACATAGTCGGTGGAAATGTACATCATCGGAATGTCAAGCTCGTTGCATACCTTAGCCACATTCTTGGTGCCGCCAAAGTTGATGCCCTTTACCTTAGCGCGGTTCTCATCCTCCTCTGCTGCATCCACTGCTGTCCATGCTGCACAGTGGATGACTGCATCCGGCTGCTCGAAGATGATTCTGGCTTCTACGGTCTCTGCATCTGTAAGGTCTATGGGAATATATTTCATTGTTGTGACAGCCGTTCCGTCAGCGGCACCGCTGTATGTGGGAGCGATATCGCTGCCGATTCCCGTAAGTCCCCTTTTGTCCAGTTCGTTCATTACATCATGGCCTAATTGTCCAGCCACACCGGTAACTAAAACCTTCATATATTTTCCTTTCTGTTTTGATTTTTGCATCTATACACACAGTCTTGTTACAGCTTGTAGTGTTCCTATGCTTTACCATGGGATGTTTCTGCTGTGGCCGCTGTCTGTGTGCAGTAGTTAGTTATCTGTTTTTGTACATCTTCTCATAATAGTTCTGGTACTCGCCTGAAATGATAGTTTCCCACCATTCCTTGTTGTCAAGGTACCATTTAATAGTCTTCTTGATTCCATCCTCGAACTTGGTCTCAGGAAGCCATCCCAATTCATTGTGAATCTTTGTAGGGTCAATGGCATATCTCATGTCATGTCCCTTTCTGTCCGTAACGTATGTGATAAGGCTTTCAGGCTTGTTAAGCTCCTTGCAGATTATTTTAACAATATCAATATTCTTCATCTCGTTGTGGCCGCCTACGTTGTATACTTCACCAACACGTCCCTTGTGGATGATAAGATCGATGGCGCGGCAGTGGTCCTCAACATAGAGCCAGTCACGTACATTCTCACCCTTGCCGTATACAGGAAGAGGCTTGTCATTTAATGCATTGGCAATCATAAGAGGAATAAGCTTCTCTGGGAAATGATAAGGTCCGTAGTTGTTAGAGCACCTGCTTATTGTCACAGGAAGTCCATAGGTTCTGTGGTAAGCAAGTACCAGAAGATCAGCACCTGCCTTTGAAGAGCTGTATGGGCTGCTTGTGTGTATAGGAGTCTCCTCTGTGAAGAAGAGGTCTGGTCTGTCAAGAGGAAGGTCACCGTATACCTCGTCAGTTGATACCTGGTGGTAACGCTTGATACCGTACTTTCTGCAGGCATCCATAAGTACAGCAGTTCCCTTGATGTTGGTGTCTAAGAAGATTTCAGGATTCTCGATGGAACGGTCAACGTGGCTCTCAGCAGCAAAGTTGACCACCATATCGGGATGCTCCTCCTCGAACAGCTTATATACCGCATCCCTGTCGGTAATGCTTTCCTTGACAAAACGGAAATTAGGGTTATCCATTACAGGCTCTAATGTGGAAAGGTTGCCTGCGTATGTCAGGCAGTCAAGACAAATGATCCTGTAATCAGGATATTTGTCCAACATATGAAATACAAAGTTACTTCCAATGAATCCGGCTCCTCCGGTTACAATAATTGTCATGATATAATTCTCCTTTTTATATTATTCAGTGCAATATATCAATGTACTTGCCATCAAGCACATCCTTTAAGTACTGTCCATACTGATTCTTCTTTAACAGCTCGTACACCTCCAGCACATCCTCCTTAGTGATCCACTTGTTAAGGTATGCGATCTCCTCAAGACATGCTATCTTTCTGTGCTGGTGGGTCTCAATGGTCTTTACAAAGTTGGTGGCCTCCACAAGGCTTTCGTGGGTTCCCGTGTCAAGCCATGTAAAGCCCTGTCCCAAAAGCTCAACATTTAAAGTGCCATTTTCAAGATATATGCGGTTAAGGTCGGTAATTTCTAATTCGCCTCTTGCGCTTGGTTTTAGGTTCTTGGCATATTCCACTACCTTGTTATCGTAGAAATAAAGTCCTGTAACACAGTAATTGCTCTTTGGGTGAGCAGGCTTTTCTTCTATAGTAACAGCCTTGCCCTCTGCGTTAAACTCAACGATACCGAATCTTTCCGGATCATCCACGTAGTAGCCAAATACAGTTGCACCACGGCCATTTTCTGCATTTTCAACAGCCTCCTTAAGGCGCTTCTTAAGACCATGTCCTGCAAATATATTGTCTCCAAGCACCATTGCTACCGTGTCATTGCCGATGAATTTTTCTCCGATTATAAATGCCTGAGCCAGTCCGTCGGGACTTGGCTGTACCTCGTAGGAGAGAGAAACGCCGAATTGATGTCCGTCTCCCAAAAGCTCCTTGAAACGTGGCGTATCCTGTGGAGTGGAAATGATCAGGATATCACGTATTCCTGCATTCATGAGAACTGACATTGGGTAATAGATCATTGGCTTGTCATAGATTGGCAGCAGCTGCTTTGATGTTACCATGGTAAGCGGATAGAGTCTTGTGCCTGAGCCGCCGGCAAGAATAATTCCCTTCATGAAATATGCCTCCTTTGCTATAATATTAATTAGTGTACTCATATTTCTGCTATTGATGTAATAATCTGATAAATGGACGTTTATTAGCTGGCAGAAATTGTTATGAAATGATTATATAAGGTGACGTAACGTAACCTGCAAGAACAAGTTTATCAAAGTACAGAAAAAAATACAATACAAAATAATGTGAGAAATATTTGCCTTTATAATAAAAATCATATATAATGTATTGATGGTGTTGTGGGTTTTTATGAGACAACGCAGTTTTATGCTGTGCTCATGGGAAATCTGCAAGTCCCCTTGGCTTGCAAATTTGTAATGTATATAAGTAGATAAATAAGAGGCAGGTGTAAAGATGAAATTTATTCATATGGCAGATGTTCATCTGGGAGTACAGCCGGATAAAGGAAAGCGGTGGAGTGAGGCCAGAGAGCAGGAGATTAAGGAAACCTTTGTTAAGGTCATTGAGGATGCGGAGGCTAATCAGGTTGACCTGTTGCTGATAGCAGGAGATCTGTTCCACATGCCGCCCTCTGATGGTATGCTGAGAGATGTGGATTATATGCTTTCAAAGCTTACCAATACAAAGACTGTTATTATTGCAGGCAATCATGACTATATGAAGCCTGATAGTCCAATGGCCAATTACAGATTTTCATCCAAGACTATATGTCTTTCTGCTGATAAGATAAGCAATGTATATATGAAGGATCTTAATACCTGTGTTACAGGATTTTCATACAGCAGTAAGGAGAATGAGGACGATATTATCAATCATATCAAGCCTGCCAAGCCGGGAGCATTTAACATTTTGCTTGTGCATGGCGGAGATGCAAAGCATTGTCCTTTTAATAAGAAAACACTTAGGGAGACTAATTTCGATTACGTTGCCCTTGGACATATTCATAAGCCGGAGGTAATCAAAGAGAATCAGGTTATAATGTGTGGTGCCTTAGAGCCTATAGATCATACTGATACAGGTGCAAGAGGCTACATATACGGTGAGGTTTACGATGGAATTGTTAAGACACAATTTGTTCCTGTGGCAAAGAGGTCGTACCTGAATCTTCTTATTAATATCAAGCCGGATCACTCACCTGCCATGATACTTGATCTTGTGGACAGACAGATTAGAAATCTGGGCGAGCAGAACATTTACCGAATACTGGTGAAGGGACATAATCACAACAGGGATGTATTTGATTTCACAAGTCTTACAGAGAAATATAATATATATGAGGTTGTTACTGAGGACAGCCAGGATGACTATGATATCAATCAGATATATCAGGAGAATCAGGATAATCTAATCGGCAAATTTGTGAATCAGCTGTCGGACAATTATTATAATGATGAGGTTTATAAGAAGGCAGTTCATTACGGGCTTGATGTACTATTAAACCAAATATAGGCTGGCGTTTTAGAGGAGATAAATAATGAGAATTAACAAACTGCATTTACAGGATTTTGGAAAATTTCATGATAAGGATATATCGCTTACTCCCGGGGTCAATATCATTTACGGTGGTAATGAGGCAGGTAAGACCACGACCAAGGACTTTATTATCGATATGATATATGGAATTGACAAGGCAAGAGGAGTGGGAGCCCGTTTTGACCATTACGAAAAGAGAAAGCCTATTAATGGGTCGGCCTATTCCGGCTCCATGGAATTTTCTACTGATGATGGTGAATACATTGTTGAGAGGAATTTTTCTAAAAATGAGAAGAAGACTGTTTTGAGAAATCTTGATACAGGCAGAGAGATATTGCTTAAGAAGGAGCATGATCTGTGTGGAACTGCAATAGAGACGGACAAGAGTACATATCTCAATACTCTTTGCATCAGCCAGATGGAGACAGCCACCGATAAGGCCATTGCCGAGAAGCTTAACAATTATATCGTTAATATGGCTTCGTCAAAAAGTGGTGAGATAGATGCTTTAGGTGCTGTTGCAAAGCTTAAGGAGAAGCGCAAGGAATTCACTGACAAGGAGATAGATGCCAAGATTGCCGAGCTTACCTCGAAGCTTCAGTTAGACAGAGACTTTGATGGAGAGCTGGAGGCTGTCAGGGAGGAATATAGAAAGGCAGAGGAGAAGCTTAACAATCCTGATGCCGATAAGCTTCAGTTCACTCCCATTAAGAATGGTGCTACTGCCGAAGAGGAGGAGCGACAGAGAAGGATAAGAGAAGAGGAGGAGGCGAAGCGTGAAGCGATGCAGCCTCTTACAAAGAAGCAAAAGGACATGAAGATGCTTCGCAATATGGGTAAGAAGAGTGCTCTTGACAATCCATTTGTTATCATATTATTAGCTCTTGTGCTTATGGCGATATTTGTTGGAATCGCATATGTGGTACCTGTGAATGTACCTCAGGTTAAGATGGGCATTATGGCATTCGGAATAGCCCTTTCCCTGCTTACAACCATCAGAGTGTTTATAAGAAGAAGTGCCCTTTATAAAATGCTTGATGAGATAGAGATAGAACAGGGCTTTGAGGAGGCTAAGAATGATACAACCTCTATGGATATTGCAAAGCGTACAGAAATCGTTAATCTGCTTTCTGAGATTAAGGTTAAGCAGGAGAAGCTCCTTAAGGAAAGAGGCGAGCAGGAGCAGTACATGAAGGAGATCAGTGAATTAAAGGCTAAGAATTCTTCTAACAATGTGGAGCTTCAGGCTATTGACCTTGCAATTAAGACCATTACTGAGCTTTCAGAGGAGATATATGATTCCTTTGGCGGCGTACTTAATGAGCAGGTGTCACAGATCATTTCTAAGATAACAGGCAACCGATATACAGAGGTTAAGATTGATGACCAGCTCAAGGTGATGGTTAAGAGCGGCAGTTCATTTATCAGCATGGATTACTTAAGTACCGGTACAATTGAGCAGATATATCTTGCACTTAGATTATCTATTGCCAATGTGCTGATTTCTGAGGAGCTGCCAATAGTTATTGATGATATCTTTGTGACCTATGATGAGCAGAGATTACATGATACATTAAGCTGTATTGGAGAATATCTGAACAGACAGATCATTATATTCACAACTAATCTTAAGGTTCAGGATATCTTTAATGAATTAAATGTTCCCAACTATTCTATTGCGCTGTAAAGCTGCATGTGATATGGCTGTTATAGGGACAAGGAAACGAGGTTTTGAAAATGGCTGATTACAGAAAGACTACTTCGGATAATAATACACCAAAGAAAAGTGAGCAGTCTAAAAAAACAGGTGATTCGAATAAAAAGAGTACATCTCATACTGAAGCCGAGAAGACGGAGAAAAAACGTGCCAGGCGTGACCGCAGAAGGAAGAAGAGAAGAGTCCGCAGGATTATTCTAAGCTATCTGCTGGTAATTTTTACGCTGGTGTTTGTCATTGGCGGATACTATCTATATGAGAGGTTTGGCAAGGATTTTCTTGTATACCGTGATGAGGCGATTGAGCTTGTGGCTGATTCCTCTCCTGATACCTTCAGGCAGGATGAAACCTCCATTGTATATGATGCTAATGGAAAGAAGCTTCGTGAGGTCACAGGTGAGAAGGAGGTCTATTATAAGACCTATGATGAAATTCCTGCATATTTTGTTGAGGCTATGGTGTCAGTAGAGGATAGAAGATTTTATGAGCACAACGGTGTGGATCCGGAGGGTATTGCCAGAGCTGCCTACATACTTTTCAAGCACAACGGCGAGATAACCCAGGGTGCAAGTACCATAACCCAGCAGTTAGCAAGGGGCATCTTCCTTACAAAGGAGGTTAAGGAGGAGAACGAGAGCAGAAAGCTTAAGTATCTTCGAAAGATTAAGGAGATATTTGTTGCAATGGAGATGGAGAAGAAATACACCAAGCAGCAGATATTGGAGTATTATCTTAATAATATTTTCTTTGCCAATGGATATTATGGTATAGGTGCTGCTGCTAAGGGGTATTTTGATAAGGATCTTGACGAGGTGACTGTTTCGGAGGCTGCATTTCTCTGTGCAATTCCCAATAGTCCGACAATGTATGATCCGAGAAGGAACTATGATAAAACAATAGAGCGCCGTAACAAGATATTAAATGATATGCATGAGATTGGTTATCTCAATGACCTTGAGCTTGAGATGGCACTTGAGGAGAATATTGAGCTTGCAAAGGAGAAGAAGATAAGCCACGACTATATTGAAACCTTCAGCAACTTCTGTGCTACAGAGGCACTGATGGAGGCAAATGGCTTTAAGTTCCAGTACAAGTTTGATACAATAGATGAACAGCATGAGTATAACCAGCGGTACAGAGAAGCCTATGATGAATATTATTCCAGCCTCTATACCGGAGGATACCGTATATATACATCCATAGATCCAAAGAAGCAGAATATTTTGCAGAATACCATTGATGAAGTTCTTTCCCTTGATGAGGATAAGAATGAGGAGACCGGTATATACGAGCTTCAGGGAGCCTCCACATGTATTGATAATTCTACAGGGCGTGTGGTTGCCATAGTTGGTGGACGTACACAGAAGGAGATAGAGGGCTACAGTCTTAACCGTGCTTACCAGAGCGCAAGACAGCCTGGCAGTACCATCAAGCCCCTTATTGTGTATACACCACAGCTTGAGAGGGGATATACACCATCCACTGTAGTGGATGATACTCCATTCGAAGAGGCTAAGATGCCTGAGAATTCAGGCAGATCCTACTCTGGAATGACATCCTTGGCAGCGGCTGTAGCTGCTTCAAAGAATGTGGTGGCCTACAGACTGTTTGGCCAGCTTACGCCAGCGGTGGGAGCAGAATATCTTCTTAATATGAATTTTAACTATCTCACCATAGAGGACAGACAGAATATGGCGGCCTGTCTCGGCGGTCTTACATATGGGGCTACAACAGTAGAGATGGCATCCGGTTATTCCACCATAGAGAATGACGGTGAATTCAGAAAGCCCACATGTATAAGAGAGATCACTGATTCCCAGGGGAATGTGATAGTTGAGGATAAGATAAAGTCAAAGCAGGTATATGAGTTAAATGCCTGCAGAATGATGACATCAATGCTTAAGGGAGTGTTCACCGGAGGAACAGCCAGTGGATTAGGTATCCCGGGAATGTCCTGTGCAGGCAAGACCGGAACAACAGATAACAATACTGATGGGTGGTTCTGTGCATTTACTCCGTACTATACGACCAGTGTTTGGGTAGGCTATGATACACCTCAGGCAACAAGAGGTCTATGGGGCTCTACATATCCCGGACGTATATGGCATGATTTTATGACAGAGATTAATGAGGGCTTGGAGGATATAGGCTTCCCTGATTATGAGTGGGTGCGTTCTACCAAGGACTGGAAGGACACCCGTTCAAGCTCAGAGGATTCTGAGGACAAGAAGAAGAAAAAGAAGAAAAAGAA
>JAFUXG010000055.1 GCA_017470935.1 Lachnospiraceae bacterium
CCTTGCCGCGTACGTCATCATAGCTTTAACGGGATACTTAGAAACTCTTATCACCGTACAGAAAGTCATACAAAACGCACCATGCTGCCAGCTTACCTGCGTCCGCCATACAAAAACAAAAGTTAACTAAACAGTAATATATGTATAAAGTATGGGGCGGAAAGTTCCGATATAGTAATTGAAAGGGTACCATGAAGCAAGGAGGCAGATCGGAACTCTTATCATTAGAGAAATAAGTGGAAAGGAACTCGTACACCAGTTTAATAAAGCTTGAGGGTTAGTGCTTCATGGGAAAGAAGGGAGTTGATTACCATGACAGAATACAGAGTTATCCCGGTTGAGTTAGGTGGAGATTTATTTTATAAGGAGAAGAAGAAACAGGTTGAATACCGTGTTTCCAAAGCTAAGAAAAAGGCTAAAACGCAGCTTGATCCCTTTGCAGCAATGTTTGTAGGAGTTGGAGAGCTTAAGTATGAGACAGATGAAGAGGGTAACAGGCATATAAGCTTCAATGCATAAATGTGGGTTTTGTTGATGCAGTAAAAATATTTATGATAAGGAGATCATATTTATGAAAATAATATCGAGATAAGGTTCCCCGTGTTAAGAGGTTATTAGCACGGGGGATTTTATTTTGTAATGATTTAATAGATAAGCAGGCTCGGTAAGTGCACCCTTATATGGCGGCAACAGAAGAAATAGCAGGGCTTTAGTCCCTGCGGAACAAGTCTCTTGTATATACCTTGTTTTCCACATCATCTAAGCAGCTGTCATAGCGGTTGGCAATGATCGCCTGGCTTTCTTTTTTAAACTTTTTAAGGTTGTTGACCACCCTGCTGCCAAAGAAGGTAGTGCCATCTTCTAAGGTGGGCTCATAAATGATGACAGTAGCCCCCTTTGCTTTGATGCGCTTCATGACACCCTGAATTGATGACTGGCGGAAATTGTCAGAGTTAGACTTCATGGTGAGACGATATACACCGATGACACAATCCTTTTCCTGATCCTTGCTGTAATCACCACGGTTGTAGTAGTCATAATAGCCTGCCATGTGAAGCACCTGGTCTGCTATAAAATCCTTTCTTGTGCGGTTGCTCTCCACTATCGCACTCATCATATTCTGTGGAACATCAGCATAGTTTGCAAGGAGCTGCTTTGTGTCCTTTGGCAGACAATATCCGCCGTATCCGAAGGAAGGGTTGTTATAGTGGGTGCCGATACGCGGGTCTAAGCATACTCCATTTATTATATCCTGAGTGTTGAGCCCCTTCATCTCTGCATAGGTATCCAGCTCGTTGAAGTAGGAAACACGGAGTGCCAGGTATGTGTTGGCAAAGAGCTTTACTGCCTCGGCTTCTGTAAAGCCCATGAAAAGAATGTCAATGTCTTCCTTGATGGCACCATGCCTGAGAAGGGCGGCGAAGGTGCGGGAGGCATTCATGAGCTTCGGATTTGATGGGTCTGTGGATACTATGATCCTTGACGGATACAGGTTATCGTATAATGCCTTTGATTCCCTTAAGAATTCGGGGCTGAATATAATGTTTTCAGTGTTATATTTTTTTCGTACGGCTTCTGTGTATCCAACCGGAATAGTACTTTTGATTACCATTATGGCATTGGGGTTAACCTTTAATACTAGCTCGATTACTGCTTCTACGGCAGAAGTATCAAAGTAATTTTTCTTGCTATCATAGTTGGTGGGTGCTGCAATGACAACAAAGTCGGCGTCCCTGTATGCAGCCTCCCCGTCAAGAGTTGCTGTAAGGTCAAGCTTCTTTTCGGCAAGATATTTTTCAATGTATTCATCCTGTATGGGTGATTTTCGGTTATTGATCATCTCTACCTTTTCTGATATTATGTCAACTGCTGTAACATGGTTGTGCTGGGAGAGAAGTGTGGCAATGGACAATCCCACATACCCGGTTCCGGCTACTGCTATGTTATATGATTTTGTAAGAATAGTTTGATCTTTGCAGCTTTGCAGGTTGTCTTTCGAAGTTTTTTTGGAGTCTTCTGCAGTATTTGATAAGGTCTCTGCAAACACATTCTCAGGAGAAAAGCCGAGAACTTCAGCTAAGGCTTCCAGTTGTGGAATTGAAGGAATATAGTTCTTTTTCTCCAAACGGCTTATCATTGCACGGTTGATGCCTGTTTTGTCAGCAAGCTGCTGCTGGGTGAGTCCATTTTCTTTTCTTTTGCTTATTATAAGGTCTGAAAGTTTTTCCTCTGATAATTTCTTCATGTTATAAAGCTCCCTTTCTAAAAAATGATATTTAAAATAACAAAAACTTATCTGAATAATATGCACAAAACTAGAGTAATTATAACGAAGTTGAGAAAAGTATGCAATATATTTCTAGAAAATTATAATAAATTTTTATTTTGAAGGACAAAAATGTTATTTAAAATATCATTCGCAAAGTGCTATATAGATTCCAATATAAAAGACAAGAGCCGCCGTGATAGTGATATTCACGGCGGCTCTTGTCTTATTAATTACCATATACATGATAAACCTGCAGCGCTGTAATCCCTTTTATAACGATAATATAACACTGCAATGTGCTGATGGTTTTATTGTACCCTGAACTTGGAGATGCTGTCTTGAAGCTTCTGGGCAACATCCTTCTGGGCAGTTGCCTGTTCAACGATAGTGTGCATATATTCTGTCATCTGATCGAGAACTGCTGATGTCTCCTCTGTTGAAGCGGCATTCTCTTCTGAGATTGCAGAAAGGGAGTCCACAGAAACCATAACAGATTCCTTGTCAGAATTAAGAGATTCCACAAGCTGAAGGATATTAGTATTAGCTTCTTCTGTCTGCTTTAGAAGCTCCATCATTTCGTCAAAGGAATCCACCATTTTCTGAAGCTCAACAGCTTCCTCTTCGGTGGCTTGCTGGATCTGCTCTGTAAGCTTCTTGTTGTTGTCTGAAAGGGAAACAATCTTAGAAAGCATTTCTGTAATCTGTTTTGCTGTTGTATCAGATTCCTCAGCAAGGTTCTTAATACTTTCGGCAACAACTGCAAATCCCTTACCTGCCTCGCCGGCACGTGCTGCCTCAATGGAAGCATTTAATGCAAGTAGGTTAGTCTGGCTTGCAATGCCAATGATTGCTTCTGCTGCATTGCTGATCTCAACGACAACATTGGCTGTTTCACCTACCGATTCGGCAACCTCCTGAGCCATACTATTTGTCAAAGTACCTGCCTTCTTGACGCCCTCAAGCTGTTGTTTAACCTTCTCTGATGTACTGTATACTACCTTGCCGTTCTCGTTATTGTTTTCAGTTGAAGAAAGTACTGATTCAACTGAGTGTCCGATATTAATAGTAAGTTCGGATGTGTTCTGAACATCCTCGGCCATTGATGTGGCACCATTGGCGATATCCTCAACAGCCTGATTGATATCTGCTGACATCTTTTGACTGTCAGCAACACTTTTCTCTGTGCTTACAGCACCGTCGTTAACATCTCTTGCATAGGATGTGACATCAAGCAGTGCAGCCTGCATGTTAAGGCGCATCTCATCTGCAGCGGTAGCGATTTCTGCGAATTCCTTGATAGGACTTGACCGGTCAATAGAAGTAACAAAGTCACCGCCTGACATAAGGTCAATAGAACCCTCAACCCTGCGTATTCCGGTGGACATAGCCTGTGCAGTTGCAAATACGAGTATAACGACAACAACAACAATAATTGTAAATACTATACTTATTACAATAATATTATGCTTGATCTTGGCATTGAGCATATCATCCTCTTCGACAGCCCACGATTCAACTATGTCTGACATTTCAGACAGATATCCTCTTGCATTGGAGAAGTCTTCGTCAAATGTATCCCAGTCACCGCTATCTGTACTGAAATCATAGCTTGACTGCCATGTATTAAATGCTTCTTTAAATTCGCCGTATAATGTTTCGTAGGTGGAACCGTCCTCAGCCTTAAGCACGGAAAAAAGTTCCTCCTGAGTTCTGGCAATATCCGTTGCTTTATTAACATTATCAATTGCCTGCTTACTATTCTCATCAAAATCAGACTTCTGTTCGTCGAGATATGTCTGTTCTGCATTTCCGTAACGCTCATGATACTGTGTTGCTGCAAGCTGTGCCTGGTAGAAGTCCCGGTCTGCATTAATGAGTGTAGTGTTAATCTGGTAAAGTGTGTCATAGAACAATGTCTCAGCTTCCTTATATGTACTGTTAAGACGTACACTGAAAAAGGCGATACAAATGATCAGACATATCAGCAGTGGACTGATAAGCATAAGCTGAGAAGCAAGAAATGATAAATTTGTTTTTTCAAAAATTTTTCTCATGGTCTCCTCCTTAATGTATAATATGTATTATATTAACTTTATCATAATAGATTAAATTAATATAAAAGGCAGATGATATTATAGCATTTATACAAAAAAATGCAATGGTTTACTTCTGTTGAAATAGAAAAATATGGCACATTATGTTTTGTTATGCTACAATGTAGATTAGTTGTATTATAGAAAATTTCATGGGAGATTATTTATGTCAAAGATTATTATGATTTCGGCCGGTTGTCTTGAAATAATATCCGGACTGATCTTTTTGGCTATTGTGAGGTTTCCGGCAATAGCGATATTGTTCTTTATATCCGGGATATTATTTGTTGTATCAGGGCTGCTTACCGGAAAAGCAGAGATTAAAGATTCTGGTAACGAAGAAAAATAGTGAAAGCCTTGAACTTGTGAAGGTCCTATTGGATAAGGGTGCAGATGTGTCGGCGGTCGATTTTGGGAAGGATACTCCACTTGAGGCAGCATTTAAGGGCGCAGCAACTATGGATAATACCCAAATCCTTCCTGTGGCAGAGTATCTTCTTTCTAATGGGGCAGAGGTTACGGATAAGTTAAAGCAATATATGAGGGAGGATGCAGAGAGAATTGAATTTATGAGGGATAGGATCAGCACGGATGTGATCTCCGAGGTGAATGAAGCTCTTGATAAGTTATATAGGCTGATTGATATAGAGCCTGTTCCAAGGCACGAAAGCTATGACGGAAAGACCAGAATAGTGGTAAATGAAACTACATGGCAGAAGCAGCATGGTGAATTATGGAATCTGCTGGTTCCGGGCAGTGGACATGCCAATACGGTTCAGGGTGAGGTGATCAGGATTACAGGAAGAGTGACCTATGAGCTGTTAGATAATGGAGGAGCTAATTGGGACAGTGACTACAAAAAAATGGAGAAAACACTTCTCTCATATGTGAAAATGGGCAATAGCATGGAGTCTGTTAAGTATAAGGAGCTTAAGGGAATTGTATCGAAGGGTTCGAAGGCTTCAGATGATATGCTTAGCCGAATGACAGAGCTTTGTGTGGAATGGGTAACATTTAATCTTGATCCGATTCCCATTGGTAATGTAACGTACAGGCGTTAGAATAGACATGTAAAAATGAGATATGGAATTTATAACGGGAGGAGAATTATGAATAACAAGGAATTAATTGCAAGTGTAAATGAAGCAATGGAGAGCAGGGAGCTTACTGCATTTTATCAGCCGCAGTATGACGCAATAACCAATAAGGTGGTGAGTGCTGAGGCACTGGTACGCTGGGTAAGGAAGGATGGAACTATAGTTCCGCCTGCACAGTTTATTCCTGAATTAGAGCTTACGGATGCAATCGTAGGGGTGGACTGGTATATGGTAAAGGAAGTCTGTGAGACCTTGGCACAGCAGATTGAGGAGAAGACAGCGGTTCCCATTGCCGTTAATTTTTCAAGATGGCATGTCAATGAAAAGGATTTTGTGGAGAAGCTTAATGCTATAGTGGACAGCTTCTATGTTCCCCATAATATGTTAGAGGTGGAGATTACAGAGTCAGCACTTATTGATGAGCAGGACAATATCAAGTCCTGGATCAAGCAGGTAAGAGAGGCAGGCTATACGGTTGCCATTGATGATTTCGGAAGTGGATTATCTTCTTTACAGTTTGTCAAGGAAATGCCCATTGATGTGCTTAAGATTGATAAGTCTCTCCTTTCGGAGAACTGTGAGGATGAGAAGGAAAGAATTGTTCTGGAGAGTATATTCTATTTTGCCCACAGGCTTAAGATGACCACAGTAACAGAGGGGGTTGAGACCGGGGAACAGTTGGGTTTTCTTCGTACATGCAGCTGTGAGAAGATTCAGGGATTTCTATTTGCAAAGCCCATGCCTAAGGATGATTACCTTAAGATATGCCGTGGTAACACACAGATTTCTGAGAGTGAGGACATTTTGGAGGTACAGGCTCCCGCAAGTGCAACACAGCTTTTGTTAGATGCGGTATTCATGAAGTATCCCCTTGTTATATTCTCTAATCTTACAAGAAACAGCTTTTACATGATGGCTTATGAGAATTTCTCAGCCACATCCTGTCCTTCCACCGGTGTGTTTGATGAGCTGATCGTACATGGTGCGGCTACAATGCACCCTGAGGATAAGGAAGCATTTGCCAGCACCTTCAGTCGCGAGAATCTTTTAAAGGAATACGGAGAGGGAAAGAAGTCCGTGTCTCTTATGACCAGGCAGTTAGGTGATGACGGTGTGTATAGGAAGGTGGAAACTACAGATTATTTTGTAAAGCATCCGTCAGTTGATGATGTGCTTGTTATAAGTTTATGCGATAACCGGGAGTGAGAGGACAGAAAATGAATTATTATAATTCACTTTGTTGAAGAGTACAATTGATTCTATTTCAGATGAATATATCCTGGAGAATTATTCAGAAGAAGATGTGAAAGCGATAAAAAAAGATATAGAGATTGCAAGATCAGTGTTAGATTATTATGAAAAATGAGCATTGCGACTGTAATGTTTGTATGAACCGGTATAATGCAAATTAAACACGGAGACGCAGTCGACGTGAAAAAATAAAAATATCTAATATACAGCTTGGAGGTAACGATGAGTAAGAAAAAACAAAGTAACAGAAATAAACAAAATAATAATGCAAAAGCACGTATTAACAATAATGCTGATAACGGAAATGTATTACAGGAATCAACGGATAATACAATAAACAATGATCAAAACCTACAGAAATCTGCAGATAAGGCAGCAGATGGCAGTTCCTTTAAGCCATATATTCCTGCGGACAGGATAACACCGGAGTTTACGGCAACATCAGTTATTATGGGTGTGCTGCTTGCAATTATCTTTGGCGCAGCCAATGCTTATCTTGGACTTCGTGTTGGAATGACAGTATCAGCCTCGATTCCGGCTGCGGTAATATCCATGGGAGTTATTCGTGTCATAATGCGCAAGGATTCAGTTCTTGAGAGTAATATAGTGCAGACGGTGGGCTCTGCCGGAGAATCCTTGGCTGCAGGTGCAATATTTACAATGCCCGTTCTCTTTTTGTGGGCTAAGGAAGGAATAACAGATACACCTAGTCTTGTGACCATTTCATTAATAGCACTTTGCGGAGGCGTTCTGGGAGTACTTTTCATGGTGCCCCTTAGAAATGCACTGATAGTAAAGGAGCATGGTGTTCTCCCTTATCCCGAGGGAACAGCTTGTGCAGAGGTGCTTCTTGCCGGTGAAGAGGGCGGAGCCAGTGCCAAGACTGTATTTGTCGGAATGGGACTTGCTGCACTTTTCAAATTCCTTGTTGATGGACTTAAAATTATTCCGGGAGTGATCACAACGCCCATTAAAGCGCTTAAGACTGAGTTGTCTGCCGAGGTATACCCTGCCCTTATTGGGGTGGGATATATATGTGGTGCTAAGATATCATCATATATGTTTGCAGGTGGAATACTTGGCTGGTTCGTGCTTATTCCTGCAATTGTTACCTTTGGCGGAGATACAGTTCTTTATCCGGGAACTGATACGATTGCCAATATGTACGCGGCAGGTGGTGCGGGTGCAATCTGGGGAAGCTATATAAGATATATCGGTGCAGGCATGGTGGCTGCAGGCGGTATCATAAGTCTTATCAAATCCTTACCTCTTATTGTGACGACCTTTGTGGAAGCTATTAAGGGAATGAAGGGTGGAACCGGTAACGGCAGTAGGAGAACAGAGCAGGATATAGATATGAGGTTTGTGGGAATAGGAGTTATAGCTATTGCACTTCTTATATGGATACTTCCAATGATCCCTGTTTCGCTCCTTGGTGCATTTCTTATCGTAATATTTGGATTCTTTTTTGGGGCGGTATCATCAAGAATGGTTGGACTTGTAGGAAGCAGTAACAATCCTGTTTCCGGTATGGCTATTGCAACCCTCCTTTTTGCAACACTATGTCTGAAGGCTACAGGTGATACAGGAGCACATGGAATGGTGGGAGCAATCTCTATCGGTTCTATAATCTGTATCGTGGCAGCAATGGCAGGGGATACATCCCAGGATCTTAAGACAGGATATATATTGGGTGCCACACCTAAGAAGCAGCAGATAGGTGAGCTTATTGGTGCGGTCATATCAGCATTTACCATTGGAGGAGTGCTTGTGCTTCTGGATTCTGCATGGGGCTTTGGAACTAAGGATCTTGCGGCTCCACAGGCAACCCTTATGAAAATGATAGTAGAAGGCGTAATGGATGGCAATCTTCCCTGGTCGCTGGTGTTTATTGGAATATTTATTGCGGTAGTTGTGGAAATATTAGGCATTCCGGTGCTTCCTGTGGCAATAGGTCTGTATCTTCCTTTGGAGCTTAGTTCCACCATTATGATCGGAGGTGTCATAAGATATCTGGCAGACAGAAAGAGTGAACAGTCAGAGGCCGGTGCAGGAGTGCTGTTCTGTTCAGGAATGATTGCAGGAGAAGGTCTTGTGGGAATTCTTTTGGCAATACTGGCAGTGCTTAAGGTGGCAGATAAGATGGATCTGTCAGGTGTAGTTAATACCGGAACTATTGGTGGAATCATTTTGATGGCATTGATGATTTTGGCTGTGGTTAAATTTGCTGATGGCGGTAAGAAAAATGAAGCCTAAGGAAAAAGCAGGTAATTATCTTGACTATATTCCCAGAATAGTTGAAGAATATAAATGGGAAAAGGATGGAGAGGATAATGTGACCATCTTTGTTGAAAATAAGGGCATATATAACCGTATAGCCCAGAAGCTTTTTGGAAGACCCAAGGTGTCTCAGATTCATTTGCAGGGTATAGGTAATTATATCTGGCCGCTTATTGACGGTAAGAAGAGTATCCATGAACTGGGAGCAAGGGTAAAGGAGCATTACGGTGATGAAGCGGAGCCTTTATATGAGAGGCTTACTGAGTATATGAAAATGCTGGAACAGTATGGTTTTATTGTTATAGAGAAGAAATAGTATAAGAGTATTAATATGTTAAAAATATCAAAGGTGTTTTTCCCGTGCTTGTACGAGAGAAAACACTTTGTGAACATTTGTAAGGAGCCGTCAGGCAGATAATAATTGTTTTGTAGCCGTAAAAATGCGTATAAATGAGAGAAGGTGCAGCATGCATATAGTTGAAGAGGATTTATATAAGGTATCATGCCGGATTGACAGACAGGATATGAGACAGCATGGCATAATCCTTGATGATCTTATGAACAGGACGCCTCTTGGGAAGATGTTCCTTAAAAAGGCAGCAGAGCTTTCTAAGGAGAGCACAGATTATGAGTGGCCGGATTGTGCCTGCTCTATGAAAATGGATATATATAATGACCATGTACTTGTTGTTTTTTCTGAACGTATTGATGATTATCTGTATAATCTAAAGACCTCTGTTGCAGCACTATCTAAGGAGCAGGCAGACCAGATGGAGAAAATGATAGCTTTTATCTCCATGGCTGATGAGGATGAGGCTAGAGATATGATCAGAAGATTTGAGGAGAATGTCAGGGGCGTGTAATAATGGAATTATGTAATTGTATATTTTGATGTGTATCATACTTGGATGATAAAGAAAGGAACAAAGAGTGGATAAAAAAATAAAGAATATTGTGTTTGATGTGGGAATGGTATTGATTGATTTTTGCTGGGACAAGCCCTGTAGGGAGCTTGGGTTTTCCAAGGAGATCATTGATGCCTTTGAAAAAAAGATGATCCAGTCAGAGTATTGGAATCATATGGATGAAGGGACTATGACGGAGCAGGAGGCGATTGTCAAATTCAAAGAGGCAATGCCGGAATACGAGAAAGAGATAGACCTGTTCTGGGAAAGGCCGGAGAAGTTTGTGGAGGAATATTCCTTTGCGGCACCGCTGATACGTGAGCTTCATGACAGTGGATATTATGTATACCTGCTGTCTAATTACCCACTTCATATGTATGAGCTTCATTGGCCAGCCTTCGAGTTTTTCTCACTTGTTGATGGTTATATAGTATCATCAGTTGAAAAATTATGTAAACCTGATCCTGCCATATACAGACTGCTATGTGACAGATATCATTTAGTGCCTGAGGAATGTCTGTTTATTGATGACAGGCAGGTAAATGTGGATGCTGCAAAGAGTATCGGAATGGATGGGCTGTTGTTTGAGGGGGAAGATAGTGTGAGAAAATACATAAATGTTTTAGATAAGGAGATATAATATGCCACCGATTACAAATGACTGGGCTGCTGCACTGGCTCCGGAATACAAGAAGGATTATTACAAGAAGCTGTATACAAAGGTTGTGGAGGAATATAATAGTGGAAGAACGATATATCCTCCTGCGGATGATATATTCAATGCATTTCACCTTACGCCTCTTTCAAAGGTGAAATGCGTCATAATCGGACAGGACCCATATCATGGAGCAGGACAGGCTCATGGACTTTGCTTTTCGGTAAAACCGGATGTGGAGATTCCTCCGTCACTTGTGAATATCTACAAGGAGCTTGAGGATGATCTGGGGTGCTATGTTCCCAATAACGGCTATCTTGTAAAGTGGGCAGAGCAGGGAGTGCTGCTGCTTAACAGTGTGCTGACAGTCCGGGCGCATCAGGCATTTTCACATCAGGGTATTGGATGGGAGCAGTTTACAGATGCTGCAATGGATATTCTAAATGAACAGGACAGGCCGATTGTATTTCTTCTTTGGGGAAAGCCGGCGCAGCAAAAGGCCGCAAAGCTTAACAATCCGAATCATCTTATACTTAAAGCGCCTCATCCCAGTCCGCTTTCGGCATACAGGGGATTTTTTGGATGTAAGCATTTTAGCAGGGCTAATGAGTTTCTCAAGGAACATGGTCTTGAGCCTATCGATTGGCAGATAGAAAATATATAGTATTAGGAATTTATTATATTCAGATATCAACAAAATGGTTTAGCAAATGCAAGTGTATAAGGTGAATGTGAGGATGATTTAATGGAAATATATATAGTTCGGCATGGTGAGACAATATGGAATGCAGATAAGCGTTTGCAGGGAAGCTGTGATATTGAACTTAATGAGTATGGCAGAGAACTTGCAGGTGAGACAGGCAGAAATTTGGAGGATGTACATTTTGATATGATATATAGTTCGCCGCTTCTCAGAGCGTATGAGACTGCAAATCTTATCAGAGGACATAGAAATATAAAGATTAAAATGGATGAAAGGTTAAGGGAACTTAATTTTGGTATAAATGAAGGTGAAGATTTTTCTAAGCTTCTTGCTGATGAAAGCGATCCCTTTCATTATTTTTTTAAAGAACCTGATAAATATGTAGCGCCAGAATACGGAGAGACATTAGAGCATTTGTGCGAACGGGCAAAGGAATTCATGCAGGAGGTTATTGAACCCTTGGCAGCGCTTGACCATACCCGCGTTATGATAGTGGGGCATGGCGCTCTTAATAAAGCCATTATGTGTTATGTAAAGCAGCATGGAGTAGACAAATTCTGGTCGGGAGGACTTCAGAAAAACTGTAATGTTATCATTGTCAATTTGGACGAAAAAGGATATACTGTAATTGACGAAACAAGGCTGTTTTATGATGAAAGATAACAGTATATTTTAACTGTGGCTAAAATGTTGTGATCATTTGAGAATTATTAATACATATAATAGATAAATGGGGTTGAATGATTAGAAGGGACAGATGTAAATGGGGTTATTAGAGGCAGATGTAATTGAGGATCTGCTGCATAGTTCCAGTGTTTCCAAAGGAATTGAGAGGACTATGGAGCGCCTTATTCATGAACTTGAAATGGACAGTATGTATATTGTCCGGTATGATGAGGATATCCGTCAGCCGGAGGTGGTCTTTGACTGGGAAAGCGGCGAGATTGAACGCAGGATGGATTTTGACAGCTACATACATATGCTGGATGAGGATTATCATTTTGACGAGGAGGATATGTATGTTGCGAAGGCCACAATGGTGCTTCCCCAGGAGGAGAGGAAGATATATCATGATCAGGGCTATGAAGCTGTGATCGAGTACCAGATGACCAATCATGGCAATATAATCGGTTATATTTTTATCGGATGGAACCGTATCAAGAGTATTTCGGAGGAGGAGCTTAAGGAGGTACATGTGCTGTTAAAGCTCATGAATGAGGTACTTATACGCCAGTTTCAGAAGGAAATAGTGGGACAGAGTGACTATCACTTGTTTAAGATAGCTAATGATGTGACAAGAACTATTATATATCTTATAGATGATGAGTTCAGGATTCAGTTCGTTAACAGCTTTGGCAAGGAGGAATATCCGGCCATAAAGCAGGGGGATTTCTGCTATAAGGCACTACAGGGAGCGGATTCCCCATGTAAGAATTGCCCTCTTATGAAGGTGCCGGAGAACGGAAAATACGAGGAGCGGCTGTATATTCCTTATATGGAGCAGTCCTTCAATGTTAATGCTACAAAGATCAAAATGCAGGATAACAGAAACGGCTTCATGATGATATTGCAGAACCAGGATGGGCTGCAGTCAGTGGACAGAAGAGGTGCAACGGGCAAGAAATTCATATTTGCCCTGCATAGCCTTTATAAGGATATAATCGCTGTTGAGATAAGGAGAGATCTTTTCTATAATCTGTTCTCTCCCCAGGTGGATAACAAGTATTCCTACAGTATGGACTTTGTGTTGAAATGGCTTTCCAAGGTACATCTTGATGATAAGCAGAAGTTCCTGGAGTACTTTGACATCAGTTTTTTGCAGAGCGCCTATGAGAATGGTGAGATCAAGGAGGAAGTTGATTTCAGATACCGTACCCACGAAGGCCAGTACCATATAATGAATGGCCAGATATTATTTGACAATAACAGCAACAGAGAGGTTACAGTGTTCATACTGTTCCAGGATGTGGAGCAGGTCAGGAGCCGTCAGATTGAGGATAACAGGCAGATGTGGGAGTCACTTATGGCAGCAAGGTCATCAGCGGAGCTTAAGGGCCAGGTGCTTGCCAACATTTCCCATGAGATCCGCAATCCTATAAGTGGTATAATGAGTATGTCAAGCGTTGCAAGACAGGTGTATCAGAATGAGGAACGGCTTTTGGAGTGTCTTTCCAATATCGATGCATATTCGGAGCACATGATGCAGGTCATGGATTCCCTGCTTGAGACTGTGAAGGTGGATGATGATACCATCGTTATCGCTAAGCAGCCCTTTAGATTAAAGAGCTTTCTTAACAAGATCGATATTGCGGTGCGCGAGAAGATTGAGAAGAAGAATATGCAGTTCAAGGTGGAGTGTAAATGTCAGTACGACCAGCTTTTAGGTGATGCTATAAGGCTTCAGCAGGCACTTATTACCCTGATAAACAATGCTATCATTTACACACCAATCTCAGGAGAGATCAAGCTGACGGCACAACAGGTTGCTGCAGACAATAAGCGTATTTTTATAAGATTTATGCTTGATGATACAGGCAACAGTCTGTCTGATATGATGAAGCAGAGTATATTTGGAGTGACAGGTGACGAGGAGAAGGATGGTGTTGCTGCTGACCATTTTGATCTTTCCCTTGCCTCTAAGCTGATTCAGCTAATGGGCGGGCAGATAGGAATAAATGTTGACGGAACCGGAACCCACTTAAACTTTAATCTTCCGTTTGATATTGCTGAGGAGGAGGATAAGCCGGTTAAGAAGAAGCCACTTCCGCCTGCAGCGGGAGATTTCACAGGCAAGAGACTGCTGCTTGCAGAGGACAGTGAGATGACAAGAGATGCCATCCGGGCTGTGCTTGAGGTGGTAGGCTTTACAGTTGATACTGTGGAGAATGGAAGAAAGGCTGTAATCCAGTTCATATCCCAGCCGGCATTTACTTATGATGCAGTGCTTATGGATGTGCACATGCCATTTATGGATGGGCGTGAGGCCACCAAATGTATCCGTATATCCGGTAAGGAGGACGGTGAGGTGCTGCCGGTGATCGGGCTTATGGCAGATTCCACCGAGAAGGATGCGGAGGATTCCATAAAGGCAGGGATGCAGGCACATCTGAATAAGCCGGTGGATGTCAATAAGCTTTATAAGGTACTGCATAAGGTTATTGATTAGTTGTACTAGACAAACATTGTATGTATGTTGTACAATGCCTATTATGATCGTATGGGAATTTGCGAAACTATATACTTTATTAATGTTCCATGTGCAAATAATGAGTTACATAAACGTTTAATTATAATAATATGATACGAGGAGAGAAAAGATGAGTTATCGTTTGGTAAGTGACGCAACCTTAGATTTACCGGTTGATTTGATTGAGAAATACAATATGTATATTATCCCCATGACAATAATACTTGATGGGAAGGAGATTGATTATGAGCCAAGTGAGAAGAATCTGACTATAGAGGATTTCTACAAGGCACTTAGAGAGGGAAAGTCCTCTACTACATCCCAGATCAACCCAAGTCTTTATATTGAGCATTTTTCTCCTATTCTTGCAGCGGGAGAGGATATCATTTATATTGGTCTTACATCAGGGCTTTCAGGTACATATCAATCCTCTAATATTGCAAAGAATATGTTGGAGGAGGAATTCCCTGACAGAAAGATTATGATTGTGGAATCATTTTGTGCGTCAGCAGGACTTGGATATTGTCTTAACCTTGCAGGGCAGAAGATGCAGGAAGGTCTGTCTGTTGAGGAGTTATATGATTGGGTTATTGCAAACCAGCAGAGAGTCCAGCACTGGTTCACTGTGGATGATTTGTTCCATCTCCAAAAGGGTGGAAGGCTTACTCTTGCAGAGGCTGTGGTGGGAAGTGCTTTGAAGATTAAGCCCATACTTAGCGTTGACGAGGAAGGCAAGCTCTATGCGGCTGCCAAGGTTCGTGGCAACAAGAAGAGTGAGGAGTACATGATAGGTAAGATCAATGAGGAGCTTTCAGAGGATGACCATACTGTATTCATCGCCCATGGTGACTGCGAGGACAGGGCGCTGGCGCTTAAGGAGAAGCTGGAGGCTCAGACAAAGGCTGAGAATATAAGGATAACCAAGATAGGACCTGTTATAGGAACACATACGGGACCGGGAATGCTGGCAGTTCTATATATGAAGGATTGAAGGATCATTGTATTATAATTATATCAGAGAAAGCAGGGATTGGCTTATGAAGATTCCTGCTTTTCTTATTTTCTTATTTGAAAACAGAGTTTATGTATATGGAATTAATTTGGTCAAAGAACACATTTATTTCTCCTTGAATATAATACTTAAAAAAGTCTTGGAGATTTTTAAATGAAACATAAGAAGCTTATTAAGCGTATGCTTTCATGTGCTTTTGCACTTGCTATGGCAGTGTCTGTGCTTGCAGGCTGTGGAAAGACGGAAAGCGGAATGACACATGTAACTCTTAACGAGGTGGCACATTCAATTTTCTATGCGCCTCAGTATGTAGCTATTGAAAATGGTTATTTTGCCGAGGAGGGAATCGACCTTGAGCTGGTAACAGGCTTTGGTGCTGATAAGACAATGTCAGCATTGGTTTCCGGTGAAGCGGATATAGGATTTATGGGAGCTGAATCCTCTGTATATCTGTACAGTGAAGGTGCATCAAATTATGCTGTTAACTTTGCACAGTTAACACAGAGAGCCGGTAATTTCCTTGTGGCAAGGCAGCCCATCGAGGATTTTACATGGGATATGTTAAAGGATAAGGATGTGCTTGGAGGCCGTAAGGGCGGAATGCCGGAGATGGTATTTGAGTATATCCTTAAGAAAAACAGTATTGATCCTGCCACTGATGTGAAGATTAACCAGAGCATAGATTTCGGAAGCACAGCAGCTGCATTTTCCGGCGGACAGGGAGATTATACAGTGGAATTCGAGCCTGCTGCCACAGCACTTGAAAGTGCGGGAGAGGGCTATGTTGTTGCTTCCTTAGGTGTTGATTCGGGATATGTACCATATACATCCTACAGCACAACAAAGGAATATCTTGGAGAAAATGAGGACACTATCAGGAAGTTTACCAAAGCTCTTCAAAAGGGCATGGAATATGTGAACACACATACTCCTAAGGAGATAGCAGAGGTTATTGCTCCACAGTTTGAGGAGACCGACGTGGAGACAATAGAAAAGATTGTTACACGTTATTACGAGCAGGACACATGGAAGGATAACCTTGTGTTCGAGGAGAGCAGCTTCGATCTTCTGCAGAACATCCTAAGTGATGCAGGCGAACTAAGCAACCGCGTTCCATACGACAAGCTTGTGGATACCCGCTTTGCTGAGGAAGCCGCTAAGAAGTAAATATACTAAACAGTAATTATATGCCGCAGCAGTCACATTTATGACAACTGCGGCATATTCTATTAGTGTAGAAAAATATAAGGAGATAGCTTGTGGAAACAAATTGTGATAACACCCAATTTGATGAGAGCGAAGTGGTTGAGGCTTCGGGAGAGCTTCAGGCAGAAAGCTGCAGCTCCTGTGGAAATGGATGGTCAGATGACATCCGTTCCGGTATGTGGAATGATAATGGTGGGAGAGGCGGAAGAGGTCGTGGAATGAGACCGTGCGGCGACAGACCATGTGGCAGCAGACCCGGCGGAGTCAGACCAGGCAGCGACAGACCGTGTGATGACAGACCATGTGGCAACAGACCGGGTGGGGTCAGACCAGGCAGCAGACCTGGCGGAATGAGACCCTGTGGACCTGGCAATGGAAGACCATGCGGAGGACGTCCCGGCATGAGACCTGGTATGCGCCCTGGCATGAGACCATATGGTAATGGACCAAGATCTACGGAGCTTGGAGATGGTGCAGATCTTCATTCTGAGTGGAATTGTAAAAGCCGTGTGATTAACACATCTGATGGCAGAAGCATGGTCATGGGATGTGAAGGCCAGACAATGTCAGGCTGCCATATGAATGACCCTATGGAAAGGCTTGGAGATGCATTTCCGCCTGTTATGGCATTTGTGCCATGGCAGCAGTGGGGAGACCTCTATGAGCCTGATTGCGGCCTTAAGCAGGGAACTATATTCAAAGACTTAAATTATATATTCTGTGGAACGAGGTGCTGATATGGAAAATATGTGCAAAGAAGATTTGATGGAATTGATACAGAGCACCAACTTCACAGTGATCGAGTTGGGATTGTATCTTGACACACATCCAAACTGTCCATGTGGCTTGTCTGCCTATGAGGATCATAGCAGAACATTGAAGCGTGCAGTGGATATTTATGAGAGGAAATTTGGACCACTCACTATTTATGGAGTAGATAGCGATACAGACTGGACCTGGGTGGAGACACCATGGCCATGGCAGAAAGGATGTGACTGATTAATGTGGACTTATATAAAGATGCTGGAATTTCCGGTTAATATTAAAACAACAAATGCAGCCCTTGCAACAGCCATTATGAGCCAGCTTGGTGGACCCGATGGTGAGAAGGGTGCTTCAGTGAGATATCTTTCCCAGAGATACGCAATGCCCGATAAGAGAATTGTAGGAGTGCTGACGGATATTGGTACCGAGGAGCTTGGCCATGAAGAAATGGTGGCGGCTATCATTACACAGCTTACCAAGAATTTGACCATGGATGAAATTGAGAAGTCGGGCTTCTATCAGTATTACGTGGACCACACAACAGGTATTTATCCACAGGCTGCTTCAGGGGTACCCTTTAGTGCTGCAACGCTGCAGTCAACAGGTGATCCTATTGCGGATCTTCACGAGGATCTTGCCGCAGAGCAGAAGGCACGCCTTACATATGACAACATTCTCCGTCTCAGTAAGGATGAGCCTGATGTATATGAGGCAATCAAATTCCTTCGTGCAAGGGAAATGGTACATTACCAGAGATTTGGTGAGAGCCTTAGAATGATGCAGGATAACCTGGATTCAAAGAATTTCTATGCTTTTAATCCTGCTTTTGACAAGGGAGCAACCTGTCTCTAAGACTTATTCGCAGTTAATAATTCATAAGGTAACAGGCTTTTGAAATGACCTTCGATAATCAGACAAAGTATCTGGTTATCGGAGGTTTTTATATTTGACGGATCATACATGTCATAATATTTAGCATTTATTTATTAAAAGTTATTGTGGAGATAATGTGAAATCTGTGTTAAATTATACATGTATGTATCATAAGCGAGCGTTTTTTGTTCCAAGGATGGCGCATTCTGGGAGCTTGTGATATAATTATCCATGCACGCCCTCGAAGCAAAGCTTCTCGGTCAGGGCATGCGCCCTATGATATATCAGGGTAAAAGCCGTTTATATGCAAGCATGACACGGCTTTTACCCTGATATATCGCATGGCTTTATGGTTGTGATATAATGAGTAAAGTAGATTTCATTAGACAGTGGCGAGGCTCATTAAAATGAAAAGGATTTATTTAAGCTTTGCAGCTGCCTGTTAATTACATATATTTGGAGGGACTTATGGGAAACAATATGGCGACCAATAATGACACCTGTAAGGTAACGGAAAGTGGAAAAGAACATTTTCTCAATAATATAAGACTATTGGAAAATCCTTCTATCCTTCTTAGGAAGAATTCCAGTGGAGGATATGAGGCATTATTTGTGTCGGACATGCTTGCTAAGATGATGGAGTGTTCTGCTTCTGAGGTTGAAGAACAGATTAACAGCAGGGGATTTTTTCACATGATCCATCAGGATGACAGAGTGTTTGTGAGAAGAATGCTAAGAAGGCGCATCAGTGAGGATGGCACGAAGGAGCTTACTATCAGATGTTATACCGCTAAGGGGAATATGCTCTGGTGCCGGGTTAATTATTCATTTATTGATGACTATGATGAGCATTACATATACAGCACTTTTTTTGATGTCACAGCCCTGAAGGAATATGAGGAAAGGCTGCATATTGCCTACATGAATATGGGCGAGAGCTTCTATCACATGGGAGATAAGACCTTAGGAATGTTAAGGGCTAATCTTACTACTGACGGAATCGAGGATATACAGGGAAGGGATCTGTATGGAACGGATTCCATGGTGTATCACTATTCTGAGATTATGGAAAAGAGGTCAGTCAATTATCCTGTGTTCGAGGAGAGATACCGTTTCCTTGAATGCTTTTCAAGAGACAGTCTGATAGACGGATATAGGGAAGGAAAAACACAGGCTTCGGAGATACTTTATTCAAGAAGAAGTATGGGTAACTATTGCTTTGTCAGGATTACAGCTAATGTTACAAGGCATCCTCTCACGGGGGACATTATTGCATTTATTACAGAAGAAGAATGCAATGATGAGAAGGTCAGCCAGACCTTGCTCGACAATATCCTGGTGCGGCAGTTCGACATGGTGTCATATCTGTCTGACGGCAATTACGGGGTGATAATAGGAGAGGCAGAGCTTATTGGAAAGGGAAGTATCTTTCCTCTTACAAAGACAGGGGAATACAGACATTATCTTGAGGCTCAGGTATTTCCTGTGCTTTCCGGTACTTATGAGAGAAAGGAAATGATGAAGAACGCTCTCAGCCTTAAGACGGTGGAGAAGGAGCTTCAGAGAAAGAGTCCGTATGTGGTCAATATTGCAATAGAGGTTGACGGGGAGAATTACTACAAACGCTTTGATTTCTACATGGTGGACCCGGTGGCAAGGTTCTACATTGTACTTAAAAGTGATACCACAGATATTCAGAAGGAGCAGCTTGAGTTCAACAGACAGCTTAAGAATGCCCTTGACGAGGCTGAGCAGGCCAATGTGGCAAAGACTGCATTTCTTTCAAGGATGAGCCATGAGATCAAGACACCTATGAATGCCATAATCGGCCTTGACAGTATTGCCCTTAAGGAGGCGAATCTTACGCCTGCTTTAAGAGAGGATCTTGATAAGATCGGTGACAGCGCAAGATATCTGTTATCCATAATAAATGATATTCTTGAGATGAGCCGTATTGAAAGCGGTAAAATAGTGCTTCACAAGGAGGAGTTTTCCCTTAAGGGCTTCCTGGAGCAGGTTAATGCTGACGCGGAGAAGAAATGCAGTGAAAAGGGGCTGCAATATGGCTGCACCATACATGGCAGGGTTAATGAAAGCTTTGTAGGTGATGATATGAAGCTTCGACAGGTGCTTGCCAATATATTGGATAATGCGGTTAAGTTTACTGACAAGGGTGGAAGCGTATCCATGAAGGTCTTACAGACAGCACAGTTTGAGGATCAGTCAGTACTGCAGTTCATAATAAGTGATACAGGCATCGGAATGGATAAGGAGTATATTCCAAGGATATTTGACGCCTTCAGCCAGGAGGATGATACCAATACAACATCCTACGGAGGTTCGGGACTTGGACTTGCCATTTCTAAGAATATTGTGGATCTTATGGACGGTGATATTGCAGTGGAATCGGAGAAGGGAGCTGGATCCACATTTACCATTGAGGTTACTCTTAAGAATACAGAAAGCAGTATGGATAAGGCAGAAGAATCTCCAAGTGATTATAGTCTGCTGGAAGGAAAAAGAATCCTTCTTGCAGAGGATATGTTAATAAATGCTGAGATCATGAAACAGGTGCTTGTGATGAAGGGCATGGAGGTTGAGCATGCCGAGAATGGCAAGAAGGCAGTTGAACTTTTTGAAAACAGCAGCATGGATTATTATGATGCAGTGCTCATGGATGTTAGAATGCCGCTGATGGATGGACTTGCGGCAGCAGAAGCCATAAGGGCTCTTGACAGGGTGGATGCAAAGGATGTGCCTATAATTGCCCTTACAGCCAATACATTTGACGAGGATATCAAGAGGTCACTTCAGGCAGGAATGAATGCACATTTGGCAAAGCCGGTAGAACCTGAGATATTATATAAGACCCTTTGTGAAAAGCTTGAGGAAAGAGAAGCGAATTATATATAGGTAACTGCAAAACTATCTACTTTATTAAAGTTCCTTGTGCAGATAATACAATTTTTCTCGGCTAACATTCCTAATGCTGTCGAAAAATTATATTATCTGCACAAGGAACAGCGAAAAGTAATGAGTTTTGCAATTACATAAAAATGTTTATAGCAGAAAAGGAGATTAGCATGATCAAGAACAGACGGCAGTATTTGGATGATGAATTTGATGCGTTTTCAATGTTGGCGGGAGGCAACTATGTTTCCTTATATGATGTAAGAGCAAAGCTCACAAGGTATTCCTTAGGTGCAGTGGAGCTTTTTGGTCTGCCGGGAGAATATATTGAAGACGGAGCCTTTAGCTGGGCTGACCAGGTGCACCCTGAGGACCGCAAAAGGTATCAGGATGTAATGGGCAAGCTCATTGCCTGCGAGACGCTTACATATGATCTTAATTACAGGGTGAAGACTGCAGATGGTAACTATGGATTGTTCAGATTCAAGGGTGCTGTCATAAGAGACGATGAGGGGAATCCGGGTCTTGTAGGTGGAATGATATTTAACGAGGGACTTCTTGAGCATACAGATGCCATAACAACCCTTAGAAACCGTACAGGCTTTTTCAACGATCTGTCGGCTATGCAGTCCATGCACCAGAATTCAGTGCTCCTTCTGATAGGCGTTAATCGAATGAGGGAGATTAATGCCTTCTACGGATATGGCTATGGTAACAGGCTTCTTCAAAGGGTTGGCTGGGTGATTCAGGAGTGCGTTGGCAATGATGGAATAGTATACCGCATGGACGGATCTAAGTTTGCTGTAATGACCAATGGCTTAGAGACAGAGGATGTGGCAAAGATTTATGAGAAGATAAGCCGCAGTCTGCAAAGCGGAATATCCATTGATGATGTGAGACAGAATCTTACATCATCAGGAGGGCTTATGGCTGTAGATGATTTCGGTATAAATGAGAGAGCCATATATACCTGCCTTAAGTATGCAAACAAGGAATCGGCTAAGCACAAGCATGGTGCGCTGGTGCCATTTAGCGGCAATTTCAAAGAAGGCTCAAAGAAGAGACTTCAAATGATAGATGATATAAGAAACTGTATGGTCAATGACTGCGAGAATTTCCATATCAAATATCAGCCGGTTATTAATATTGCAGCCGGCAAAGCGATAGGCGCAGAAGCTCTTGTGCGCTTTGAAAATGACAAATATGGAGAAGTGCTGCCGGAGGATTTCGTACCTGTGTTAGAGCATGATTTTGCCTTTGAGGAAATGGGGATATGGCTTATGGAGAATGCCATGCGGGATGGACTTAAGCTGGTGGCAAAGAATCCGGATTTTCTTATGGCGATTAATATTGCAGCATCCCAGTTTGGAGACAGTTTCTTTGTGGACAGCCTTAAGGAGGCATCTGATAATGCAGGATTTCCTATGAAGAATATCTGTCTGGAGCTTAGCAAGAACTGCAGATTGTTAGATCGTAATCTTCTTAAAGAGAAGGTGGCAATGCTCCGCAATATGGGTGTCAAGATACTTCTTGATGATTTCGGGAGCGGTTTTGCCTCCTTGGAATTCCTGAAAAATCTCCCTGTAGATCTTGTAAAATTCGATCTTCAGTTTGTCAAGGGTATCGAGAAAAGCGAAAGTGACAGGGAGGATCTCAGAAGTCTTTCAGAGCTTGCGGATATTCATGGTGTGGCAGCCTGTGTTAAGGGAATAGAGAATGAGAAGATATTTGATATAATTAAGGATTTTAAGATAAAAAACGGACAGGGCTTTTACTTAGAGGGACCAGCGGATATTGATACTGTATTGGATAAATATCTGTAGAAGTCATACAGGGTGCATTTACTTAAATACAGATATTCTTCAAAGCTATAGACATGTGATTATCATTTATTATAACGGATATTGCGGGGGTTATTGATAATTATTATCAATAATAGACAGGTGTTCTGTATTGCAATATCAGTTTTGTTATGTTATATTGTTAGACGCAACTAACGAGGGTTAGGTTTGTGATAATATATATAAGGAAAGAAGTAATGTATCATGCGTACATATAAGAAATTTACGATAGCAGCAAAGAGATTTGATACAGGATATAGGAGAAGAAGCTGGGCCGCCATTTTTTCAATTATTATGGTGCTCACTTACATGATGTCAATATCAGTGTTTACTGTATCAGTGCCCTATGTATATGCGGCAGGCACTGAGTATGAGACATGGGAGGAATATAAGGCTGGTACAGGTGTTACAGGCAGTACATGGAATGTGGTGTGTGATGCTATTGATGCTGTACTTGACCAGGCAGTCTCTGTATATAAGGATGGAGATGCCGAGGGTGCTCTTTCGTGGATGAGCAGTGCTAAGAACAGCTACTGGGGAGCGTCAGGATTTAAGATCGAGATGCAGAAGAAGCTTCCAAGTGCAAGTAAGAAGACGGTTGAGACTAATTTCTCTACGTGTAATCAGGTAATCAAGAATAATGGTTCCATTGATGACCTTAATACAGGAATTGATGAGCTTAAAAGTGCACTGCGCACAGCAGCCAATAAGCTTGATGGAGTTGAGGAGGAGATAGAGATTGCGGCAGAGACTGATACGGCAGCCACGGAGATATTTGCAAGTCAGTACTGCGCCACATGGGAAGAGTATCAGAATGCATCAGGGCTTACCTCATGGACATGGAATGATGTGGCAGATGCCATGACAGAGGTGTTCAAGGAGGCGAAGGCTAAGTATGAGGCCGGAGATGCCGAGGGGGCATATAATTGTGTAAATGATGGTTATTACGGATATTACGAGACCACAGGCTTTGAGCGTAATGCCATGGGTTATATATCAGGTTCAAGAAAATCTGAGGTGGAGCTTCAGTTTTCGGCCTGCAAGAGTGTGACAAAGGATGATGGCCCTACAGAGGAGTTCAACAAGCAGGTTGATATATTAAGATCGATGATCCGCACAGATGCCAATAAGTTAGATGGCGTGGATGAGAATGGTGAGGCGGCAGAGGGAAGCCGCTCCGCAGGAGTTGCTACATTTATTGCATGCTTCACAATTATTCTTCGAGAGGGCTTTGAGGCTATTCTGGTGGTAGGTGCGATAATCGCATATCTTGTAAAGACAAATGCTGATAAGCCTGAGGAAGAGAAGAAGAGACAGCTTCGTCCTGTGTATGCAGGTTCCATAATAGGTATATTATTATCATTCGTGTCAGCATGGGCACTTAATCAGTTAAAGCTTGCCAACAGTGCTTCGCAGGAGATCATAGAAGGCGTGACAGCTCTTATCGCAGTGGTTGTTCTTTTCTGGGTATCCAACTGGATGGTTTCAAAGTCGGAATCAGAGGCGTGGGATGCTTATATTAAGAAACAGCTTAAGAAGGGCTCGGAAAAGGGAAGTACATTTGCTCTTGCATTTACAGCATTTCTTGCAGTATATCGTGAGGGTGCAGAGGTTATATTATTCTATCAGCCGCTCCTTGCGGGAGACAATATTAATATGGTGTGGACAGGCTTTATAGTAGGTGCGGTATGCCTGGTGTTTGTATATCTTGCAATTCGTCTCCTGTCAGTGAGAATTCCGTTAAAACCATTCTTCCTGGCAACAAGTATATTGATGTTTATCATGTCTATATCGTTCTTAGGCTCAGGAATCAAGGAGCTTATTGAGGGTGATGTAATTCAAATGACTTCGCCGGCGTGGGTTGCATGGATACCTTCTAACTCTGTTATGGAGGTGCTTGGAATATATCCTTGTGTACAGACTGTTGTACCGCAGCTCATACTTCTTGCCATTACTATTGTGGTGTTTATATTCTGGCTTAAGAGAAATAAGAAGCTTAAGGAGGAGTTAGAGGCGGAAGCGGCAGCAGAGACTGAATAGTATGTATGATACGGGAGCTGTTACATTGTATATCACTATTTAGTAACAATCCCTTTTCATAAATAAATGATTGCATGGTCCTTCGCAGGGTTTATGCATGATACAACATTATTTTACATTATATTAAGGAGGAATATGTAATGAAAAAGAAATTTCTTGCATTAGCACTTGTATCTGCAATGACAATGGCTTTAGTAGCGTGTGGTTCAGATACAGCAGCAACAAGCGAGTCTGCTGATTCTAATGATGCAGCTGCATCAGAAGAGGTTGTAGCAGATGCTGACACAGAGGATGCAGCAACAGATGGTGAGGCAGGCTTTACCGAGATTCCTATCTGGGAGGATGCGGAGGTTGGTTTCCTTAACCTTTCAGCAGTTTATTTCCAGCCTGTTCCTATGCAGAATGAGACACAGAACATCTCGGCTGAGGACTTCGATCTTCACCTTGAGGCTGATATCGCTGCATTGGAGAATAATCTTGGCTATGGTGTTGGCGACTGGGTACCTTATCTTACAGTTGATTATGATGTAATCGGTTCTGACGGAAATTCAGCAGCTTCAGGTACATTCATGACAATGGCAGCTTCTGATGGTCCTCATTATGGTGCTAACATTAAGCTTCCTAACGCTGATACATACAGTGTTAAGATCACAATCCACAGCCCTGGTGAGAATGGTTACTTAATCCACTCTGATTCAGAGACAGGTCCGGGTGGATTGTTAGAGGATTACTTCGGTGATGGCCCTCTTACATATACATTTGAGGGATGGGATTATACACCACAGGAGTGGTAAGAGATACCGGTATAATACGGTCATATGGTCAACTTTTCTATATGTGATATAGGATAATTGACGTTACAATTATGCATTAAGCTACACTGCGGTGCGCCCTTATAGGCGTACCGCATTAGTGCGTTAAAAAAGAAGGTTATAAACAGGAGGTGTCAGTGCGATGCTCTCGTACTTGATCAAAACAACAATAAGCTTGCTTATGGCAGTAATATTGCTTGGAATAACGGCTGCATACACTAAGCTGGCTGCAAAAGCTTATGCTAAGAAAATTGTCATAACGGGAACGGTCTTAGGTTTGATTGCTTCCATACTCATGTCTGTTGCAAAAAATGCAACAAGCAAGATAGATACAAGTGCGTGGAATCTGGGTATATTTACGGTTGCATTGATAGCATATGCACTGTTACTCATTTTTTCTGTTAAAGCAGTGAGCAGTAGGCTAGGCAAAGCTGCAGATGTTATTTTTTGGTGTATGACATCAGTTATTGCTGCTGCTTCACTATTTTATACACTGCCTGATGTATGGGCATATCCATATCAGATGGTTTCAGCAGGACAGAGTATGATCTCAACAGATTTTCTCTATAAAATGATTGGTTTTTTATTTGGCTGGATTTTAATGATAGTTGTATTTTTTGCGTCGTATAAATGTGTGCTTCGTCTAAGTGAAAAAGGAGCGCTCATATTATTAAAGCTGTCATATCTTATCAATGCATTGAGGCAGGCATCGGTTATTCTTTCCATCATACTGGCGAAGAGAATAATTAAGTCAAACCATACCTTATTTACGATTGCGAAATATACATCTAATTACAGTAACGGATTTATATATTTGTCCATATTATTGATATTTGTTGTGACGGTTATTTTATGGGTAAGAAGTATGAATGTGAATGAACCATATTCCAACCCTGCGCAGCACAGAAAGATCAAAGCAAAGTGGAGGAGCATAAGGCGATGGGCGGCAACGGCTGTCATAGCATTTATCCTATGCATTGCTAATATGACTGTTATTAATGCCTATGATAATAAGGTAGTGGAGCTTTCTCCTGTGGAGGATGCAAGAGTTGATAACGGTAATGTATATGTTACCTTTGAACAGGTGGCGGACGGACATCTTCACCGCTTTGCATATAATACGGAAGGTGGAGTGGAGATAAGATTCATTGTGATCAAAAAGCCTAACTCTTCATCGTATGGTATCGGTCTTGACGCATGTGATATATGCGGTGAAACGGGTTATTATGAGAAGGATGGCCAGGTGGTATGTAAGCTTTGTGATGTGGTCATGAATATAAGTACCATCGGATTCAAGGGAGGCTGTAATCCTATAGTTATTCCGTATGAAATTGAGAACGGAGAGATTATTGTGCCAATTGAGGGGTTGGTAGAATATGAGAGTGAATTCAGATAAAAAGTGGTTTCAGAAAAATAGAGGTGACTTGATATGTTTTTGAGGATGATATTAAGAGCATTCCTAAGGCAGTGGAAGAAGATGGCTATGATAGCCTTTACCATAGCGCTCGGCTCGTCGTTAGCAACTGCGATGCTGTGCGTGATGATGGATGTTGGAGATAAGGTCAATCAGGAGCTTAAGACCTATGGAGCCAATATCAAGGTGGTGCCGAAGGATGCTTCGATTATAAATGAACTATACGACACTGACGGCGAGAATATGTCGGGAGCTTATCTTAGAGAGGATGAGCTAGGAAAGATCAAGACTATATTCTGGGCGTTTAACATTGTGGATTACGCCCCATTTATAAGCACAAATGCTTCATTAAATGGCGGTGATGAGGTGACGGTCACAGGAACATGGTTTAATCACCATATGGAGCTTCCAACAGGTGAGACATTGGATGCGGGAGTTGTATCAATGAGAAGCTGGTGGGAGATTATAGCCGGCGACTGGATTGATGAACAAAATGGTGATGACAGGGATGTTGCCATGGTGGGCAAAGCTTTAGCCGAAGCTAATGGAATTAAGGTGGGAGATACAATTGACCTTAAGGGAAGCTCAGGAGAAAAAAGTCTTCTTGTATCAGCCATATTTGATGCGGGGGGTGACGAGGACGACCAGGTGTATGTATATCTTGATACAGCACAGGTGCTGGCTGCTCTTGACGGAAAGGTGGACAGCATTGAGGTAAGCGCACTGACCACACCTGATAATGAGCTGGCTGAGAAGGCAGCTGCAGATCCTTCCTCATTGTCAATAGCCCAAAAGGAAACATGGCTCTGTACTGCATATGTCAGTGCAATCTGCTATCAGATACAGGAGGTCATAACCGATTCTGTTGCCTCTGCAGTCAGACAGGTGGCAGATTCAGAGGGAGAGATTCTTAATAAGACACAGCTTCTTATGATGCTTATCACAGTGCTAAGTCTTGTGGGAGCCGCCCTTGGTATATGTAATCTGGTTACGGCATCTGTTATGGAGAGAGCGCAGGAGATAGGACTTATGAAAGCAATAGGCGCACAGAATCCTTCCATTACCGGACTGGTGCTTACAGAGATATTGCTTACAGCCATAATTGGCGGTATAGCCGGATTCTTTGCAGGAATAGGATTTGCGCAGATAATCGGCCATAGTGTATTTGCATCTGCCATTTCCGTGAGACCTATGGTGATTCCTATTGTTGCTGTGCTTGTATTCATAGTGACATTGATAGGATGTATTCCTGCCATTAAGATGCTTCTTGGTCTCCGCCCCACAGAAGTTCTTCACGGGAGGTGATCATTTATGAAAAAAAGAAAAATGTATATGCGTATGATTACCGCATCACTGCTTAGAAGAAGGTCGAGAATGATAGTTGCCCTGCTTGCCATCGCAATTGGAGCAACAATACTATCAGGGCTTGTAACAATATACTATGATGTGCCGAGGCAGATGGGTGCACAGTTTCGAAGCTATGGTGCCAACATGCTTTTTACGGCGGTAAATGATACATTCAGTCAGGAGGATGTTGATAATGCAGTAGCAGTGATACCTGAGTCACAGCGGGTCGGAGTTGCACCATACAGATATGAAACGGTGAGGATGAATGACAGGCCTGTACTGGCGGCAGCAACCGATATGGAAGGTGCTAAATCGGCATCTCCATTCTGGAGAGTTAATGGAGACTGGCCTTCAGCGGATGGGCAGTTAATGATCGGAAAGTCGGTGGCATCCCTTTATAAGCTTAATCCGGGGGATAAGATTGAGGTGACATATACCCCGGTAATTGAGACGGAGAATTCTTCTTCAGATGAAGAAGCTTTGGAAGAGAATGCAGATGAAGAATTTATATTAGATAATTACATAGACTTTGAGGTTGTGGGAATTCTTGACACAGGTGGTAACGAAGAGGAATATATATATATGACACTTAATGACATGGAAAAGCTTACAGGAAAAGCCAATTACTACAATGTGTGTGAGCTTTCCGTATCTGCAACGGCTGATGAGCTGTCAGTCTATGCAGATAAGATTAGTGAAGGTGTTGAAGGGATTAACGCACGGCTGGTGAAGCGTGTAACCCAATCCGAGACAACAGTGCTTTCAAAGCTGCAGTCTCTTGTGCTTTTGGTAACAGTCGTAGTTCTGGCACTTACAATGATATGTGTTGCCACCACTATGACTGCAGTTGTGGCAGAGAGGAGAAAAGAGATTGGCCTTCGAAAAGCGCTTGGTGCCTCAGATAAGAGTATAATAGGTGAATTTATGGGTGAAGGACTTTTGCTGGGGTTTGCAGGCGGATTCTTAGGTGCTTTTCTTGGATTTCTGTTCGCACAGGGAGTCAGTGTAAGCGTGTTCAACAGCTCTATATCATTTAGGCCGCTGCTGCTTCCGGTTACAATAATTGTTTCTGTTGTGGTGACGGGAGTTGCGTGCCTGATACCGATACGAAGTGCAACGGATGTGGATCCGGCACTTGTACTGAAAGGAGAATAAGGAAATGAGCCTTCTGGAATTAAAAAATGTATCAAAAATATATGGAAATCTTCATGCGCTTGACAATGTAAGTCTAACAGTGGAAAAGGGTGAGTGGGTTGCGATAATGGGACCTTCCGGCTCCGGCAAAAGTACTATGATGAATATTATCGGGTGCATGGATAAGGCAAGTGAGGGAGAGGTCTTGTTGGATGGAGTTGATATATCCAAGGAATCTTCCAAGAGCCTTACAAATATAAGACGTGATAAGATAGGCCTTATATTCCAGCAGTTCCATCTTGTAAGCTATCTTACGGCACTTGAAAATGTTATGCTGGCACAGTATTATCATAGTATACCTGACGAAAAGGAAGCGTTAGAGGCCCTTGAAAAGGTTGGCCTTGCAGACCGTGCTAAGCATTTTCCGAGCCAGTTATCCGGCGGTGAGCAGCAGAGGGTATGTGTTGCAAGAGCGCTTATCAATTATCCTGAGATAATACTTGCAGATGAACCCACGGGTAATCTTGATGAGGCGAATGAAGAGATCGTAGTTGAACTTTTCAGGAAGCTTCATGAGGATGGAACCACACTTATTGTTGTTACCCATGATCCTGAGGTGGCAGAGGTTGCCCAAAGAACGCTTGTGCTGCGTAATGGAAAGCTTGATCATGAGACAGTTAATAAGAATTTTACAGGACATATTAAGTATAATTTGTAAGAGGAAAGGAGTTTACAGATACATGAGAAATATGAAAGCGATTTCACTGATATGTATATCAGGATTGATTGCAGCAAGTCTTACTGCATGTGGCAGTCCCAAAAGCTATGCAGACGGAACCTACGAGGGTAAGAGCTCTGTGTTTGAAAATGATGACGGATCCGAGGACGGCAATGGTTATGGAGTTGTGACCATTACCATCAAGGATGGAAAGATATCTGATTGTACCTATCAGACCTTTGAGCCGGATGGAAAATTAAAGGATTCTGAGTATGGCAAGAAGCAGGGCGAGATCGCTAATAAGGATTTCTACAACAAGGCACAGAAGGCTGTGGCTGCATGTGATGAATATGCAGGTATGTTGGTCTCTAACGGACAGCTTGAGGGGATTGACGCCATATCAGGAGCTACTATCAACTATAATGAGTTCTGTGAGGCGGTTGATGATGCCCTGTCAAAGGCAGAGCAGTAACATATAAAGAGTGAGCCTTTAAACAATATAAGAACAGGAACTTATATTTGATACATTAATGTGAGCAAAGTGCGAATTTAGTTGACGAGATATAATACAGGGAGGGTTTTCCGTGAAGGTTATAAAACATATAATAATTGTGTGTGTGTGCCTGTTTGCCATATTAGGAATTCCCTTCCTGTTTTTATATTCTAAGACAGCAGGTGGAACAGATGCGGTAACAGGTGCATCTGTAATAATAGATCAGCCTTCAGGAGATTATATGGTTTTCATCAATAAGGATAGGCGCAGGGATGAGGAAACAATGGCTACATGGGAAAGCTTCTTCAGTGGCCGGGAGATTTCCTATGTGTTTGAGGATATTGTATGTTGTGTGGCTGAAAATGATACTGCCGGGTATACTATGGCACAGAGCTTTCAATCACGTCTTCCGGAAAACCAGATGGTAATCCGCAAAGAGGATGGAACCCTTATGATGTCTAAGGCTGATACCGGCAGATATGATATTATTATTATGTCAAAGGAAGCGGCAAAGATGTATAATGTGGATACACTTGAAGGAAGAGATGATTCAATAACATGCCTGATAACAAGTGCAGAGGAGAATTAGGAATGAGAAAATGGAACGCAGTCTTAAGTATGTGCATTATTGTTCTTTTTCTGGTACATGCCATTGCAGGAGGCTTTCAGCTTATGGGGCTGATACCGGGAGGCTCTGCTTTGCTGGGAATCCTGGCGTGGGTAATGCTTGTGCTGATTTTGATACATGCTATTATTGGGATTAAGCTTACTGCAGACAGCCTGGCTGCAAGCAGGAAGGCGGGAGCGTCATATTTTAAGGATAATAAATTGTTTTGGGCAAGACGTATAAGCGGTTTTGCCATTTTTGTATTTATACTGTTTCACGTACTGCTGTTTCTGGGAAAGAATGACGGGGTGTACCGTTTGAATTATTTTGGAGCACTACAGCTTGCGACACAGCTTCTATTGGTTTTGTCTGTTGCAGCTCATGTAATCACCAATATCAATCCGATGCTTATATCATTTGGGTTAAAGCGCCTTAAGGAATATGCGGTGGACATTCTTATTGTAATTTCAGGTATCCTGCTTTTTATAGGGGTTTCCTTTGTGATATATTATATAAGATGGAATGTTTTGTGATACATTATAAAATGATGAAAAGGTGTCGGCTTCGTGATTACACGAAAAAGCAACAATTATCTTAAAAGCACATGGAGCTGCAGGCGACATGACGAAAGAGTGATCTTAAAGCCGGGCAGGTGATGAATATGAAAAGAGTTAATATAATTGGCGCAGGTCTTGCAGGGCTGTCTGCTGCCATAACATTAGCAGAACAGGGCTTTGCCTGTAACTTAATATCACTGCAGAATTCTGAGAGGGCGCAGTCTGTGCTCGCTGAGGGCGGGATTAATGCGGCATTGGATTTTATAGATGGAGGTAAGGATCTTCCCGCTGAGCATTATAAGGATACCATGAGTGGAGGATGTGATCTGGCAGACCCTGAAGCCGTAAGGGGACTTACCTGTGATGCGCCTGAAATTGTGAGAGGCTTAGCGGTGCTTGGAGTTCCCTTTCACATGAAGGATGGAAAGCTTGTTCTTAGAAGCTTTGGAGGGCAGAAGAACAAGAGGACAGCATACGCAAAGAGCAGTACAGGAAAGGTTATTGTACATGCATTGGTGGATCTGGTCAGGAAATATGAATCGGAGGGGTTGGTCAGACGATATCCCCACCATGAGTTTGTGAGGCTTCTGTTGTCTCAAAACAAGGGAAAAGCGGCATGTGATGGAGTAAGGATTATAGACAGGCATACCGGTAAAATGTATGATTGCAGCGGCGTGGTGGTTTTGGCTACAGGCGGTATGAATGGATTGTTTCCGGGCATGACCACCGGAACCACATCTAACAGCGGAGATGTGACAGCCACGGTATTTGCACAGGGGGTATACCTGTCAAATCTTGAAATGATACAGTACCACCCCACAACTATCGGTATATCAGGAAAAAGGCTTCTTGTTACGGAGGCTGCAAGGGGTGAGGGCGGACGACTTTGCGTGAAAAGAAATGGCCGGTGGTGGTACTTCATGGAGGAAATTTATCCGGAGTTAAAAAATCTTATGCCAAGGGATGTGGTATCCAGGGAGATGTATAATGTTGTGAGAAGGCCGGACTGTGAGGATCAGGTCTATCTTGATATGACGGATCTGTCTGATGAGATATGGAAGACAAAGCTTCCGGATATGAGGAAGGAATTGATAGATTATCTGGGTATAGATCCCAAGAGAGAGATGATACCGGTAGAGCCGGGAATTCATTACTTTATGGCAGGAATTGATGTGGATATATACCATAGAACTAATGTGGATAAGCTGTATGCTGCCGGTGAATGTACCAGTCAATATCATGGCGCAAACAGACTGGGTGGCAATTCCATGTTAGGTGCCATCAGAGGTGGTAATATGGCAGCAAAGCATATTATGAAAGATACTGATTGGGCGAAATACATATATGCTGAGCGGATGAAGGAGCAGGAAAACGGTAAGGATATAAGTGGCAAAGAATCAGCAGGAGAGAAGCGTATAATTCCAAAAATCGACTGGGAAGAAAATATAATAGAAGTTACTGAGAACAATAACGACAATGAGACATATTTAAATGCGGCTTCTCCTGCATTTATTAAGGAAGAAGGTCAAATATTATTAGAAGGACTCGGCATTATACGTAGTGAGGGTGTAATGCAGGAGGCATATGACAAACTGGCTAAGTTAGAGAAGAAGGCTGACTGCTGCAGAGAAAATAGCCGTGTGATGCTCGGGAAGGCCATGCTTTTGTCTGCATTGTTCAGAAAGGAGAGCAGGGGAGCACATTTTCGTGAGGATTATCCTGAAAGAAAAAATGAATATAAGAAAATGACCCTTGCCAGACTGTCAGAGGGACAAGTATTAATTCAGTTGAAGGAATAGAAAAAGATATGGCTTTGCCTTTATACCTGGGGGTTCACAATGACCTGTGTCGGCAAAGCCTATTGATGAGAACATAATAGTTAGAAGGAAAAACCATGGAAATAAGGTTCAATATTCTGCGTACAAACCGCACCGTTAAGGCACAGTATATGCAGAGTATCATTTATACAATTGAAGATGAAAATGCGACGGTTGCTACTGCGCTTTCGCTGATGAACGAGACTGCCGGACTTAAGGATGTTGATGGTAATGCTGTGACACCTATAGTGTGGGAATGCTCATGCCTTCAGAAAAAATGCGGTGCCTGTGCTATGGTTATCAATGACCATCCCGCACTTGCATGCAGTGTAAGGCTTAGGGAACTCAAAAAGCCGGAGGTGACACTGAAGCCTTTGATGAAGTTTCCTGTTGTTGAGGATCTCATGGTAGACAGGACTATTCTTTTTGAAAATTTACGGGAGATGAAAATATGGCTTAAGAACGAGGCGCGGACAGAGCCTGTTGATTATGATATGGCCTATGAGGGCTCAAGATGCTTGCAGTGTGGATGCTGCCTGGAGGTATGCCCCAACTTCTGCCCTGAAGGAAAATTTTTCGGCATGGCGTCATTTGTTCCAACTGCAAGGCTTATATCTGAGATGAAGAAGGAGCAGCGGGAGGAGATATATAAAGAATACAGAAAGCATATATATGAAGGATGCGGCAAATCCCTTGCATGCCGCAAAGTGTGTCCGGCAGGAATTGATATAGAAGGACTGCTTGTGAATTCTAACGCTATGGCAATATGGAAGAGAGGAAAAAGAAAGCTTACAGAGTAATAGTATGAGTAAATTGAAAATATCAGTCGGTATATTAATTATTATGCTTCTGACAGTATTAGTGTATATTAACATGATTAACGGATCTAATAAAGATACTGCTTCGGGTATCATCCTCCGTAATCATAAAAGTATTGTAAGCACTATACGGACAGGGCTAAGAGATCATTCTAAGGAAATTACGGTGCGATTTCATGCTAAGAATGACCATATGTCAGGCATAGAGGTAATGGTGTCAGAGCTTATGGAGGAGGCGCTTTGTGAGACAGGGGTGGCCACAGAGGGGGATTATATAAGATATCAGTATGGCGGTTATGAGGTAAGATACAGTAACACTCCGGATGATAAGGGATATCTCTATACAGTGAGAATCATCCCTAAATATTATACATATCTGAGTGACGAAGAATGGGTTGACAGTGAGGTGTCAAGTATACTTTCTGCAATGGATTTCTCCCGCAAAAGCACAGACTACGATAAGGTAAGTGCGATATATGAATATGTATGTGATAATGTGTCCTATGATGTGGTGCATAAGAATAAGGATAAGCAGCACACCAAAACAACAGCTTACGCAGCCCTGAAATATAAGACGGCTGTGTGCCAGGGATATGCTGTGCTTTTATACAGACTGCTTAAGGAAGCCGGAGTGGAGGTAAGGGTGGTAACAGGAACAGCCTTACATGATGGAAATGAAGAATATCATGCATGGAACATTGTATGTGTTGATGGTGTATATTATAACATTGATGCAACATGGGATACGGCATTTGGAGCAAGAGATTATTTTCTGAAATCTGATGAGACATTTTCCATGGACCATGTGAGGGATGAGGAGTTTATGTCGGATGGCTTTTATGAGGAGTATCCAATGGCGGAAAGTGATTATAAATAATATATTACGGAGGAAATCATGAAAGTAACAAAGAGTATTGCTTATAAGAATATAATAAAACGACCGCTTCGAAGCGGGATGCTTATCATTCTGGCAGCATTTTTGTCCTTTTCCGTATTTGCGGGAACCATGATAACCGATTCACTTAAGAGGGGGTTTAACTCTCTTAAGCAGAGACTTGGTGCTGATATAATGGTTGTTCCATATGAGGCCACCATGAAAACAGACCTTTCAAATATTGTACTGCAGGGGAATACAGGATATTTCTATATGAGTGATAATGTACTTGATAAGGTGGCAAAGATGGATGGAGTGGGGCAGATATCAGCACAGTTTTTTCTTGCAAGTACATCCTCAGGCTGTTGTTCATTACCGGTGCAGATAATAGGCTATGACCCGGAGACAGATTTCACCATAACGCCATGGATCAAAAAAAGCTATGGCGGTCCGATTGATTATCTGGATGTTGTGGTTGGAAATGATCTGAATGCATTTGTTGGAGATGAACTTTCATTTTATGGTGTGAAGGTAAGAATTGCCGCAAAGCTTGACAAGACGGGAACTACATATGACACAGCAGTATTTACCAATAAGGAAACAATCGTGGCGCTGATCAAGTCATCCCTTGACAAGAAAATGAATGAGTTTGCAGATATAGATCCTGACAAGGTGGTGTCATGCATTCTTGTGAATGTGGCGGATGACTATGTGACAGAGGAGGTCCTCAATGACATTAATATTCATGTGAAAAAGGTCAAGGCAATACAGACAAAGAACATGATATCTGGTATATCCGACAGCCTGTCAGCGGTCTCGGATGTGACGGGAGGTCTTATGGTGGCGGTGTGGATATTGGCACTTGTAATAATGGTGGTAGCATTTTTCATGATGATAAATGAGCGCAAGAAGGAATTTGCGGTATTGCGCGTGCTGGGAGCGTCAAGGAAAAAGCTTTCTAGTATAGTGATGAAGGAGGGACTGATGCTGGCGCTTTGCGGCAGTGTTCTGGGTACTCTTATAGGACTTGTGATCATAATTCCATTTAATGGCTTTATTGAGAATAAGCTTAATCTTCCCTTTCTGCTTCCGGGAGTGGGAATGATCATAACAATATCATTGCTTTCCGTATTCGTGTCTGCCCTTTTTGGTGCACTGACCTCAGCTTGGGCTGCATATAGGATAAGCAGGCTTGAGACGGGAACGATCCTTCGGGAGGTGAATTAGATGGTTTTGAAGGCAGAGGGAATAAGCAAGCAGTTTCTGCGTGCGTCAAAGGGAACTAATATATTTACGGCAATTGAGGAAATGGATTTTACCCTTGCCGAGGGAAAGCTGACTATGATCAATGGCAGGTCGGGAAGCGGCAAGAGTACCTTTCTTAACATTCTTTCAGGGATTCTTGCACCCACAACAGGTAAGGTGATGCTTGATGATAAGGAGCTGTATGAGATGAAGGATGAGGAGCTTTCAAGGCTTAGGAATATATCCTTTGGCTTTGTCCCTCAGGGGCAGAGCGCAGTAAGAAGTCTTACTGTTCTTGAAAATATAATGCTTCCGTATACTCTTTATGGGGAAGGAGAGGATAAGACAGAATATGCTAAAGAGCTTATGGAGAAAATGGATATTATAAGACTTGAAAATGTTATGCCCAATGAGCTTTCAGGTGGCGAGATGCGGCGTATGGCCATTGCGCGGGCGCTTATCAGAAGGCCTGAAATTGTGTTTGCAGATGAGCCTACAGGAGATCTGGATGATGAGAACACTGAGCTTGTGCTAAAGCTTTTCAAGGAAATGACGGATAACAAAACTACAGTGCTCCTTGTTACCCATGAAAATGAGGCTAAGAAGTATGCAGATATTATGTATCATATGAATGCGGGAAGGCTTGAGGAAGTATCTTTATAATATGTTGTGAAAAATTATTATTTAGAAAAATTATCATTTATTATAGCTGTTTTGGTGTTGAAATAACAGATGTTATGTGATATAGTTAGTTGATTCTAACTAATGAGAAGATATAGGTATGAATGTATCAGGGGTAAAGGATACACATATGAAAAGGAGAAAAAGGATGAAGAATATTAAGGTTTTGGATATTGTTTTGCTGGTGCTTAGCGCAGTGCTTTGTGTGGGCGTTAAGGCTGTATTTCATGCATGTGAGGTGATGGAGGATAAGATTATGTCATGCCACTGGGCAGAGCAGGCTGTGTTTGCAATGGGAATTGTACTTGTCGTACAGGCATTGGGGCTTATTATACTTTCAAGATATAATGTAAGAAGAGGATTAAGCTATGCAATGATACCTACAGCTATGGTTACTGCATTTATTCCCAAGGTAATGATCAACCTGTGTATGATGAATGATATGCGATGTCATACCACCATGCGTCCGGCAGTTATTATATTGTCGATTATAATTGCTGTATGCGCGCTGGTCAATGCTGTGACAGCAGAGGGCAATAAAAGTGAATTAAACAGTAATATATAGAGGTAATGATTATGAGCAGTGTATTGGTTAATATTATTGCAACTTTGATATTAGTAGCTGTTGTGGGTTCAGCGTGCTACTATATATATAAGGAGAAAAAAAAGGGAACAGCATGCATAGGCTGTCCTATGGCAGGTGATTGCGCTAAGGCAAAAGCCGGAGGGTGCGCTGCTGTAGATACCGACAAGCGATAGAGGTGATTATATATGAATATTCAGGATTTTATCATAGTTGTAATACTGGTAATAATATTGGTGCCTGCCATAAGAAGCACTATAACCCACATGAAGGGTGAGGGCGAGTGCTGTGGCGGACCCAAGGAAAAGCCTGTTAAGAAAAAGCTTCCGGGTAAGCCCATACATAAGCTTATAGTTCACATAGAGGGAATGCATTGCGATAACTGCAAGAACAGGGTAGAGAAGCATCTTGATGAGCTTGACGGGGTTATCGCCAAGGTGAAGCTTTCAAGAAAGCTTGCTGAGGTATCACTTTATGAAGAGGTGGATGAGGCGCTTATTAAGGATACCATTGAGAAGCTGGATTTTGAGGTTACGGGTATAGAAACGGTGGGATAGCTGAAAGCAAAGCTTTTAACATGTGAGAATGTACCAAGTGCTTCTAATGATGTAGTCATCGTAACGTTAAAAACATATAATAACATAAAGAAGAATATAATGGACATTCAGCAGATCGGATTTGTGGATGAAATACCACATATCCGGTCTGCTTTTATTATTATCGGTACAGACATTTTAATTAAGTTAATTGATTGAAATATATATTTTTTTAATGGGTGTTATGTTATAATACCTAAAGGAAAATATTTTGTTTTTTTATTTTGAAATGACACAGTTTGTCCGTGGTATGTGCTATTATGAAAACAAGCATTTTATTGTAATCCATAATGGTGGCATTAGCAGAATTAGGGTGATAAATAAGATGACACATTATAGCCGGATAATCAGGTTGAGTTGATGTTTTATTGTGAAGGAGGTATACATTTCATTATGAAAAAAAAGATTTACGCAGTAAAAAAAGGGGAGAAAACCGGTATATATAACGATTGGAAAAAGTGTGAGAAACAGATAAAAGGATTTCCCGGGGCTCTGTATAGCAGTTTTGAGTACATGACAGAGCTTGAAGATGAGGATGAAAATAAGGAGGACAGCCTTAGACATGCTTTTATGCTTGCGGAAGAATACATGAATGATGACAGCATAGGAGGGTTAAAGCTTGTTTATCAGGGCAAAGATAAGGAATATATCCAGGAAGATAGCTGGAAGAAGAAGGGCTTTCTGCCCTTTGGAGAGACAATTTCTGATGATGCAGACAATTCGCAGGGAGAGGGTGAAAATGATGTTCCCTCTGATGAACCCCAGATATACAACTACGATCATACGAAGGAAGAAGAAGTGTATGGCATGCTTAACTTACCCGAAGAATACCAGCAAAATGAACCGTGGGTTGAGATTCTTCTGTGTGTTGTAGGCGATAATTATGCAGGAACTTTTGTGGGCAGATATAATGTGGCTGCATTATATACTGCTTTGCTTGAGTTTGTATTTAACCCAAGACATATTTTGATAAGCTTTATTAACATATATAATGAGATGAGGGAAATGAAGCTTTTACAGCCCGAAATTGTATCAGGCTCAGACTGGGTTAAAAATGCATTAGAAGTATGGGAGGATTCAGACGAGTACCGTGAGCTGAAACAACGTTTTGAAAAGTATGACATGAGGCTTATCGACTTTGATGAGCTCTTAGTAAACTGTAGATTCAATGCAGTAGAAGGAAGTAAAGAAAATCGGAATACGAATAGCTCCACATACCAAATTATGGAGAAATATATCAAACAGGGAGGTCACTCTCTGCTTGACTTGTATCGGGAAATGACAGAGAATAGTGCATACCGCGTGGAGCTTATGAAGGTGTCCGGTTCTTTTGTTAATCCCGATCTGAAGAAGAGTGATCATATTACAAAAACAAATGTTGCAACATCTTTACTTAATGTAAAATTGCCTTCAATTGTTGAAAGAAAACGCGAGCTAGATGAGTTGCGAAGTAAACTTTTTGAAAATATTTATGGGCAGGATATTGCCATTGATGAATTTTTATCCGGTCTATTCTATGCAGGATTAGAACCTGATAGAAGTGGAAATGGTCCAAAAGCGTCATATCTGTTCATAGGGCCTCCTGGAGTGGGGAAGACATATCTTGCAAAAAGTATTGCTGATCTGCTGGGCGTAGAGGCAAGGCTTTACCAAATGAATGAATATATGGATGATGAACACAGCGCGTCAGATTTGATAGGGCATGATTATACATGGAAGGATTCACATGAGGGGTCATTGACCGGGTTTGTAAAAACACATCCAAATGCAGTTTTGATTTTTGATGAGATCGAAAAGGCATGTAGTTCCGTAAAGCAATTGTTCCTATCTATTCTTGAAGGCGGATTTTTGACTGACAAGTATAGTGATGAGAAAATCAAATTTTCAGATACGATATGCATATTTACTACAAATGCAGGAAGACAGTTTTTTGAGGAGAGATGGGATGAAAACTTGTCTTCCATTCCTGAAAATACGATCATAGATGCCATAAAAAATGACAAGGGCAGAGATGGAAAACCGATTATGCCCCCGGAGCTTCTTTCAAGGCTGCAAAAAGGAAAAGTCATTTTATTTAACCATATTAATGAAAAGAGTTTGATTCCAGTTGTGAAGAAAAGCATCGGAGAAGGGAAAAAATTAGTCGAGGAGGGACTTCAAATCACATATGAGTACGATGAAGAAACCTTACCGTATCTGTTTTTGTACAGCATGGGAAATCGATTAGATGCCCGAATCGCCTCTGAACGAAGCAAGAAATTTGTGATGGAATCTGTTTATCGGCTTATGCAGTCTGAGAAAGCGAAAGAAAGAATCAAGAATGTAAAGACAACATTAGCATTAGATGGGGATGTTGCAAAGCGTTACTTCTGGGAAGCAGATAAAAGAGAAAAGAGGAATCTGATTGTCGTATGTGGGAATAAGGATAGAAAGGGGAATTATAGTCTTTTAGAAAAGATGTCAGATAAATCCGTATGCAGCCTACATTATGTATATCAGTTTGAAAATAGCGAAACAAAAGAAAGTGATAAAAACCACAATATTAGGACTTTGCTTAGGACCAAAGAAATCGATGGCATATTGATTGATTTTTATTACAATAAAGAGGGTGGGGAATACCGTCAGAGACAGCAGGGAAAGGCAGTTTATGAAAGCCTTCTGTTAAATGATTCCGTTCCGGCGCAGATATACCGCTGGCTTCAGGAGCAACCAAAAACTCCACCAATATATGCCATATCCTTTGGAAATGAATACCGTGCTTCGGAGAAAAAGGAGTTGTTGGAAAATGGAATCGAGGATATCATTTCTCTTCCAAAGAGTGAGTATGACCTTAGCACTTTTGTGAAAGAGTGTTTCCTGCAGGAGCAAATGCAAAAGCTTCAAAAGAAAGGCCGAAGGCTTGATTATAATATATGTATGCTTGAACAAAAGGAAGAAGGGACCATAGAGCTGGAAGTCGGAAGCTTCAGGGAGGTCAATGACTTCGGCACAGATGCTGATGTTGTTATGATTAATGATAAAAACCGTCCGGGAGTGACGTTTAACGATGTGATCGGAAACAGGCAGGCGGTCAATGAATTACGGAAGTTCAAGATATTTTTGGAGAAACCGGATTGGTTCAGAAAAAGCGGGGCAAAGGTGTCAAGGGGTATTTTGATGCTTGGCGCGCCGGGTACGGGAAAAACTATGCTGGCAAAGGCTCTTGCAAATGAGGCTGACTGTCCCTTTATATCCTGTACCGGTGTTGAGTTGTTGAAAAATGAAGGGAATCGTCAAATGCAAACAGGTGACGGGGTAGTGAAGGACATTCATACTGTATTTTCACTTGCAAGAAAATACGCGCCATCCATTATATTTATCGATGAGATTGATGTGATTGCAAAAGACCGTATCAAGCATGATGGTGATCCCAGAATTATTAATCAGCTTTTGACGGAAATGGATGGATTTGAAACAGATCCTTCCAGACCGGTATTCGTAATCGCTGCGACTAATTACGACCCGGAAATTTTAGACGAAGCGTTGTTGCGCAGATTTGGAAATACGATCTTAATCAAAAAACCGGGATTAAATAGCCGAACATTATTCATCAAGAAAAAGATTGAAGAAATGTCAAAAGAAAAATTGGCTTTTGATTTGAGTGGGCTTAGTGATGCTGATGTAGAGAAGTTTGCTAGGGTTATGAGTGGGCAGAGTCTGGCGGAGATTGAAAATGTCATTAACTACACTATGTCGCAGGCGGTCATGAAACGCCAGGAAGTAGATTATGCCTTCCTATATAATTGTTTTGAGGAATATTATTATGGACTGGAAACTAAGTCAGATGATGGTACGAAAGAATTTGAGCAAGTCACATATCATGAGGCAGGTCATGCACTGATGGGATTCTTATCCGGAAAGAAGTTCTACCCGGATTATGCTACAGTGGTTTCCCGTGGTGGGTTTGGCGGTTATGTAGATTTTAATATTGTGCATAGGAGGAAAGAAGATTTCCTTTCACACATTCGTATTTCATTAGCAGGAAGGGCTGCCGAGGTTGCGGCATATGGCGAGAATAGGGGTGTTACAATAGGACTGGGTACTGATCTGAAGTATGCGACATCTTTTGCTAAGGAATATCTTACTTGTTATGCGATGGAAGATGATTTTATGGTTTCATATTTAGATATTAAGGACATGGAAAAATTCATGACATCGCCCATGGGTGAAAAAATATATAAAAGGATCAATGAGATACTGGTGGAACAAATGTCGGAAGCTAAGAAACTATTGGAGGAACATCGGGATGCACTGGATGCATTACAAAAGGAGCTGTATCAAAAGAGGCGTTTAGAGTATGATGATATGAGAGAGATATTGAAACCATATATATCATTAGAAGAAGACAGCGAGAGAAACGATAATGTAAAGGATGACAAGAAGGATAGCAATAAGAAAAACAAGAGAGAAGGTAACGATAAAGCAGATAATGAGAAAGGAGATAGGATGAAAAAGGCAGATAGTGGTGATGAATTGAGATATCTTGTTTATACCGACGGAGGTGCCACCCCCAATCCCGGTGTCGGTGGTTACGGAGTGGTTATCATTGACAAAATGACAGGAGAGAGAAGAGAGTACAAACAGGGATATGTGGAAACCACCAACAATCGAATGGAACTGAGAGGTGCAATCAGGGCTCTTGAGGAGCTTTCAAAGAAGGATGGGAAAATCCTGCTGAAAAGTGATAGCGACTATTTAAGAAGTGGAATCACCGAATGGATTAATAACTGGATAAAAAATGACTGGAGGAACAGCAGAAAAAAACCTGTGGAAAATTCGGATCTATGGAAAAAATTATCAGAATTGATAGAGGGGAAGGATATAGAGTTTGAATGGGTAAAGGGTCATGACGATAATAATAAAGTGAACGATCCTGAAGATACTGCTGAGAACAATTGCTGTGATATTCTTTCGAAAGAAGCGCGTGATGAGAAATTGATAGAGGATGAAGGGTATGTGAAATAATTAAAGCATGCGATGCAGAAAGGGGAAATAATATTGAGCAGAAGGCAACATGATAGGTGGTATATCTCGGATATAGATGAATCGCATGACACCTGGTTAAATGGCGACAAAAAAGATAAACCCCAGGAATCATGGGGAATGCAATTATGGGAGATTGCACAGAAGATGGAAGCGGCAATTCTTATAATCCGTAAAAAGGATGAGGATGATAAATCCAAAAAGTCTGCAGCTAACATTCTCCGCGAACTTCTACAGGAATGTATATGGGATGAGAATTTGAGTGATCTGACCTCTATCTACAAAGACAAGGAAGCGGACAATGTTTTGGGATATGATACCGTTGCTATTTCCACCTTTGTTGGACAAATGGTGGCGGAATATCCAAAGCCCTCAAATCGTTGATAATTTATTGATATTTCACAGTCTTTATTGAAATGGTATAGACATTATTAAAAAGTTGTGATATATTTTATCTGTTGGTTAGTAACATATAACTATATATAGTACAAGCTAATTATACATAGATGAATCTAATTATACATAGAATTTATTAACAGTAGGGAATGTATAGTAGTCAAGGTTAATAACAGGAGGATTTAACAATGTTTAAAGCTAAGACAATATGTCCTCTTATTGGAGGATTTCTTTTAGGTACAGCCGGAGTGAAGATATTAAGCAGTAAGGATGCAAAGAAGGTATATACCCATGTGACTGCTGCCGTACTCCGCGGCAAGGATGAGGTGATGAAGACAGCAACTGCCATTAAAGAAAACTGTGAAGATATTAAGGCAGATGCTGATGATATCAATGAGAAGCGCCGTGAAGAGGAAAGGCAGAGGGAGATCGAGGACGCTAAGGCTCTTCTCCAGGAAACAAAGAATAAGATCGAAGAGCTGGAGAAAGAGGAGTAAGCTGCATAGAAATAGATCAATTACTGTTGTAAGCAGTGTAGGATGAGACAAGAATTGGTTTTGTGAATTTGGTAGGAGTCCCATGAAGTGTAAAATATTACATGAATCGAAAAACAGAATAAGAGTTCATTTTTACAGGAACTATATGACATGTGAAGAGGCAGATAAATTGGAATGTTATCTGCTTTCTCTTTCGTATGTTGAAGAGGTTAAGGTAAATGAGAGGACATCTGACGCAACAATAAGGTATGATGATGGCAGGAGAGACGAACTGATAAGCGACCTGTCACATTTTGATCTGAAATGCACAGAGGTTACAGTTTTCGAAAGCACAGGAAGGCAGATGACACATGACTATCAGGACAGACTGTTCTATCATGTTGCAAGAAGAGCAATAAGCAGGTGGCTGTTCCCGCTTCCTATAAGGAAGGTGATTGCTGTATTCAAAGCATTGCCATACATAAAAGAGGGTCTTAACAGTCTTCTTAGAGGAAAGCTTTCGGTGTCAGTGCTTGATGCGGCCAGCATTCTAGTATCCATAATAAGAAGAGATTTTGACACTGCCGGTAGTGTAATGTTCCTGCTTGGCGTGGGAGATATAATGGATGAATGGACCAGAAAGAAGTCGGTAAATGATCTTGCAAGAGCAATGGCATTAAATGTTGACAGAGTCTGGACCTTGTCTGATTCTGGAGAAGAGGTTTTAGAGGATATCAATAAGGTGGATGTGGGAGATACGATAATAGTAAGAACCGGCAGCATGATCCCCCTTGACGGAGAAGTGATTGAAGGAGATGCTTCTGTTAACCAGGCATCAATAACCGGTGAAGGTCTTCCTGTACATAAGACAGTGTCAGGATATGTATATGCGGGAACAGTTGTTGAGGATGGAGAACTTAAGATCAGTGTCAGAAGGACTGTGGGAACAGGACAGTATGACCGTATTGCAAAGATGATCGAGGAGTCCGAAAAGCTGAAATCCGAGACGGAGGAAAAGGCCTTCAGAATGGCAGACAGGCTGGTGCCCTATACCTTTGGTGCGACGCTTCTTACATATCTGCTCACGGGAGATGTGAACAGAGCGACCTCAATTTTGATGGTAGATTTCTGCTGTGCACTTAAGCTGTCAATGCCTATTGCTGTGCTCTCCGCAATGAGAGAGGCGGGACAGAAGCATATTTCGGTCAAGGGCGGAAAGTTCCTTGAAGCAGTTGCTAATGCGGATACCATCGTGCTGGATAAGACAGGAACAATTACCTATGCATGTCCAACATTTAAGGATATAGTCACCTTTGACGGAGCCGATAAGGATGAATCCTTAAGGCTTGCGGCATGTCTTGAGGAGCATTATCCTCACAGCATGGCTAATGCAGTGGTTAAGGCTGCAGCAGAGAGAAAGCTTATTCATGAGGAAAAGCATACAAAGGTGGAGTACGTGGTGGCTCACGGAATTGCCAGCACTATAGACGGAGAGAAGGTTGTTATAGGAAGCTATCATTTTGTCTTTGAGGACGAGGGCTGTGTGATAGACGAAGCGGAGATGGACAAATTCAATAATCTTTCTGATGAGTATTCTCATCTATATATGGCGATTGCAGGCCGCGTCAAGGCAGCCATAATGATAGAGGATCCTGTAAAGAAGGAGGCTTCTGAGGTCATACAGGAATTAAAGAGTTTAGGACTTAAGGTGGTAATGCTTACAGGAGACAGCAGCCGTGTGGCAAGAAGGGTTGCCGGAGAGCTTGGTGTGGATGATTACAAGGATCAGGTGCTTCCTGAGGATAAGGCATTATATATAGAGAAGGAACAGGCAGCGGGACGCAAATGCATTATGACAGGTGACGGTGTCAATGATTCACCGGCACTTTCCAAAGCTGATGTGGGAATTGCCATTAACAGCGGTGCTGCCATTGCCAGAGAGGTGGCGGATATAATGATATCCGAGGATGACCTTAAGGCGCTCGTTACTCTTCGGAGATTGAGTACTGCACTGGTGGCAAGGACAAAGGGTAACTATGTGAAGATAGTATCCTTTAATAGCTTCTTAATACTTATGGGCGCTCTTGGATTATTCCAGCCTACGCTAACGGCACTGTTGCATAACGGTTCCACAATCGCCATAAGTATGAAATCAATGACTAATCTGCTGGATTGATGATCGAAAAAATGAACAAAGTAGATTCGATGCATGCTTGCATGCAATCGAAGATATTTTGCGAATGTCCACATGATGCCGTTAGGTGATATGATATAATAGTTTCTACTTGGTGAGCAAAGCGAACCTTAGTAGAACTTATATCTGGCACCTTAATGAGCACGAAGTGCGAATTTAGTTGACATGATATATTATGAGGTATGGTAATATGCCATGGATAGGCACATTGTCCTTTATTCATGGCATTTATTTTAAAGCTGTGTTAGTTATCTCTAACTTAAAAGTATACAAAAAATAGTAATTGTTCAGGACTGGTGATGTGAAAGTCTGGTTCTGGATGGTTACAGATAAATCATAAATGAAAGGAATATGTAGGGAAATGTTTGTTGAGGTTTCGGAGGTAAAGAAAAGCTATGGAGAGGGCGGAAGCTATATAGAGGTGTTGAAGGGTGTTTCCGTCCAGGTGGAAAAAGGAGAAATGTGTGTAATCCAGGGGACTTCAGGATCGGGAAAATCCACACTGCTTAACTGTATCGGAGGACTTGATGAGGCTGATTCCGGCTCCATATGTATTGCAGGGCAGGAGATAGTTGGACTTAAGGGAGAGAAGCTTTCGGATTACCGCAGGGACAATCTGGGCTTTATATTTCAGTTCTATAATCTTGTTCCGAATCTGACAGTAAGGGAAAATATCCAGGTGTGTGAGTATCTGACGGGTGATCCCCTGTCTATGGATGAGCTTCTTGATGTGCTTGGACTTAAGGAGCATGCAGACAAATTCCCATCGCAGCTTTCAGGCGGACAGCAGCAGCGGTGTGCCATAGCAAGAGCTCTTATCAAAAATCCAAAGCTTCTGCTCTGTGATGAGCCCACCGGAGCATTGGATTCCAAGACATCAAGGGATATTCTTGTTCTTCTTGAAAGAATAAATACTGCTTATGGCACTACCATGATGATAGTAACACACAATAATTCTATCAAGAATATGGTGGATCATGTGATATATCTGAAGGATGGGGAGATATATAAGAATTATTATAATGAAGTCAAGGTACCGGCCGTAGAGCTTGAAGATTTGTAGTAATTAGAATGGCTGCAATACGCGAAAGGATTAATGATATGCAAAAGGTTTTGATAAAACGTTCAATAAGAGACTTAAAGGAAAACCTGGCCAGATATATAGCGCTAGGTGCTCTTATCATTTTTTCAATATATATGGTGCTTAGTCTTGTGGGAGCGGCAACAGCCACCATCGATCAGACTGCAGAATATGACGCAGAGCTTAACTGTGAGGATGGGGAGTTTTCTGTATTTGTACCTCTTACTGATTCTGAAATCAACAGGATAACGAAAAAGGGTGTGGATGTGGAGAAGATGTTCTTCTTAGACTATCTCATGGAGGATGAGAGCGTCTTAAGAGTGTTCAAAAACCGTAAGGATATTAACAAGATTACCCTTAAGGAAGGACGAATTGCTTCAAATGAATCTGAGATAGTGGTAGAACGCCGTTATGCCGAGGTTCATGATATTAATATTGGGGATACTGTGACACTTGGAGACTTCAACAATACAGACAGTAATGGAAGCGATATTGATGAAGCTGTGGATGATAACAGCTCCGATAATGATAGTGATGTAAACAGTGATATTATTGACAGCACTGATGATAACAGGGAAATAAATGATAATAGTGGAAATGGGAAAATTAAATATACGGTGGTGGGAATTGGTACCGTCTCAGACTACAATTCACCACTTAAAAATCTGTCCGATACAGCAGTTGACAGTTCAAACTTCGGATTATTGTTCGTTACGGATGATGCATATGAGAAGCTTAAAAGTTCCAAGACTGCCATGAAGTCAGAGGAGTATTATTACTCATATAAGCTTAATGATGCCATGACTCATGATGAACTGAAGGATATATTAAAGGATAATTCCTTTAATGCCAATTCGGTGGATGATGCCTATTTCAGAGAATATTATGAAAGACTTTCCGGTGGAAGTGCTCTTGCGGGGGTTATGCTTTCTATGTTTCAGGAGAGCAGCATATTTGCTGACAGCACTGCTAATCTTATATCTCTTTTGAAGGCAGAGGACAATGTGAGGATCGATGCTGCGGCAGATGATGTTGAGATCAATAAAACATCAGGAATCTTTGTGGGAATACTTTTGATAATTCTCTTTTCCTATGTTATTTCCGTGTTTGTGGTCCACACTATAGATCAGGAGAGTGCTGTCATAGGCGCCCTTTATTCCATGGGTGTGAAGCGAAAGGACCTTATGGCGCATTACATAGTGCTGCCTGTAATAGTAACATTTATTTCAGGTGTTATCGGACTTATCCTTGCGGCTTCAAAACTTGGTATTGAGGTACAGATGCAGGATAATTACAATTATTTTTCCATGCCCAATATGCATCCGGAGGTGACACCATTTATGGTGGTTTATGCTATCGTGATGCCGCCGGTCATATCAATTATCGTCAATGCTCTTGTGATCAGAAGCAGGCTTAACAGGACGCCGCTGTCACTTCTTAAGAATGAACAGAAAGTGTCAAAGTCAAAGGATATCAAGCTTAAGGAGATGGAGTTCATTAAGCTTTTCAAGATAAGACAGCTGCTTCGAGAGAGAAGGACAGGACTTACGGTGGTGTTCGGACTTTTTATGAGTCTTCTTGTGGCGATGTTGGCGGTAAATGTATATGTGTACTGCGACAAGGTAAACAAGAGAACTATTGCGGATACACATTTTGAATATATGTATACCTATAAATATCCTAGCGAGAAGGTGCCGGAGGGCGGCTATGAGGCGGTTGCCGAAAGTATGAAGAAGAAATTTTCCCAGTACAATTTTGATGTTACTATACTTGGAATACATGAAGATAATCCCTTCTTTGATATAGACAAGCTCCCGAAGAGTAAAAATGAAGTTGTGGTGGGAGACACCTTTGCCAGCAAATATCAGCTGAAGGTGGGGGATGAATTCACACTGACCTCCGAGGATGGGGACAGGGCATATGCATTTACGGTATATGATATAACCAATTATTCTGCCTCTCTCACTGTGTTTATGGATATTGATGAGTGCAGGGAGCTGTTCGGAGAAATGAATGATTACTACAATGTTGTGTTCTCCGACCATAAGTTAGAGATTCCGGGAGGACGTCTGTACAGCACCCTCACCAGAAAGGATGTGGAGAAGTCGGCTAAGGTATTTCTTGACCAGATGATGTCCATGATAATTACCATGAGTGTGGCTGCGGCTGTCATATTCGTGGTGGTGATGTACCTAATGATGAAAATGATGTTAGACAAGTCATCATTTAATATAGCACTTGTGAAGATATTCGGCTTCCGTGACAAGGAGGTCAGGAAGATGTATCTGGACGGGAATTTCTATGTCATAGCCTTGGGTGCTCTCATATCCATTCCCATATGCAAGGCGATACTTAACTATGTGTATCCCAATTATCTGGTGTCAAATGTGGCTACGGGATTTGAGCAGTCATTTCCACCATACATTTATGTGATGATATACGCAGTTATACTTTTGTTATATTTTGTTATCAATCATTCGCTGGTATCCCGGATAAGCAAGATGGTGCCGGCAGAGGTTTTGAAAAATAGAGAGTGAGGAGAAAAACATGTTCATAGACCTTATAAATGCAAAGAAAATATACGGAAAAGGCGAGAGTGAGGTAAGAGCCTTAGACGGTGCCAGCCTTCAGCTGGATGAAGGTGGTGTGTATGTAATACTTGGACCATCCGGCAGCGGCAAATCCACACTGTTAAACATGCTTGGAGGACTTGACAGTCTTGACGAGGGAGAATTAAGTATCGGTGGGGTGAAGCTTTCCGGTGAGAAGAATAAGCTGGTTGAATACAGGCGCAGTGATGTTGGTTTTGTATTTCAGTTCTACAATCTCATTCCCGACCTTACGGTGAAAGAGAATATTCAGGTGGTGGCTGATATAGCAGAATCGCCCCTTGATATAGATGAAGTGATGGAGGCTGTTGATATTATGAAGTATCAGGACCATTTTCCATCAGAGCTTTCGGGAGGACAGCAGCAAAGAGTTAGCATTGCCAGGGCTATTATCAAGAATCCCAAGCTTCTACTGTGTGATGAGCTTACGGGAGCCCTTGACAGTAAGTCTGCAAAGCAGGTGCTGAAATTCATAGAAAGGGTGAATCAGACCTTTCACACCACCATCATTATCATAACCCACAACGAGGCAATTGCACACATGGCTGACAGGATCATACGGATCAAGGATGGACAGGTGTCCTCCAATGTGGAAAATACTGAGAAGGTGGCTGCGGCTGAGCTGGAGTTGTAGGAGGAGAATAGGAAGAAATCATGACTTTGAATAAGCGATATCCGAGGAACATTAAGAAAAATCTATCATTTTATATATGCGTGTGCCTGCTGACGGTTCTTGTCGTAGTCCTTTATCTGGATTTTGATGCGGGGACACAGAAGTTCGGCAGAGTATTAGACAGATTCTACGATAAGTTTCATGTGGAGGATGCCCAGTTTACGACTGTGTATGAAATAGATGAGGCTGCTATAGAGGACCTTGAAAAGGAGTATAACATACTTTTGGAGAAGCAGAGGTATGCAGACTTTGAACTTGAGGATTATACGGTAAGGGTTGTTGATGTTTCTAAAAAGATAAACATGCTAATCCCGAATGACAGTAATGCAGAGACCGGTGAACCTGTTACAGACATATCCGGAGGGGAGGTTACTGGCACATCCAGTGGGGAGGTTACAGACATATCCGGTGGGGCGGTTACCGGCGTATCAGATAAGTCTGTTTCTGATATAGCAGATAAGCAGGATATCGGTAATGAGGAATCGCCACATATAATAATGTTCAATACCGGTCTTATGGAAGGTAACGATATAAGTGAGAGTGATATCATTGAGCTTGGTGGCAAAAGCTTCACATTTGCAGGCGGATTTGAAAGGCCGGATTATCTATTTCCAATTAAGGACACTTCAGATACATATGCACTGAAAAATGCATTCGGTATTGCAGTTGTAAGTGATGAGGATTTTGAGTATCTTTCAAAAGCAAGTGAGGATTCTTTCGAGTATTACAGCATTATATATAACAGTGATAACGAGGCGGAGGTCAGAAAGGCCATCAATCGTGAGTACACTATGCTTTCATATCTCAATGCAAAGACTAATACCCGTATCAGTACACCTTTGTTGGAGGTGGAGGAGACGGCCAATATGATGCATATGGTCATACTGGTGCTTGTGATATTTGTTTCCGTTATTATATCCGTTGTCATCGGACGAAGGATCAGGAATGACAGAAGACAGATTGGCGTGCTGATCGCATTAGGATACAGAAAGAGGGAGCTTATAAAGCATTATGCATTTTACGGAATGTATTCAGGTCTTATAGGAACGGTCATCGGAGTGATCATCTCCTGTCTGTTTTCAAACAGCCTTATTCAATACCTGTTTTTCAAGATTGAACCCATTCCCATAAGCTATCAGGTGAGTCTGCCTAATATACTGATTGCGATTATTGTTCCAACGCTTATGTACACATTTGCGGTGTACAGGTCGGCGGCAAAAGTAATGAAAACAGATGTCATAACAATGATATCCGGCAGGAGCCAGGGGCGGGAAGTGTCTAGACTCCGAATGAAGAGAAGTCATCTGAAAACAAAGACAAAATATAAGCTCAGGCAGATATTTGGAAAGCCGGGAAGAAGTATCATAGTTATTATCGGAATGGCATTTGGGGGCATGCTCTATGCATTCTGTATCACATGTATAGATTCCATGGATGATTATGTGAAGCATACGGTAGACCAGATTGGAAGCTTTGAGTATGAATATTTTTTGAAGTCGCCGGAGCTTGGAGAGCCTGAGGGGGGGGATGCCATTTACGGCGCAAGCTTTGAGGTCAAGGGCAGGGATGACATGATCATGCTGCTTGGAATTGACAGCCCAAGACTTATTAATTTCACTGATAATAACGGTAATGAGCTTCAATATGACGAAGACCATTATTACATTACATCCATGGCAAGCTTGGCTTACGGTGCAGGTGTGGGTGATGAGATAAGCTTTGTGGATCCAATTACCCTTGAGGAATACACTGTGAAGATTACTGACGTGATCAAAAATGATTCCCAGGCTGCAATCTATTGTTCAAGAGAAAATGCAATAGAGCTGCTTAAGGTCAATGACAATATGTTTTCAGCCGCCAACGGAATGATTGGGGTTAGGGTTTCCATTTATAATCTGCTTCATCCTGCAGGTGAGGAGGAGCTGCTGCCGTACAACATAATCATGTCTGATAAGGAGCTTGATATTGACAGTGATGATCTTATAAAGACCATTTCCAAGACCTCCCTTGCGGACCAGATCAACGAGGTCAAGACCAATATGGAAAATCTTATGGGGATTATCAATGTGTTTGCCATTCTTATATGCGTTATAGTGGTGTATATGATGGTAAATGTGCTTATGACGGAGGCCTCGTCCTCAGTGTCCATGCTTAAGGTGTTAGGCTACAGGAATAAGGAAATCAATTCCATGGTGCTTAACGTGTATCATTTCCTGGTGCCGATTGCTATAGTCATAAGCTTTGTGCTTGGATTTTTCGGAACTAAAGCGGTGTTTACGGCTAATGTATCAGTATATAAGACATATCTGGCAACACTGATCTATCCAATATCTGTGGTGAAGATGACGGCACTTATCGTTGTAAGCTATGGGGTGTCATTACTGCTTTTGAGAGGCAAAGCAGGTAAGGTGGATCTGGTGGAAAGCCTTAAGGATAACAGAGAGTGAGGAGGAGCAGGACAATGAGTTCAAGGAAAAACCAAAGGTTTCGGGATTATGAGAATGTACCAAGTACTTCTCATAATATAGATATTACCGGCGTGCCGGAAACAATGATTCAGACCTTGTATGCCAGAGCAAAGGAGTCTAAGAAGAAAAAGCATTACATATATGACGAGCAGGCAATCAGTATAGTGGAGAAGATGGATTATGATTTCTCCAAGGCTGACAAGGATATGAAAATGAGTTCCGGCGTAATAGCCAGAACCATTATGTTAGATAAAATGGTGGGTGATTATGTTAGCAGACATCCTGAAGCTACGGTGATCAATATTGCCTGCGGAATGGATACCAGAGTATACCGGGTTGATAACGGAAGATTAAGGTGGTTCAATATTGACCTGCCGGAAACCATAGGTGTCAGGAAAAGATTTCTTGATGAGAATGACAGGATTAAAATGATGGCATACTCGGCAATGGATGAAGCCTGGGCATATAATATAGGCGATGTGACAGGTGACGTTCTTGTGGTTATAGAGGGACTTTCCATGTACCTTTCAGAAAAAGATGTTAAGAGAATTCTCAATATTATAGCGGAACACTATAAGGAAAATGATGTGACTGTATATATGGAATACATGTCGCCCTTTGTAGTTAAGAGGATTAAAGAAAAGTCAATTGCCCAGAGTGGTGCTAAGTTCACATGGGGAGCAGCGTCAGGAAAAGAGATAGCTGCACTGTGTCCGGTTTTTAAGTGCACAGAAGATCACAGCCTTGTTGAGGGCATGGAAGTGATGTATCCCATATACAAGATCATAGGGAAGATTCCAGCAGTCAGGAATATATCCAATAAAATTGTGGTACTTAAAAAGAAATAAATATACAATGGTCAAATTTAACTACGGTCAAAAATTGGATTTTAACAGGAGGACGATTATGGACTATGGTGATCTCAGAAGTAAAATGAAGCTTGCAATACCCGCAATGCTCTTATGTATGATCGGTGATTACTGTATAGGGATCGAACCGGCAGGGAGCAAAGAAATTGGACTTATTGCAAGCAGCGGCTGGCAAAGTATATCAGATGTACGAATTGCTATATCCAATACAGCCGGAATGATAGGTACAGTGTTATATGCGATTGCAGCGGTGTCCTTCATCATGCTGCTAAGATCTGAAAATGACCAAAACAAAAATGTATGGGATCAGCGTTTTTTGAAGCTTTTTTATATAAGTCTGCTCATAGGATGTCTGTCATTTATATATTTTCATATTGCCTGCGGAGGATTTATACAGCATTATAATGTGCTTTTTGAGGCGACAGGAGGAAATGCTGCCGAGGCGGAGAGATTATTGCTTAGAACCTTTAAGGTGGAGGCTGTTCCCTTCATAGTTCTGTTCATAGCATTTGATGCATTTGCCACCATTGCATGGATAGGACTTATTATACGAAGGGTAATCTCTGCTCCTAAGATATGGGTAATTGCGGCCCCTTTGGTCACAGCACTTATTGGGCAGATAATTGAATTTATTCCATTACCCTTTAAGGGTATTGGGTCAGGCTTTGAAAGTCTAGGGTGGATGTTGATGTTTATTGTAGGAATGAAATACGCAGCTAAGGAGTGACAAAATATATGAGTAAAGAAAAGGAACAGATGTCAATGTATGGCATAGGACCGGTGTATGGCGGTACCATTATTATACTTACTGTGGCAGCAGTATGTCTGAGGAATATGGATCTGTTTGCATCAGGCAGATTGGAATTGCTGCGTTTTCCCTTCTTTGTAATTGGAGTTATTATGATATGTATGTTTTTTTTCATGTGGATTCATGCAGTGCTGATTGCTAAGGTGGATGATGGGATTAAGGAGAACCGGCTGGTGACCACCGGTATTTATGCATGTGTGAGAAATCCAATATACTCTGCATTTCTGTTCTTATGTACAGGGGTGCTGTTCATAATAGGAAATGCATATTTTATGATACTACCCCTCTTTTACTGGGCTTTAATGACGGTTCTTTTGAAACGTACAGAGGAGAACTGGCTTCTTGAACGCTTTGGTAAAGAGTATGAGGACTATTGCAGCAGAGTTAACCGCTGTATTCCGTGGATTCCTGATAAGGACTTGGTCTATGAATCGGATATATCCAACGCCAGATGGATGGTCTATGATGTGCTTGGAAATGCAGGCTGGATAGCGTACTTCTGGGTGATTGCATTATGTTTTGTCAAAAAACCTGAATTCATGGAATATTGGGGAATGTTTGGGATTACAGAGCTTGCATTTATTCCTGCGCTGCTGATGCTCATAGGTATTGTTGAACTTATCAGTGAGAGGATATTAAAGCTTGATCTTGTGCTTCCAAGGTATCGCCTGGTGCGTGGCTTTGGAGCCCTCACAATTGGAGGATTTCTCGGGGCACTGACAGCACTTTGTGGTATGGTGTATGGGTTTACTTTTACGGAAAGTGATCTTACATATATGATGATCTTGTTCGTGGGAGGAGTGCTTTGTGGTGTGTTTGCGGGATTACTGTATAGGCGGTATAAGAGAAAATAAAGGCTTTATTGATAAAAAATATATAATAGAATGAAGGTATCGTTATTGACAATACCAAATATATGTATATAATGTTAGTTAAGACTAACCAATATAATATTCCATCCATTAGAATTCATATAATTAATGGGTGGTTTATTTTGAACATATGGTTAGTTAAGACTAACTAAATACTCAAAAAGCCTATGTTTAACTAACCTATATTTTTGAGTGACTTACATTTCTGAATAACTTGTAATTATGCATGGGATAATAAATGTAAAATGAAAACATGTAGACGTAAGCTGATATGTATAAAGAGGTGTATATGAAGGATCAATATGTAGTAAAACACTGTTCGCCAACATTAGCAGGACTAAAGACCGGAAGTCTGTTTTCTGTATCGGGAGAATCTAAGGAAAAGCTAAATTGTGACCTGCGCTGCCTTAATGAAATATTGCGCAAAAAAGGTCTTAGGGCAATCCCTCTAAGATATGCTGATAATTACGTTCTCATTTATTTGTATAGATTAGATAAGCTGAAAAAGGATCTTATGCGTCCCGTGACAAGAAGTATCTTATGTAAAAAGGGATACAACTGTTCCAATCCGGATGAGTGTGTGGTACAGCTTGTGAAGCATATAAAAGATGATAAGGATTTTCCCCATGAGATAGGTCTTTTTCTCGGTTATCCTGAAAAGGATGTGAAGGGCTTTATGAATAGCCCTGAAGAGGGAGTGCTGTGTGTAGGATATTGGAAGGTATATGGAGATGTTGAAAAAGCTGAGAGGACATTCCGCATATTCAACAAATGTACGGAGGTCTATTGCAGGGCTCTTAAGCATGGTAAATCGTTAGAACAGCTGATTGTGGCGGCGTAGGAAAAATGACCCCGCAAAGCCTTATGTCTGCATCAAAGACTTCATAAGTCCAAAAATCATGGAGATGCAGTTAATGAGAAAATGAATCCCGAAATGGGGTTTATATAAATAATGTGTTATATATGAGCTGATCTAAAATCATATATGCCATAAAAATAAAGAGGAGGATAATAATCATGAGTAAGGTAGCAGTAGTTTACTGGAGTGGCACAGGCAATACCGCAGCAATGGCTGTGGCGGTTGAGGAAGGCGCAAAGGCTGCAGGAGCAGAGGTTTCCGTATTTGGACCGTCAGAGTTTAACAGCGGTATGCTTGCAGATTATGACGGTATTGCATTCGGATGTCCGGCAATGGGAGCAGAGGTGCTTGAGGAGAATGAGTATGAACCCATGTTCATAGATGTTGAAGGCTCATTATCAGGAAAGAAGATAGCACTTTTCGGTTCCTACGGATGGGGAGATGGTCAGTGGATGAGAGACTGGGAGGAGCGTGCAAATGCTGCCGGTGCCCAGCTTGCGTATGACTGTGTAATGGCAAACAATGCACCTAATGATGATGACCTTGAGGAGTGCAAATCGTTAGGAAGAGCTCTGGCATAAAAATTTGTATTGAATATACATATGAAAGAGCCGGATAGTGGTAAATAACCATTGTCCGGCTTTTTAAATTCGCAATTATTAGATTTTCATTGTTTACATTTTGGGGTTGCAATAACGTAAGAAAAAGATGTATACTGTTTAGGCAAAATATAACAAAAAGGTGGTGAACAAAGTGGCTAATGGTGACAGTTATGGGTCGGATGGGCGATCGTGTATGTTAAGCATATTAGGAAATGATCCGGCTTTTTTTTATGCCGCTTTGTTTTTCTGCCTTTTAACATAACACTTTTCTTGTGTAATAAAGTCATATATTCTTCCATCACGTCCCTTACGTCATTGTTGAAAATGACACAGGATAAGAGGTGACTGCCTCTTACTGTGTGCTTTTTGTGATTCAACGAATGAAACGGAGGGTGTTCGAAAATGAATGAAACTGAAAAGAATTTAACTGCGGATAATATTGTGGCAGAAAAGCCTGATTATGAGCAGGAGATTACAGCTATTATCAGAGGAAATGATTCCCCTAAGAAAATGCTTGGTAAACTTTTCGATTACCATGAAAATGATATAGCACAGGTTATCCCCGCGCTTACAGTCTCTGAGAGAAAGAAATTCTATCGTATCTGTAATGTGGAAATGCTTTCTGAGATCTTTGAGTATTTTGACGAGGATGATGCGGGTATATATCTTGATGAGATGGATGTCAGGAAGGCGGCTGATGTGATTTCTGAGTTGGAAACAGACACTGCTGCCAAGGTATTGCATGCGCTTCCCAAGGATAAAAGGGAGCTTATTATGGATGCTATAGATCCGGAAATACGAAAGCAGATAAGGCTTATTGCATCCTTTGACGAGGATGAGATCGGCAGCAGAATGACTACCAATTATATTGTCATACGGGAAAATCTTACGGTCAAGCAGGCAATGAGTGAGCTTGTAAGGCAGGCGGAGGAAAATGATAATATTACTACAATCTTTGTTGTGGATGAAAATGGTGAATTCTATGGTGCGATAGATTTAAAAGAACTGATAACAGCAAGGAGCACAACCCCGCTTGAAAGTCTGATAGCCACATCATTTCCCTATGTGTATGCTAATGAGCTTATTGATGATTGTATCGAGAAACTAAAGGATTATTCCGAGAGCATTATACCTGTGCTTGATAATTCCAACAGAATACTTGGTGTCATAACCTCTCAGAGTATTATTGAGGTTGTGGATGATGAGATGGGTGAGGATTACGCGAGACTTGCCGGTCTGACTGCCGAAGAGGATCTGAATGAGCCCCTTGTTGAGAGCATGAAAAAGCGTTTGCCATGGCTGCTTATTCTGCTATGTCTTGGCATGCTTGTTTCAACGGTGGTTGGTGCATTTGAGAAGGTCATAGCACAGCTCACACTTATTATGGCATTTCAGTCGCTGATACTTGATATGGCGGGTAATGTTGGAACCCAGTCTCTGGCTGTAACCATAAGAGTACTAATGGATGAGAACCTGACATTTAAACAGAAAGGTCATCTTGTTGCAAAAGAAATGCGTGTTGGTCTTTCCAACGGACTGCTGCTTGGAATAATATCATTTATCTTTGTAGGGATATACATTCATCTGGTAAAGCATAAAGCGATATCATTTGCGTTTGCGGTATCGGGTTGTATTGGCACTTCACTTCTTTTGGCAATGCTAATATCAAGTGCTGTGGGAACCCTTGTGCCACTGTTCTTTAAGAAGATCAAAGTGGATCCTGCTGTGGCATCCGGACCGCTTATCACAACTGTGAACGATTTGGTGGCAGTGGTAACATATTATGGTATGAGTTGGGTACTGCTGATTAATGTCATGCATCTGGCGTGATTGATTGTTGTTTATGTTACAAACTTAAATCATTATAATAGATGGAGGCATATGTGGGATGAGACGAAAAACAAGTAAAGAGATATTGGCAGAATCCTTTAGGGAGCTTGCTGATATCAGGCCAATTGACAAAATAACAATCAAAGATATTGTAGATAACTGTGGGTATTCATCGGCTACTTTTTACAGACAGTTCAAGGATAAGTATGATCTTATTGCGTGGGATTATGCAAAAGAGGTAGGAAGGATCATGGCAGATATCGGTGTAGAGGAGCAGTGGCATAAGTCGCTTGAAGATGGCGCATATTATTATCAGAAGCATATGGTATATCTGTCAAAACTGCTTACTTATACTAATGGATATGAGTCGTTCCGCAGGAATATGGCAGAGATAAATTACAGTCATCTTAAGGATTACATACTGAGGAAAACTAAAATAAATGAGACAGATCATCTGACGGATATGTGTATCAGACTTTATTGTCATGGTACGGTTGAATTAACCTGCGAGTGGATACTTGGAAGGGTGAAAATGACAACAGAGGAATTGGTGGCTGTGTATGAAAAGTCTTTGCCGGAAATATTAAAAGGGTATCTAGTAGGATAAATGATGAAATAAAAGACTATGTCATAAGACATATGTAACAGCACATAGTCATGATAAAAGCAACAATAAATGAAATGAAAGAATATTGCCATAATATCTCATAATGATATATTCAGCCTGGATTATGAATTGAAAAGCCTCATACAAAGGATAAAATATATTATAGTGGTTGTGCACAATAATAACGCACACAACAAATAAAAGGATGGAGGTATTTTCAATGACAAAGGCAGAATTACTTAAGGAATTTGCAAAGGGCTGGTTTGGTAACTCACAGCAGCATTCGATTCACGCACAGCTTTTGAAACAGAGAGGATTTGGAAAGCTCGGTGACAAGATTATGGTTGAATCTGACGAAGAGTGGGAGGAGGCAAAGAAGGTAAACGAAAGATTGATTGAGCTGGGAGAGACACCGGTTGTTGCAATTGCCGAGTACCCGGTAATTAAAGATATCAAGGAAATGCTCGAATATGACTGCAAGGACAGTGAACAGGCTCTGCCTGAGATGAGCAAATCACTTGCCCTGTTTGACGATGATTATGTATCTAAGGCTATGATTCAGCAGTTCATCATTGACGAGCAGGAGCATTATAACTGGGTTAGACAGCATTTGAATCTGATTGAAGAGATTGGATATGAAAACTATCTGATTGAACAGCTTGGATAATTACATAAGACATAATATATAGCCGTCTCATTTTTGATGGGACGGCTATTATAGAAGTTGAGAAGATATAGTATAACCGGATGAACAGATTAGTGTTTGGATTTATAATGATGATGTCAATTATAGAAAGGGATTGTATGGTAGAGGATAAGGCTTCAACAGATAAATATGAGAGTATCCGTCTGGGGAATCAGTTATGCTTTCCTCTGTATGCATGCTCAAAGGAGGTTATAAGGCAGTACAGAAAGCCGTTAGAAGAATTTGATCTTACCTATACCCAGTATCTGGTAATGATGGTGCTGTGGGAATTCGGAGGCATGACTGAGGGAGAGCTTGGAAAAAGGATATACCTTGATTCAGGAACACTGGCACCATTATTAAAAAGGCTTGAAAAACAGGGGTACATCAATAGGGAGAGACCTGATAATAACGAAAGAAAGCTTTATATTTCCTTGACAGAGACAGGCAAGTCACTGGAAGAGGTTGCATTAAAGATTCCGCAGGCAATGGACGGATGCATCAAATTGGACGATGATGAGCTTGTGATACTTAAGGGACTGCTTTATAAGGCACTTGGCCGTATGAGCTAAATAAAAGTGGTTGGAGATTATATATATGGCTATCTGACCACAGGTTTTATGAAAACGCCGTGGATTATAATACTTATAGAAACAGTAATATTAATAGGATCAATAATGATATTAAGCACAGAAAATGTTAAGGAGGAAGCAAATGGAAATTAAAGCAGTTAAGTTCAGAAAAGATGGTTTTTATTCACAGACCTTTGTATTTGGCGGAGAAGAAGGAGCTGAAAAGTTCGATCCTAAGGTTAGATACCGTGGCAGTCTCCAGAATTATCTGATAGATACAGGTGATGAGGTGATCCTGGTGGATACGGGACTTCCTGCCGGAACTCCTGAAGAAGTGCCGAATGAGACAAGTATCTTGTACACCGGGAAGGATATCTGCAGCTATATGGAAGCATTTAATGCACTGGGATACAAGCCGGAGCAGGTTACAAAGATACTTCTTACACACAAGCATAATGATCATTCGGGTGAGTTAAAGTCCTTTCCGAATGCGCAGATATATGTGAATGAGGAAGAAATACAGGCAGAGGAGCTTTCCGGCATTCCAAATCTTTTCCCTGTGAAATTTACAGACGGAGCATATTATAATTTCCCTGAGAGCCAGAAGATCTCTGATGGCATATATATGATCAAGGCAAAGGGACATACCAACGGAAACAGCATTGTCGTTGTTGAGCTGGACGGACTATTCTATATGATCCATGGCGATATTACATATGTGGATGAAGCGCTGTATGAGAATAAGCTCTCTGTTGTGTTTGATGATCTTTCCGCAGCCCGCGAGACACTTGACCGGGTGAGGGAGTTTATCAGAAATCATCCAACAGTATATATTGGTACTCATACTCCACAGGGATACGAGAATCTTGAGGCAAAGAGAGTGATGGATCTTAATAACCCTGTTGAGACAATTTTTGCTGAAGTAGATTTCTCCAAGCAGGAAGCGTCCGGTAGGTATGTATGTTCAATCTGCGGATATGTGTATGATCCGGAAGAGCATGACGGAGTGGCATTTGAGGATCTGCCGAATGACTGGAAATGTCCAAGATGTAAGCAGGGAAAAGAGAAATTCAATGAAGCATAATAAACATGAGCCGATGCCTAAGGCTTACAAATGGCACTGCCCGGTGAAAAAAGAAAACAGAAGAGAGTAATAAAGTTCCGGTTATCGAATATTTGATGACCGGAATTTTTTTGCATTTGCTAAACGATTAAGTCCTAAATTAAGAAGAAATTAGGTGTAGTAAAATTGGCTGCTCTGTCTTATAATGATTTCAGAAAATGGATTTGGAGGAGACGAATAATGAGCAGATTAAAGGAACTTAGAAAATATGTGGATGCAGAACTTAATAAGATGGAGGATGAAGAAAAACGTAACAGTGCTATTGTTCATTTATATGGAGTATCATTGGCGGCGACAATGATAGCAAATAAGCGTGGAATGAATTGGGAGATTGCGTCAATGGCTGCAATGCTTCATGACTTATATGCATACAAGACAGGTTCTTATGACGACCATGCTCATAAAGGAGCAGAACTGGCCGATGAAATTCTTAAGGAGTTAAAACTGACGGATGAGGCGGAAACGGAAATGATATGCTCGGCAATTTATCATCATGATGATAAGCTGGTAACAGACAGCCCGATGGATGAGGTCCTTAAGGATGCGGATGTGATTCATCACTGTATGAATGATATGTCAAAGGATATTAAGGAGAAAGAACAGGCGAGATTTGATAAGCTGTGTAAAGAGTTTGGGATGTAACCCCGCATTTATTGTAAACGATAATTGTGGTATTATATGGATTGGGGGTGATAATTATGGAAGATAAGTTTGATTTAGAACGTTTTGTAAAAGAACAGGAGCATTCATTTGATATAGCATACAAAGAAGTTTCAAACGGGATGAAAAGGTCACATTGGATGTGGTATATCTTTCCGCAGATCATCGGACTTGGAATGACATCCATATCGCAGAAGTTTTCCATTAAGAGCATTGATGAGGCAAAGGCTTATTATGAGCATCCTTATCTTGGCAAGAATCTTAAAGATATATCAAATGTACTGCTTACACTTGATACAGATGATGCGGAAGAGGTGTTTGGCTATCCTGATTACTTAAAGCTTAGGTCGTGCATGACATTGTTTGCTGAGGCTGTGCCAGATGATGATGTTTTCCAGAAGGTGCTTGATAAGTATTACAATGGAGATAGAGATGGCAGAACACTGGAAATATTGAGGAAGATGTAATGTATTCAAACAAAGAATTATGGAACTATGCAAAGGACGAGCTGGTATCAATGGTAACTACGCTTGGCTTTCCTAAGGAACTGGGATATGAGATGGCAAAGAGGCTTGGCAGCCCAAAGGCTATACACCGTATGACATCCTATCTTGCAAATGAGAAACCAAAAGCCTTATATCGTTCGTTGAGAAAACAGAAGGAATAAAGCGTCTTATTATAGTGACCAACGAGGAAGAGCGTACAATTACAAAAGATGGTCATATAATCGAAGTTGTACCTGTTTATAAATTTATTTTGGGAATAGAAGTTTGATGTAATAAGAGCTTTGCAAGTACACCTGGACTGTCTGTTCATCGGTTTTCAATTACAATTTAAATTACTAACGGTCATGGCGTTTGCAAGAGGTCATATCTTTACTTTTATGACATTATTTTGCTGAAATCTTTACATTTTGTCCTAAATATGCTATATTAAGTAAAGATTTGACGGAGGTGAGCATGTGATTTCATATGAGATTCTTGAAAAAATTCTTAAAGATAGAGGAATTGGAAAGACAGAGCTTTCTATGCAGCTTGGACTCTCTACCCGAACCATAGCAAAGATAAGAAAAGGCGAAAAGCTTTCAAATCGGAGTTTACAGAAGATAACAGATTATCTTGGCGTGGATCCGAGGATTCTGATGAAGGAAATCTCTGATAATAAGATATTGCAAGTGCTCAAAGAAGAAAAGGATATGAGGCTTCCCGGGGGGCTGTATCACGAGCTGCAGGTCAGGATGACGTACAATTCCAATCATATTGAAGGAAGCAAACTGTCCGAGGATCAGACAAGACAGATTTTTGAGACAAATACCCTTGATGTGGCTGATGGCATCCCTGTAGATGATGTGTTAGAAACGGTACATCATTTCAGGGCAATTGATTATGTGATAGACATTGCGGAGGATGAACTGACGGAGGATATCATCAAACATCTGCATTATATCCTGAAGCATGACACGAAGGATGCTACACTCGGATGGTTTGCGGTTGGTGATTATAAAAAACGTGCGAATGTGGTAGGTGGCCGGGAGACATCAAAACCATCGGAGGTTCATAAGCACATGATGGCTTTGCTGGAAGAGTATAACACCAAAGAAAATGCTGCATTGGAGGATATTATAGCATTGCATGCAGAGTTTGAGTATATACATCCGTTTCAGGATGGAAACGGCAGAGTCGGACGCCTTGTAGCATTAAAGGAGTGCTTGCGGCATAATGTGATACCTTTTATTATCGAGGATGTGAAGAAAAATTACTATTACAGAGGTCTCTCCGAATGGAGAAATGAAAAAGGCTGGCTTACAGATACCTGTCTGGACGGACAAGATACATTTAAAAGACTTATGGATATGCTGGAAATACAGTATTGATAGTGATTTTACAAAAATCGTGAAAAAATTGAAGAAGTCACTGCAATAGCCATAAGTGTGTACCCACATTGTTGTTATCATATCAACCAACAAATAATGAGGTACACAAGGACATTACGGGAAAATTGCTGAAGTCAGCCTGCCTGCAAGGGTATATAAGAAAATAGGCGGCACAATGCCCGAAGAACTTCCATCACCGGAGAAGAGTATTCAGCAAATTGAACAGGAACAAATGGACAGACTTAAAGCAAAGGAAAAAAAGGAAGCATTATGCTGGATTAGTAATAGCACTATAATCTCGAAATATAATACATTAGTATAAAGACATTTTGAACGATAAGGGACACATTTTGTGTCCTTTTATCTTTTATAATAAAGTCTCTGTGATTGGCAAACAGATACTAATGATTCGGTTCTGGCAGATGCTTTTGCGTTCCTAGAACTTAAACCATCCGATACGGTAGGGTGTCATACAGCTAATATGATTGTTTCAATAATGAATGCCAAAGTTGGCAATTCAGGTGTTTCCCTCAGTTATCAATATCATTTTTTTGATTATAATCTTCTTCCTAGTGCAAAACCTTTGAATACAGCTGATAATGTGATTACTGATAGTAACTCATTCACTGTATCTGGAATTGGCGGAGATGGGTACAAAGTTTTACTCTATAAAGAAAAGTCTGACGATGAATGGAAATCCGAGGCAGTTGATGGAAGTCTTACAAAGAAAATAACTGGTTTGAGACCGGATACAGAGTATCAGGTGAAGATCCAGGCAACTTTGACGGTGAAGGATAGACTGAGAAACGAGATTAATCTTATATCTCCTGACAGCAATATAATAATATTTAAAACAGAGAATAGCACAAAGCCCGTTATAAAATCAGTAAAGATTACAAAGGTGAAATATAAAAAGAAAAAAACATCATTTAAAATTGAAGCTGTACTGAAAAAAAACATTAAAGGAATAAAAGGCATTGTGATTAATGTTGCCGGAAAGAATTATGTATTAAAGGGTGATAAGAAAAAATATTCTGTTAATGTATCAATGAATGGAAATAAAGTCGGAAAGAATATTAAGGTGAAGGTTCGTACCTATAATAATGCAGAGATGACCGGGTATGGACCATATTCAAAGAATAAGACCGTAAAGATAAAAAAATGAAAAGTATACAAATAAGTACACTAATAAATGAAAGGGTGATTGCATAATTTCAATCACTCTTTTTGCTTTATCGGAGGATTTGCACCCTTGTTTTTTACTAAAGACCATTATCATATATGATAATGAATAGTTTCAAAAAAAGAATGGAATTGACTTTATTCTTGTTAAGTAGTACACTTTTATCATGTGGTTAGTCATTACTAACAGAAAAGGAAAGTGTGTTATTAATGCAAAGAAGAAAAATATATGCAATTGTATATGCTGTGATGGCGGCGGTATTTTACGCAGTTAATGTTCCGGTATCAAAGCTGCTTCTTGATCATGTGGGTACCACAACCATGGCTTCTTTGTTATATCTTGGTGCGGGAATCGGAATTGGGTTTATGTCGCTATTAAGCAGAGGGAATAATAGCAGGGAAAATCATCTTACCAAGAGTGATCTTCCCTTTGTGATGGGAATGATCCTGCTCGATATTGCTGCTCCGATTTTTCTCATGTTCGGAATCCGATATGGTTCTTCAGCAAATGCTTCATTACTTGGGAATTTTGAAATAGTGGCAACGACACTGATCGCTCTTTTTATTTTTAAAGAAGTTGTATCAAAACGCTTGTGGGCTGCTATATCATTTATTACATTATCAAGCATTATACTGTCCTACGAAGGGGCAGGCAGTTTTAAATTCTCCTACGGTTCTATACTTGTGCTTCTTGCAACCATATGCTGGGGCTTTGAGAATAACTGTACGAGAAATATATCCTCAAAAAACACATACGAAATTGTTGTGTTAAAGGGTATATTTTCAGGGGCGGGTTCCCTTGTTATTGCAATATTATTACATGAAAAAATGCCGGATCTGATCTATATTGCCGAAGCCTTGATCCTTGGCTTTGTGGCATACGGACTCAGTATCTTTCTCTATGTAAGGGCACAGAATATACTGGGGGCGGCCAAGACAAGTGCATATTACGCAGTGGCACCATTTATCGGCGCGTTCCTTTCATTTATTCTGCTTAAGGAGCAGCTATCCGTCACTTATGTGATTGCTTTTTTGGTAATGACGGTGGGAACGATTTTGGTGGTGATGGACACGCTGGTTAGGAACCATACCCATGAGCATCAGCATACATTTACGCATACCCATGATGGATATACCCATACACATACTATAACCCATAGCCACCCGCATGATCATTACCTTAACGGTGAAAAGCATGGTCATCACCATACGAAGGAAGAACTGGAAAAGGGTCATGCATGAGATGACATTCGATGTTTGAGATGAAGGAGGGGCTTATGGACAAGAAAGCCGCAGATAAGTATATCAGGAAATACAGCCGTGTGTTTGAAAAGGTTCTTAAAAACACTTCCACGGAAAATGTGGATGTCGGATTATCCGAATATACAAGCAGGCTGTCAAAGATGTATGCTTCTGATGAATTTAAGAAGCATAATGTATATCCTTCCATGAATACTGTACATATATATGCAGTTATAGCTATGTGTCTGGAGCTTAAAGAAACAGGAATGTCTGATAAGGATATTATTGATGCGATTAATAAGGGCTTTAGCCGTCGCAGGAATTTCTTCAAGAATATAATCGCTTTCATTAATATCCTTCCAAACAGTTATGAAATCGCAAAGAAGTGGAATATCTCTGATCATGAAAATAGGGTAAAGGACGGCAGTATCACATACGATTATTTTGATGTCGGCATGGATAAGATCGAGTACCGTATTTCCAAATGTATGTATGTAGAGATGTTTGAAAGCTATGGGATCAGAGGACTTTGCAAAATATTCTGTATGATCGATGAGTACTCATATGCCGGTCTTACAAGGCGTGTGAAATTCATAAGGCACTCGGATCTTTCGGATGGAGATAGCTGCTTTGACGAGATTATCAGGAAATAATAAGTAAATTAAGGAGGATATAGTTAATATGCACGTACATGAATTTGGAAATAAGGATAACCCTGTTATACTGCTTCTACCCGGCACCATGTGTTATTGGAAGGGTAATTTCGGTAATGTCATAGATGAGCTTGCCAAGGATTTTCTGGTGGCAGCAGTTGCGTACACAGGATTTGATGAAGAAGATAAGGAAGACTATCGGAGCGTAACTGATGAAACCGGTCGTATAGAAGAGTATGTTGTGAAGAATTATGGCGGGCATATTCGGGCGGCATACGGCTGCTCTCTTGGTGGAACCTTTGTGGCACATCTTGCAGCACGGAACAGGATAAAGATGGACTATGGAATTATCGGTAGTTCTGATTTGGATCAGGCAGGGAATATTAAAGCTTCGATTATGTCATCTCTGATGGTCAAGGTTACATGGAATTTCATACATACCGGGAGATATAATTCCAAGCTGATGCAGAAAAGGTATGAAAGTCAGATGGCAGCTCCCGATCCGTATAACAAAGCATTTGTTGCAATCACGGGACGTGATAAATATGATATGAGCTTTATATCAAAGGAAAGCCTGAAAGGTCAGTTCAAGTCAGATCTTACCACACCGCTCCCTAAGGGTATTGATAATAAGGAAACGGAGATACATGTCTTTTACGCAAAAAAGATGGGAGAGAAATATCTTGACCGGTACAATCTGTATTTCAAGAATCCGGTAATTCATGAACAGGATATGCGCCATGAGGAATTTCTGGGGGTTTATCCGCATGAATGGTGCGAACTTGTTAAAGAAATATGCCTGTGAATGGAAAAGCCGGGCATATATACTTACATACAGGATTGAGGTGCGGATTAATGAAATATGGTCTTATGGCTGTTATGATGCCGTTAATATTAGATAAAACATCTTATAAATATCTTGACAGTATCGGTGTCAGGACAGATTCCGAAATGAAAAAGAAAATAAAAAAAGAATATAAGGAAATGGTAAAGAGGACTCCGGGACTGGCAAAGGGCAATGGTCTGGTGGTTAATCTGTACATAGGCTGTTATCTGCTGGCGTTTTATAAGGCTGAACCTTCTGTTGTAACAGAACAGGTCTTTGAAGGAATGATCAAGGCTCTTTGTGATGAAATGATGCAACGGGAAAAGGAAAATGACAGCGCATTCAGTGAGAAGACAATAAGCATGAGAGAGAAAGCAGCAGTCAAATCTCAAAGCTCTGATTATGAGATGGATTGGAGGTCAACATTTTCCCGCAAGGGTGATAACTGTTATGAATTTACATACACGAAGTGTGGATTGTGTGAGCTTGGAAGAAGAGAAGGATGTTTTCATCTCATTAAATATCTGTGCATGACGGATTATATAAGCTTTGACAAGGCGGGTGCAAAGCTCATACGGAATCATACGATAGCTAATGGGGATGATTTCTGTGATTTTCATGTTGAGAGAAAATGAATAAGAGGTGACAGAAATGATAATGACAGCACTAATAGAAGGAATGATATGGTCTGTTCTATGGATCATATATGTATATGTTATTGTAAAGTGTTTTCCATGGCAGATGCTTCATGATTATCCTGAGGATATTCAAAAAGCTGCAACGATTGGTGAGCCTACGGATAAGCAGAACAGGAATAGTAAGATTTTCGGTGTTATAGGATCACTGATCATTTTTGCGGCACTTATAATATTTGGGCTTATGAAGTTTGGTGGAGAGCCGTCTTCATTTTTATCAGTGTTTGCTTTTATATTCATTATTGCTATGACTTGGAATGTGGTGGATCTGATCATTATGGACTGGCTCATTATCTGCACTATAACGCCTAAATGGGTAGTTATCGAAGGTACGGATGGATGCAGGGGCTATAAGGATTATATGTATCATTTCAAAGGTTTTCTTATAGGATGCATATACACAACGATCATGTCATTGATCTTTGCTGGGATAGACTATCTTATACTAAAATTATTGGTATGGAGATAAAGATTTGACTCTGAAGGAAAAAGAGCAGTAAAGATGATCTTAACGATTCGTCAGTGTCAGGGCTTTTCCGGCTGATGGCAAAGCTTGGCGACGATGCTATGAAAATGAAGATTGTAAAGATCGAGTTTTAACGGGATACAAAGATACAGAAATATAACAGGAGGCTAAGATGGAAAAGTTTAAGGTGGAAAACGGAACGGTACAGGAGACTTTGATGATGCCGCTTTATGGAAGAGTATATTGTGAGGAGCATTTTTCTGAAACATTTCCGAACAAAGCAGCAAAGGAAACAGCAGCAAGAGTTGACTATGATTTTGATAAGGTAAAGAGTAGTGAACTTAATATGATCACATGGGGACTTCGTGCAAGAATGCTGCAGGATGGAGCCAGGAATTATTTGAAAGCCCATCCACAGGCAACGATTATTAATCTTGGCTGCGGTCTTGATCAGTCATTTGCAGAGATTGATAACGGTACCTGTAAATTCATTAATATGGATCTGCCGAATGTGATTGAAGCGAGAGAAAAGATTGTTACATGTGCCGAAAGAGAGTTTAATTATGCCGGCAGTCTTATGGATTTTGAATGGATGCAGGAGATAACAAAGCCTCCGTATAATGTAAATGTCTCAGACGGAGTTTATATCATTTGCGGCGGAGTGCTGATGTATTTTCACACAGCGGATATGAAACGCTTCTTCCTGGCATTGCTTAATGCATTTCCGGGTGGTGGAATATGCTTTGACGGCGAGAATCAAAAGGGACTTGAAAAATCCAATAAGATTGTCCAAAAGACCGGCAATGGGACGAAAATATATTTTCCCATTGAGAATGCAAGGGAACTTTTTGCATCATGGAGTGCCGATTTCAAGAATGTATCTGAGATGGCTTTTCCTGAGTATGTTAAGGAGAGCAGGGAAATTCCTTGGAAATGGAAATTAGTGTTATCTCTTGGAATGAAGCTTGGAATGGTCAAGCTCATAGAGGTCGGATTCTGAAGAAGATATTCTTAATATTATTGCATTAGTTCAGGCTTGTACCATCTGACATCGTTTTCAGATTTCTTTGTTGAATTTATGGCAAAATTAGAATATCATATTGATGCTTTTAATTCATATGTCGGATGTCAATGGACATTATGGGTATTAGACAAGGATAATTAAGGGGAGAGGTAACAGGATGGCAAAGAAAGAAAACAAATATAAAGATTACGATATCACAACACAGGCGATCCATACGGGGACTGACTATGATGAGGGAACAGGCGCTGTAAGACGTCCTCTTCATATGGCAAACAGCTACAAGCTGCCTGATGATCTGTCTCAGGTGAATTATTCATCTACGGATCTGTTAATGTATTCAAGAAATGGTAATCCCAATCAGCATTGGCTTGAAGAGAAAATAGCGGCACTTCATGATGCTGATGATGCTATTGTGCTGGCAAGCGGTGTGGCAGCGCTCCATGCCCTGTTCTGGACACTGTTAAAAACGGGGGATAAGGTTATCTATCCCAATGTCAGCTATATGGCTGTGTACAGGATGTTCCATGAACTGTTCAATCAGAAATTCGGGGTGGAAACAGTTATGGTGGACATGACAGATTTGGAGGCTGTAAAGAAAGCAATTACTCCGGGAACACGTCTGGTTCATATTGAGACTCCTGATAATCCTACCAATGGAGTGACGGATATTGAAGCTATCGCAAAAATTGCACATGAGAATGGTGCAGTTTTGTCGGTTGATAATACATTTGCTTCACCCTATAATCAGAAACCGCTCTCTCTTGGCGCTGATTTTGTGGTGGAGGCACTTACGAAATTTATTAATGGACATGGTGATGCACAGGGTGGAGCAATCATCTCAAATGATCTTGCAACGATGGACAGGATTCGTTATGAGGCACAGGTAAATGTGGGTTCAGTAATCAGTCCTTTCAATGCATGGCAGATATTCAGAGGTTCTGTTACATTTCCGCTCCGCATGCAGCGGATTAATGAGTCTTCGCTGAAGATTGCCGAGTGGCTGGAGCAGCGGGAAAATGTAACATTTGTATCATATCCCGGACTCCCGAGTAATCCCGGACATAGGCTGGCAAAGAAACAGATGAAAAACGGATATGGTGGAGTGATTTCTTTTGGTGTGGATACAGATGATAAAACAGTTGAGAAGTTCTGTGCAGCACTTAAGGTCGTGACCTTTGCAGTATCCCTGGGACATGATGAAAGCCTGATTTTTCCACAGCCAAGCTATGATGAACGCATCAATCTCTATCCGGAAAAATTCAGAAAAGGATTTATCCGTTTTTCGGTTGGACTGGAAGAGCCGGATGACATTATAGCTGATCTGGATCAGGCACTTAGAAGTATTGGTTTATGAAGACATTTTTTGCTATCAAAGAAGAACTTAATTGAATTCAGAACAAATTTTAAGATAACTGCAACGGGTGAATATTATTATAGAAAATGCAGGTTATAAGTAATGCTTATCAATTTATTTCATGCGGGCACTGTGACAAACGCTGTCCGTTTGGAGTAAAGCAAAGCACAAGAATGAAGATAATATCACAATTTTTTGGAGAATGAACATGAATGGGAAAAAGTTTCTGATGCAATCGGATGGTGCGATGTATGTAAAGGATGGGAGGATGAAGATTATCTAAAAAAGGAACTTGAGAATGCATTTTCAAGAGTGTGCTGCCTCGAATTAATTCCTGAGCATATAACGGGAAAATTGGTTAACGAATCATAAAAACCTCTGTTATTACAGACCCTAATGATTTTGTTCTTATAGATAATTTATAATATGAAAATAGTGATGAATGTTAGCTTACATTCACCACTATTTTTCCGTTTATTTTTCCTTCATCTAATGATATACATGCTTCTTTAATGTTTTTGAAATCATAAATCTCACCGATCAAAGGCTTTAAGGCTTTTTCATCCATAAAAGTGAAAATGTCCTGTATCATTTCCCGATAGGGATAATTGCTATAAAATCCGGTAAGATATACCCCGTTCGGGATATCCTTGATGGGATCAAAATGGTTCCATTCATATACTTTACCAAGTACTCCTGTATTACATACTATCACGCCTTCGTTAACAGATTGCATTGTATCCTTAAGGGTCTTAATTCCAATAAGCTCTAATACCTTTGTGACAGTATCGGTTTTACCTTTAAGGCTTCCGTCATCTAATATACATTCATCCGCTCCGGCAGATTTAATGAGATCAAGTTTGGATTCTTTATGTGTTGTTGCTATTACTGTACATCCCAAAGCTTTTGCAAGCTGAATTGCCGCATAACCAAGGGCGCATGTGGCTCCACGAATCAGGAGAGTGTCATCAGGTATAAGTTTAAGACACTGGAATAGCGATCCCCATGCAGTAAAATAGGTTTCCGGAACAGCCGCCATTTCATGCCATGGAAGACTGCTTTTTACAGCAAAAACATGATGTGTGGGGAGAAGCGCATATTCTGCATAACTTCCGTTAAAGCTTCTTCCCATGCCGCCCATTAAAGCGACAATTTTATCTCCGGTTAAAAAGCTGCTGTCAGATGGATCTGCAATTTCTCCAACACATTCAATTCCCGGAATAATAGGCTTGCTGATATAATCACTTGCTATCTCGAATTCCCGAAGAAGCTGTTCAGAGTGGTTCATTCCAAATGCTTTTACTTTAACAAGCACCCATCCGGGTTTGACTTGCGGGATAGGTACATCGGATAGAACTACATCACTTCCTTTTGTAGGTTTATCAATAATAACTGCTTTCATTGTATTATTCATAAAAGTTGATTCCTTTCTGCTACACATATAATCGAAAGTACTTAGTAACACTATTCGAACAGGTGTCTGCCTTTTGAGTTTCATAGTGAAATCAGTTCATCATGGCATGGACTCGTGTCGATCCAGCACTGTGGGTCTTCAGCGTAGAAATCCCCATTTGTTCCCTTGGCAACTGCCGGACAACCTCTGCACCAGGGGAGGAGACGACATTTGGAACATTTACTGAATTTATCAAACTCACGGTAAGTCTCCATACTTCCTACCCAGATATCAGCCAGTTTATCTTCATACACATTACCTACTCTGCTGTCAGATACCCGTCTGCAGGCATAGACATCGCCGGAAGGCAGAATTGTGAGATGACTGTTTCCGCAATGGCAGCCGTCATAGATCATTCCTTCCTCGGCAGCTTCAGGTATATGAAATTTACCGGTTTCATAGTCATGCAAAGTCCATAAATGATCCTTCTTGTTAAAATAGGTATCGCATCCTTGTTTTTCATATTCTGCGAACTTCTTATCACACTTATCTAACAGTGCACGATACTCTTCAGCGGTCATACTTGTATCAAGTTCTCCGCCGCTTGGAACATATCTTGAAAAAGCAAAGACGTTAGCACCTGCGGCAACTGCTTCGTCGATGATTCCCGGTATCTCATTCATGTTGGTTTTTGACACGGTTGTCATTATGGCTGTTCTTATTCCGGCATTTCTCAAGCAGGCAAGTTTTTTCAATGTGCAGTCAAATGATCCCGGTTTTCTGAACCAGTCATGAGTTTCCCTCAGACCATCTATGGACATCTGATATCTTTCACATCCGTATGATTTAAGTCGTTTGCATACTTCTTCATTCAGATGAAATGGATTCCCCAATATCGTAAATAATATGCCATGCTCGTGAATCAATTTCAAAAGCCTCCAGAAATCAGGATGAAGAATGGGATCGCCGCCTGTAAGATAGAAGTAGGGTCTGCAGTTATATGTATCACAAAAGTCAAGACAGTTGTAAAATGTCTTTTTCATCTCTTCCCAGTTCATGGTCTCTAACGGCTTACAGTTATCAGCGGAAAAAATGTAGCAGTGTTTACAGCGCTGGTCGCAGTCATCGGTTATGTGCCATTGAAATGAAAATGTAAATTTTTTATTTGGTTTTTGAGTATTTGTATTCATATATATACTTCCTTTTGGAGCAGTTCTTGTCGAGCAAGGCGAGACATTAGAACTGCCCATATGCAGGCACCAGATGGTTCAAGTTCGAAGAACGCAGAAGCATCTGGTAGTGCCGAGCCATTAGGAGCAGTTCTTGTCGAGCAAAGCGAGATATTAGAACTGCCCATATGCAGGCACCAGATGGTTCAAGTTCGAAGAACGCAGAAGCATCTGGTAGTGCCGAGCCATTAGGAGCAGTTCTTGTCGAGGTAAAAACTTGGACTGACCAATGTTTAGTTCGGTCAGTCCAAAGTACGATCAGATTCTGTCTTTTAGGAACTACTTGTCTGAAGCTCCGCAAGCGCTGTAATTGTCAGCAGAGCCACAAGCACTGTAGCTGTCGGCAGAACCGCATGCACTGTGATTGTCAGCAGAGCCGCAAGCACTGTGATTATCGGAAGAACCGCAGGCAGAGCCTGATGTCACTGCAGTACCCTTTGACCATGAAGCAAAATTCTTTAATGCCATAATATACTCCTTTCCGCAGATTAACTGCATTTAATTTATGCTTGAATATTACTGTTCAAAAATATCAGGAAAACCATGATTATTCTTTGAACTGTAACATCTTATGATCAGTTTATCAGATGGAATGTTGAATGTGAAATAAATATATGCTATAGTTTATAACTGATTGGAATAAATAATGCATAGATAATAAAACGGAGGGATATTGATGAACACTACTCAACTGGAATGTTTTGTCAGTCTTGCAAATACATTGAATTATGTTAAAACAGCAGATCAGCTTGGTTTGAGTCAGCCTGCGGTATCGAAGCAGATTAAATCTCTGGAAAATGAACTTGGCACCCGGCTTTTTGACCGGACTACAAGATTTGTTTCCCTTACTCAAGTGGGACAGCAGTTTCTTCCGGAAGCGTCAAATATACTGAATACCTACTATCATTCAAAAGAATGGATTTCTAATTTTAATGTAAGCTCAAAGCATTCCTTACGAATCGGCTACAGTGATCCTCACAGCATGAATATGTTGAGCAAAATACTTAAAAACCTGCTGCCCGACTTCCCCAATCTGATCATTGAAATGACAAGTGATCAGACAGATGCGAATCTGCGGAGGTTGATAAATGGACAGGTGGATCTTGTAATGGGAATGAGGGATGCAAGGTTTACTGATGACAATGTAATCTTTAAAAAGCTTCATGAAGATTATTTCGTCTGCATAGTGTCAAAGGAACATCCACTTATTAAAGAATTAAATGATGTAGAAATAATTAGTACAGAGCAGCTTTGGAATTACAGGCAGGTTATCTCGATTCCTCCCTATCTTATGAAAAATTACTTTTCAAGAGCTCATAGGATATTGCCGGTAAATGATGACCTTGATAACAGCATCTGTACAAATATCAATGAGGCTTATGCTTTGGTATTATCGGGCTTTGGTTATTCATTTGTACCGGAGCATCTGGTGATGGAACATCCTGAGCTTGTTTTTCTGAAATGGAAGGAATCACCACATTCAGCATTTGGACTGTATTACAGAAAGGATGCAGCAGGTGAAAAGACATCGGCACTTAGAAAATTTATTAATATTTCACAGTCCTTGCTAAATAAATCCTGAACCCCCTGCACCCCGCAAACAGACTTCAACTACCGTGCTGGATTGACAAAAAATTATGCACATTATAAAATATTGAATTATAAAAAGATAAGAGAGGTAACCATACCTATGCTTCTTAGACAAATGCAGTTTTTTGTTTCAATCATAGATGAGAACAGCTTTACAGAAGCAGCTGAGAAAAATTATGTGTCTCAGTCTGCTGTATCGCAGGCAATCAGTGCATTAGAGGCTGATCTTGGCGTTAAGCTTATTGAGCGTAAGAACAGAAGCTTTAAGATAACCGCAGCGGGTGAATATTTTTATAGAAAATGTAAGTCATTGCTATCGGATATTGACCACATTAGAAATGAGACAATACGACTGGGAAGTGATGAAGATAATTCACTTAATATCGGATATATCAACCTATATTCGGGACCTGAACTATCGGAGGCAATTGCAGAATTTTCAGGTGTTTATCCTGATGTGGATATTTCTGTTAAAAGCGGAACTCATGAAGAATTGTATCACGGACTTGTGTCGGGAAACATTGACCTTGCACTTAATGATCAACGCAGAGCATTTTCGGATGATTATGTGAATCTGGAATTAAAGAATGCAGAATGCATAATTGAAATGTCGGAACGTTCGGAATTGTCTTCATGTAAAAGACTGGAGATTAGTGATCTTTCCAAAATGTCATGTATCATTGTATCATCAAAGGATCAGAGAAAAACCGAAGCGGAGTATTATAGAAATATCTTAGGTTTTACTAGTGATTTTCTCTATGCAGAATCGCAGGAAGAAGCAAGGCTTATGGTTACAGGCAATAGAGGATTCCTGCCCATTGAAGCTGTGGGCAGACTGCCGGAACTATCCGGATCAATAAAAAGAATACCGCTCTATCGTAAAAAACGCAGAGTTACCAGAAAGTACTGTCTGTTTTGGCAGAAAGAAAAGACGGGATACTATATCGAGGAGTTTGCGCGCATATTGAAAAGCAGACTTGAACAAGTGGATGCATAAGTAATACTTATCAATAAGTGAAGAAAATCGAATTGAAGATTTTCTTCACTTATTTTATTTTATATTTATGAGGTTTTATTCATAGAGAAAAGTAATAACCGGAATAATGATGGTAAGCCTTATGATGCTTGCGGGATGCGGTCAGTCAGGTAATGCTGATGTTATTAATGATACAGCCGGTACAGAGGCGGAAATAACCGTTGGTACAATAGGATTAGATGATAATGAGCAAATTGTTGATTCTGCAGAAAAGACATTGATTCCTTTTTCCACCCATGCTGGAAGCGGACTCTCGGGTTTTGATAGTAAGCTTTCGGCTGCCTGCACTGAGGCTTCCATAGGGACAGGGCTTGCAATAGCTGGAACAGATGCACAGAATGATAAGGACAGTGTAAAGCAGAGTGTAGATGAGTGGCTGAATGGTCTGGGATATTAAATGTAAAACTTGGAGGTTAGAAAATGGTTAAGAGAGTATTAGGAAAGAATCTTGAAGTATCTGCCATAGGACTTGGATGTATGGGACTGTCACAGAGCTATCCCCCATTTCCTGAGAAAGAAGTAAGCATAAGCTTTTTAAGGCGTGCTGTGGAAATTGGACAGACATTTTTTGATACATCAGAGGCGTATGCCGCAGGCAGTAACGAGGAGCTTGTTGGTGAAGCATTAGCTCCTGTAAGAGATCAGGTAAAGATTGCAACAAAGTTTGGATGGAAGTTTCAGGATGGAAAGATTGTCGGGCTGGATTCAAGGCCAGAAACAATCCGACTGGCTGTGGATGCTTCCTTAAAAAGACTTAGAACCGACCATATAGACTTATACTATCAGCACAGAGTCGATCCGGATGTACCCATTGAGGAGGTGGCAGGAACCGTATCAGAGCTTATAAGTGCGGGTAAGGTGCTTAATTTTGGACTGTCTGAGGCAAGTGTTAATACTGTAAGAAGAGCTCATGCGGTATGCCCTGTTACGGCTGTTCAAAGCGAATACTCCATGTGGTACCGAATTCCGGAAGATAGAATGCTAGACTTGTGTGAAGATCTTGGGATAGGTTTTGTACCATTTTCACCTTTGGGAAAAGGATTTTTAACAGGAACGGTTAAGAAGGATGCTGTTTTTGCTGATAATGATATTCGCCACTCAATCCCCAGATTTATGGAGAAGGAGAATATGGATCATAATCAGGCACTGGCAGAGGCTGTTAAAAAGTTTGCAGAAGAATTAAGGCTTGCACCGCCTCAGGTTGCACTTGCGTGGCTGCTTCATCAGAAGCCGTTTATCGTTCCAATCCCCGGTACGAAAACTGAGAAGAGACTGCAGGAGAACATGAGTGCAGCCTATGTGGAACTCACTGATTCGGATTTTGAAAGGCTTGATGCCATCCTTAAAGAAAATACGGTTATTGGAGCAAGGTATCCTGAAGCCACAGAAAGAATGACAGACAGATCATGATTTCGCATAAGTTACGCTTATCAAAAAGACGAATAATTCGAATTGATGTTATCCTTGCAAATATATATAATTAGCTTAAAAGTAAGGATTGGTTATTAAATAATATAGGTAAAACAGGAGGCGCGGATAATGAACAAAGAACAGTTTGACAAAGAAAACATTTTCGGTATTGGACAGCCCAATGATGCATTTGCGCAGTATTTTGTTGGTAATTCCTATCTGAATCCGTTGGTTGACCCGAAGACGACACCGATGTTTCTGGCAAATGTAACATTTGAGCCGGGATGCCGTAATAACTGGCATATCCATCGTGCCAAATCAGCAGGCGGCCAGATATTGATATGCATTGCAGGAAGCGGATGGTATCAGGAGGAAGGCAAAGAAGCGGTAGACCTTAAGCCGGGGACAGTTATTGTTATACCCGCAAATGTGAAGCACTGGCATGGGGCTAAGAAGGACGAGTGGTTCTCACATATCGCATTGGAGGTGCCGGGAGAGGAATGTTCTACTGAGTGGTGTGAACCGGTAAGTGATGAAGATTACAATAAGCTGTAACAGATAAACCACTTGGTATTTATGCAAAAAATTGATTTAAATAGAAAGATAAAGTCTGAGGATATTTCGGATATCCTCGAAAACAGCGGAGAAAAAATAGGTATAGAGGTCAGATAACAGAAAGGAAGGTAATAAAAATGGCGAGAACATGGTTGATTACAGGTGTATCAAGCGGCTTTGGCAATGAGATGACAAAGCAGCTTTTAGAGAAGGGTGACACGGTCATTGGAACCGTGAGAAATACAAATAAGGTAGAGGAACTGATTGAAAGGTATCCTGATACTTTCGACTGCCAGATCCTTGATGTGACGGATCTGGAGCGTATTCATAGTTTTATTCCGGAGATGTTCAATAAACACGGAAAGATTGATGTTGTGGTAAATAATGCAGGCTATGGCCTGTTCGGTGCCGCTGAGGAATTAGATTATGATAACATCCAGAAGATACTTGACACTAACCTGACAGGACCAATCATGATCATTCACGACAGTCTCCCGTTCCTTAGAAAGCAGGGCGGATGGCGTATCATTCAGCTCTCAAGCTATGGCGGACAGGTGGCTTTCCCGGCAAATTCCATGTATCATGCAACAAAGTTCGGAATTGAAGGGTTCTGTGAGTCTGTAGCACAGGAAGTTGCAAAGTATAACATCGGTATCACTATTGTTGAACCGGGCGGGGCAAGAACAGAGTTCAGATATGGCAGTGCACATGTAGCCAATCTGATGCCGGAGTATGATCATGTGCATGCCTTCTTAAATATGCTTGATCCTAAAAAAGGTTTGGCACCCGGAGATCCGGCAAAGATGGCAGCAAGGATGATAGAGAGTGTTGATAAGGAACCGGCACCTCTTCGTATGGTACTTGGTTCTCAGGCACTTTCCGCAACTATCGAGAGACTGGAAGAGCGTGTTGCTGACTATAAGACACAGACGGAACTGGCAGCTTCAACAGATGTAGTAGAGTAAGGATACTAGTCGAACTTAGCGATTTAGTGCTTAGAGAGACTGCATCCGTAACAAAGTGAAGGAGGCAGGCATGGCTATTACGGATTTTGCAAAAGAATATCATGAAAAAATGTTTCCGGGATATGTGTCTAAGTTCTTAGAGACTGATCCTGAGTTTATTGAAAGGTTTGACAACTTTGCATTTGATGAAGTGATTCATATGCCGCTTCAAGAGGGATGGGAACCTATCAGTGATGTGACAAGGCATATGGCAATCCTTGCTGTTCTTATCGGCTGCCAGGGAATCGATGAGTTTAAGGCTATTGTTCCCGCAGCCATGGAATTTGGCGTGACACCAGTGCAGATCAAAGAGATCGTATATCAGGCAGTTGCATATCTTGGCATCGGCAGAGTATTCCCATACCTTAAAGCGGTCAACGAAGTGTTTGAGTCGAAAGGGATTTCACTTCCGCTTGAGCCACAGTCCACAACAGATGCAGCGGCAGATGATGACGGAGTGAATTCCAAAAACCGGCGCGTTGCAGGTACGAAGGCGCAGGTGGATATTTTTGGGGATGGCATGAAGGAGTTTTATAAGAGTGGTTCTGAAGACAGCAGGCATATCAATTACTGGTTGGCCGATAACTGTTTCGGAGATTATTACACAAGAGGCGGACTTACTCTTGCAGAAAGAGAACTTGTAACCTTCTGTTATATATATGCCCAGGGCGGATGCGAACCGCAGTTGGAAGGCCATACGGCAGCTAACTTCCGCATGGGGAACGACAGGGGAGTGCTTATTCAGGTGATATCACATTGCATTCCATTCATCGGGTATCCGAGGACACTGAATGCACTTGCTGTGATCAATAAGGTTACAGATAAGCAGTCAAAATAAGGCGGTGTTGCATGGACGAAAAGGAACTAATCAGAAGTGCTTATAAGAGAATGTATGACGGTATGATTGCAAAGAATGAAGAGATCCTTCGGGAAGTGTTGGATGACAGTTTCGTTCTCGTGCATATGACCGGTATGCGTCAGCCAAAGGAAGAGTTCATCAAAGCGGTATTGAATGGAACACTCAATTATTATTCTGCAGAACACGAGCATCTTCCTGTAGAAATAAGTGGGGATACAGCAGTTCTGACCGGGCAGTCATATGTGGCAGCTGCCGTCTTTGGCGGAGGCAGATCAAACTGGCACCTGCAACAAAAATGCAGCATGAAGAAAATAGACGGTGAATGGAAGATTACACGAAGTGTGGCGTCAACATACTAAGATAGGTGGTGCTTGCATTGAAAAAAGATTGATAGGAAATATAGAGGTATCAGAAGTTGGGATGGGATGTATGGCATTTTCACACGGATACGGTAAGATGCTGGATGAGAAGTACAGCATTGAAGCAATAAGAAATGCTTACGAACACGGATGTACATTTTTTGATACGGCAGAGGTGTACAGTCTGAATCTTGCAGGGATAGGACATAACGAGCTGATTGTTGGAAAGGCTTTAAAGGAAGTACGTGAGAATGTGGTAATTGCTACAAAACTGATGCCACGGGGAATGTCAATTCTTGGCGGCTCTATGTATAAGAAGGTTAAAGAGCACCTTATGGCTTCGCTTGACCGCCTGCAGACAGACTATGTGGATATCTATTATCTGCATAGAACGAATGGTGTATCTGTTGAAAAAGTGGCTGAGGCTATGGGAAGACTTATTGATGAAGGACTTATACGTGGGTGGGGAATGTCGCAAGTTGATGTTGATGTGATTGACAGAGCACAGAAGATCACGCCACTTACTGCAATACAGAATATATATTCAATGGTGGAGAGGGATTCCGAATCAGAGATAATTCCATACTGTATGGAGAATGATATCGGTTTTGTACCATTTTCTCCAATAGCAAGTGGTCTGCTGTCAGGAAAGATTACCACCGAGACTAAATTTGAGAAAAATGATGATGTGAGAAACTGGGTGCCTCAGCTTTCAAGATCAAATATCGCAGGAAATCAGCCGATTGTAGAGATGCTGAAAGAGTTTGCAGAAAAGAAGAACGCAACCCCTGCCCAGATATCCCTTGCGTGGATGATCCATAAGTATCCAAATGTAGTCCCGATTCCGGGTTCTAAGAATAAGGAAAGAATCATAGAGAATCTTGATGCTTCCAAGGTGGAGTTGACGGAGGAAGAGTTTGGCACTCTTGAGGATTCTTTGAATGGACTTACAGTTTATGGACACAGAGGCCTGGGAGGATTTTAAACAAACCTCTGCACTTGACAAACAGACCATAACGGTTCGCTGCAAGTCGAAGCTTCTACGTCCTGCGAACTTGAACCTTCGAGCAGCAGCTATGCATAAGTTCGATTACGAAAATCATAGATTTTCTATCTCACTTATATCGTATGGGCAGTTCTAATGTATCGCAAGCTCGACAAGAACTGCTCCAAATGGTTCAATGAATACACAGACCCTATATTTTTAAATATATTGACATTTTCTATATGTGTGTTAATATCTAAATATAGAAATTTTTCTATGAAAGGATGTTGAGACATGGAGCCGATATACAGAGATACTGCAAAACAGATGAAAGCACTTTCTGATGCAAAACGACTTAGAATAATAGATATGCTGTCATGTGGTGAGCTTTGTGCCTGCAAAATATTAGAAAATTTCGATATTACGCAACCAACTCTTTCACATGATATGAAAGTGCTTGTAGAAGCAGGATTGGTAAAGGATAGACGTGATGGGAAAAACACGTATTATTCTCTTGATATGGCGGTGCTTAAGAGTCTGTCAGAAACCATGAATCATATCTTTCATGAAAAGGCTGATTGTATATGTAAAGATAAAAAATCTTAAGAAAAATGGATTTTATAGATGCTGATTGTAATATCAGCATTTTATAAAACATATCATATTGATGTATTTCTATTATTCAATTTATGGAGGCTGTAAAAGTGAAAGACGTAAATAAAGGAATTAATTTTTTTCAAAGATACTTATCTATATGGGTATTTATGTGTATGGTTATAGGTGTGGGTATAGGGCATATTTTTCCGGTATTGATTCAATTTTTAAATAAATTGACGATTGCAGGCATATCTATACCGATTGCAATTTTGATATGGATAATGATTTATCCTATGATGATGAAGGTTGACTTTCAGAGTATTAGGCAGGTGAAAGATAATCCCAAGGGTTTATTTATAACATGGACCACGAATTGGCTTATTAAACCTTTTACCATGTATGTTTTTGCTTATTTCTTCTTGTTTGTTGTCTTTAAAACATGGATACCGCAGGAATTTGCAACAGAGTATCTTGCAGGTGCTGTTCTGCTTGGAGCTGCCCCATGTACAGCGATGGTATTTGTATGGAGTACATTAACAAACGGAAATCCTGCATATACTGTAGTACAGGTGGCAACAAATGACCTGATTATATTAGTGGCATTTGTGCCGATAGTAAAGTTTTTACTTGGTGTATCAAATGTAAGTGTTCCTTATAGTACACTGTTTGTCAGTATAACTATATTTGTTGTAATTCCTCTCATTGCAGGAGTATTAACAAGAGTTTATGTTGTTCATTCAAAAGGGTTGGATTATTTTGAAAACATATTCATTCATAAGTTTGATAATGCTACTGTCTTAGGCTTGTTGTTAACACTTATTCTGATATTTGCTTCACAAGCGGAAGTGATACTGACAAATCCGATACACATAATATTGATTGCAGTACCGCTGATTATCCAGACTTTTTTTATCTTTTTTGTAACATATGCTATGTGTAAGCTTTTTGGATTGTCATTTGATATTGCAGCTCCTGCATGCATGATCGGTGCATCAAATTTCTTTGAACTTGCAGTAGCGGTTGCGATTGCGTTGTTTGGAACAACAAGTCCGGCAGCTTTGGCAACTACCGTCGGAGTATTGACAGAGGTTCCTGTGATGTTAACTTTAGTTAAAATTGCGAATGGTTCGTCACTGACTTAAGTGGTCATTCTCTGGACATCCTTCATTCTTGATCTGATTTTTCGCATATTGTCGGGTATATTTTCGGGAGCTGCTTTTTCGTGAATCGATAATGTACCGGCTTCTTTGGCAGTCTGATAGTACCAGACCTTATAATCTACCGCATCAATACATTCTTTCAACTTTGTCATTTCTTCGGAAAGAACACGCTGTTTTTCCTGAAACATGGAGAGGCATTTATCAATGTTCTTATCGCCTTCTGCAAGCCAGCCCATATATTGGCGGATTTCGCTTATGCGCATGCCGCATTTCTTCATGCATTCGATCATGTAAAAGGTCTCTATATCCACATCTCTAAACAGTCTGGTTCCATTAGAATCCCTTTCGATTGACGGAAACAGTCCCTCTTTGAGATAATAGCGGATGGTATAAGGCGTAAGACCAGTTTTTTCAGCAACTTCTTTGACAGTATAGAGCATTAGATAACCTCCCAAATTTCAAATTAAGTATTGACTGATAGTTAACTATCAGGTATAAGATAATTCTATTAAAAATAAATGTCAACTAATAAGGAGGATAAATTATGGCAAAGGTGTTGTTTATAAATGGAAGTCCAAATGAAAACGGATGTGTATCAACAGCTATGGATGAGGTGATCGGTGTTCTTGAAAAGAATGGAATTGACACTGAAAAGCTATGGCTGGGGAAAAAGGCTGTGCCTGACTGCATGGCGTGTATGAAATGTCAGGAAACAGGTAAATGTGTATTTCAGGATGAAGTAAATGAGATTGGAGCAAGAATCGACGAATTTGACGGAATAGTTATTGGTTCACCTGTATATTACGGCGGACCGAATGGCAGACTCACATCTTTTCTTGACCGTCTGTTCTTCAGTGTACCTGGCAGTAAGTTTGCCGGAAAGCTTGGGGCATCCATTGTTTCCTGCAGAAGAGGCGGTGCAAGTGCAGCCTTTGAGCGTCTTAATCAGTATTTCCTCATGGAGAACATGCATGTGGTGAGTTCGCAGTACTGGAATCAGGTACATGGATTTACCGCAGAGGATGTTAAAAAGGATGAAGAAGGACTTCAGACGATGCGGACACTGGGGCAGAATATTGCATGGCTTCTTAAGTCCATAGAGATCGGTGCAAAGAATGGAGTTGACAGACCGGTACATGAGGATAACATTTACACGAATTTTATATGAAAAAATGAGCAAAGTTGCGACCATGCTTGCATGAGTCGCAATTTTGCGAAAAAAGCATGGAGACGCCAGTCGACATGAAAAAATGAGCAAAGTTGCGACCATGCTTGCATGAGTCGCAATTTTGCGAAAAAAGCATGGCATATTATATCCGTTCATAGTCTTTCCCGAACTCTCGCAAGGGAAAAACAAGGGCACAAATCGTCCGGTGGATGATTGTTCTGTGCCGACTGTCGCAGTCATCCAGTGGATGACGGAATTGCGATGGAGAGGAGACAAGAAAATACGATAACATCAAATAACACAATATAATCTAACGATCAGAATTAAAGATATGCTCTTAAACATAATGTAATAATAGCAAATAACAGCACAATAACAACCGCTATACAACGAAACGAAAGGACGGATAAAAATGAGAATGATATATGCAACCTACAACGCACAATACAACTGTATAGACGTGAACTTTTATGAGGGGGATATCCTGCGGATTGACTGTTATAAAGCAGAGGACGGACTTAACACAACACCAAACTCACAATGCGCACTCAATGCACTTGCCCTTGATGATCCATTAGAATATGCACGATTGGTACTGAATAATGAAATGGCTGACTGGGTATGGGCGCAGGATAATCTGTTTACACTACCCTATGCCTAAAATATCAAAAAGAGTATATAATAACCGTCAATTCAAGCCATTTATTGAATTGACGGTTATTATTGTCTATGTTAAAATCAGCTCAAAGATATAATCATACAAAGAGAAAACGAGGTGATGTATATACATGACAGAAAAATCAAATAATATAACCAACAATAATGCAGATGACAGAACACAAACTGATAATAAGCCACAACTTACAGATGAACTGTATTTAGAAAAGATAAAGGAGCTTAGACCACTTGACGATGAATTTATGAGGGCGTTGTTCCAGAACAATCTTCCGCTTGCGCAAATGGTACTCCGTATCATACTCGGAAAAAATGATTTGGTGCTTACCGAGGAAGAAACACAATATGATTTGAAACGTCTTGCAGGGGGCAGGTCATTATGCCTGGATGTTAAGGGCGTTGATGATGCAAATAAGCAATATGACATTGAAGTACAGAAGGCTTCGGCAGGAGCAAGACCGCATAGAGCAAGGTATCATTCAAGTGCTATTGATGTTGATGTATTGAAGGCAGGGCAGGAGTTTGAGGAATTACCCGACACATACACAATTTTTATAACGGAAAGTGATGTGTATGGAGCAAATGAGCCGATATATATAATAGACAGAGTGAATAAAACAACGGGCAAAGATTTTGATGATGGTGAGCATATTATCTATGTAAATGGTGCTTATGAAGGTGATTCTGATATAGGAAAGCTCATGCACGATTTCAGATGTAAGAATGCAGAGGATATGAATTTTGATCTTATGGCGGAAAGAACAAGGTATTTGAAAGAAACGAAGAAAGGGGCGAGTGAAGTGAGCGATATCATGAAAGAATTACAGGACATAGCAATTCATAAAGACAGGGTGCGTACAGCATTATCGTTATTAGCAACTAATGCATTATCTTATGAGGATATTGCAAAGCATACTCAGTTGACAGTACAAGAGGTACAGAATCTTGCAGAGGGAAAGCCTGCATAAGCATTACTTACTTTATATGTTGTTTGAAAGGTCTATCCTGTCCTCATATCAGATAGGATAGACCTTTTACATATAAGCATTTTGGAATCATATTATGTGCTGTCAAATGTTGACTTCTGATTTGAAATATTCTCGATACTTTCTGCCTACTGGTATACGCTCTTTTGCACCACTAATACATAGGGAATTGTCCGTCGCATTATATTGTATAGATTTATATGTATTAATAATGTATGATCTATGGCATTGGACAAAATTACTGGGAAGCATTGAAAGTACCTTTTTTAATGATTCGGACTTTGACAGATAATCATTGTCGGTTGTGTGAACAATCAGATCATGCCCATTTGACTCTATATATACGATTTCTTTTATAAGCAAACGAAGTCTTGAATCATTGACACCTTTGATGTTCAAAACTGCCGGTGCAGGCTCGGGCATCATCAGCATTTTATTAACTGCGTTTATTACGGTCTCGTCGTTGTATGGTTTTTTGATGAATTCGTAACAGTGCGTAGTTTGGAATGCTTCTTCCAAACGATTAGATACAGAGGAAATATAAATCATAGGCACAAATTCATATTCCGGCATACTTCTTATATATCTGGCAAAATCAAGCCCATCTTTCATGTCAGGATTTTCACCGAGATCAATATCAAGTATAAAGAAAGCAAAGCTTTTATAATGATTAAATAATTCTACGGCTTTTGAATAGCTTTCAGCCATGTGTACTGATAATTTTGAATTTGTCTGAGAAATAAGCATATTAAGGCGTGCGGATTGAATCTTATCATCTTCTAATATCAAAATGTTTTTTGTCATCTGGTTATACCTCCACAATAAATACTATATATGTTTTTAACCTGTCTGCTGAATATTCATTCATTGTAAAAAAACTTCCTTTATGTTCAAGCACCAGTTTTCTGAGATTATATAGACCATATCCATTTTTCAGGTTTTCTTTTTCGTCATCTTTGGTTGTGTAGCCTTTTGTGAAAAGATTTTTTTGAAGTTCCGCATTTAGCTTAGGCCCCTCATTCTTTGTTTTTATTATTATTTTATCCTCTATACTATCAATAGTAAGAGTACATGATGAGTTGGCAGGGGTAGCTTCGAGCATATTGTTGATCATAATCCCGAGAATATCAATCAAATCATTTTCAGGTACATGTGTTGAGAGGTTGTATTTCTTGATTTCTACTGCCAATAATATATTTGCTGCCTTTGCTTGATTCATTTTTGAAAATATAAGTGCAGCCACAAGCTTCAAGTTGAGTTTGAGCACATCATAATCAGCATTGTTATTGATGATTATATTACTACTCTTTAGGAGTTCATTTTTTAATGAATCGTAGTCCTTACATACAGATGCAAGTGATATTAGGGCATTAATTCTATCATCATACTGGTGTTGATTTCTTCTGATTTCCGTAATCATATTTTCCATAAGGGAAGAATTCATTTTAATTAAATTTAACTCTTTCTCTTTAAGATAAACTTTTTGTTCTTCATATATGATAAGAAAATTTAGAATTACCATAATAAAAAGACTAATAATAATGAACATCATATTCATTTGATAGATATTTGTTTTGATTTTGTAATAGTAATCTATGACCTGTAATATTAAAAAAAGATTAATTATAATTATTTTGAATGCAGTTTTTTGCGACATGAGCAATTTATAATATTTTCGGATAGGTGTATATTTTTTTACGGCATAAAGAATTATGATTGTTAATAAATTACCTAACAGTCCCAAACCATAGTCACTTATATCATTTACAAAAAAATGAAATACAAAAGCAAGAGGCTCCTGAATTAGATAAACGAGAGAGAAATTAATTGCATATAGTAACAATGTTGTAGAGATATTGGGATGTAACAAATATATAATTAAAAAAATTTCCAACACCATCTGAACTATTTTCAAAAGCGCATAAGAATTAATTGCCATCTCACTTGAATACCCTAGAACAGAATAAATCAAAACACAAATTATTATTTTTGAGTAAAGTCTGCGTTTGTCTGCATATTTTATATCTCCCAAAATGAAATATACAATTAAAGAGGCAATGCTTTCTTCAATATAATTTATAAAAAGAATGGGGTTAAATGGCATAAATATTCTCCTGCTATGTATTGATAATATAATTATACACTTTATTTTCATCAAATAAAGAGAAAAATCATGTCGTTTACGCTCTGTAGCGGTCGTTTATGCAAACCCTCTTGAAAAATAAATTTGAATTGATAATATCAGTTCAAAAACAAATACTAGGAGGATGTAAATGAGAATCACTATTTTAAAAATATTGTTGCTGTTTATATGTATGAGTATACTTTTGGCAGGCTGTTCAAAAGCACCGGATATTAAAGATGGAGAGGAAACCGCTAAAGCAAAACAAAGCGAAAGTAGTGATGGGGCAAAGGAAACATTTAAAGTAGCTGATGATATATCTGAATATGTTACCGAAACGGATGATGGATATATCTGTAATATGAGTATCGGAGAAGGTGATGATGTATTTAAGCTTGATGCAGAAGTAAAGATCAACAGTAATAGTGCAAATGAATTAAAGGCAAAGCTTAATATTACTGATTTTGATAAAGAAAAACTTATAAATGCTTTTTTTGATGATGCTGAAAATGTTGATGATATTTCAAATCAACTTATCGAAGAGATAAATAGCCCATTAAATGAAGGTCAGATAAAGAATGAGTATAGCTTTGATATAGATCATATTCTGAATTTGCGCAAGAATGATGAAACTAGTGAAGTGATCATAAAAGATGATTCTTTTAACTATAATAATAATTCCTTGATGAAAAATAAGGCGGAACTTAAACGTGAAATAGAAACAGATATATCTAATGACTTTACTATTGATGATGCATGGAATATGCTTGTAGAAAAGTATAAGCAGGCAGAGCTTGGAGATATAGAGAAGCAGTGTATATATACAATTTATTATGAAGATGGTGATTCGGAATATGGAATAGATTATACGCAGCTTGTTAATGGACTTCCACTGGTGACTTCTGCCGGTTCGGCATCATTGAATGATCTTCAGACTCTGGTACATGGAAATGCAATTGTGTCAAAGGATGGCATAAGCGAGATACAATCTGAATATACCTTTTGGGAAATAACAGGAGAAGAGGATACGGAAATAATAGATATATATAAGCTGATGGAATTATTGGCGAAATATGCGGCAGATGGGAAAATAAAATGTTCAGACAAGATTATTTATAAAAGATGTGAGCTCAGTTATCTTCCTAATACGAAAGACTGGCAGACAGCTAATTTAACGCCGGTATGGAGGGTATATATTCCTTATGCAGAATACGAGAAAATAACAGAGGAAAATCAGGAGCTTTGGGGAAAAAATATCACAATGAGTATTGTAATTGATGCGGTTACAGGGGATATTATACGAGTTGATTGAAATTTGGTAGAAAAGGAGCATATACGTTGAAGAAATATGGACATTTTTTCAAATCAGATTTAAGACGTGCTGTTACGGAAAAGGGATTTGTATTGGCAATGCTTTTAATAATGGCAGTTTTTCTTAATTCATTTCGCTTGTATGTTAGAAAAGATGGAAGCATGAGTACCTTTGAGATTATAGTTAATGCAATGGCTCTTTCCGGCTTTGGACCATTTGCTGCTGTTTTCCCTGCAATGGGGTATTCATCAATGTTTTGTCAGGAATTTAATAGCGGATATATAAGAATGATAACAACGCGTATGAGCTACAAAAGGTTTATGCTGGTTAGGCTTATTTCCGTTGGCTTGTCAGGCGGTTTGACCGTAGGAGTACCATTTGCTGTTTATTATGCGTTAGCGTATGTAACAGGATATCATGGACTGCCTGATAACGGAATGTTGGATGGAATGGTGGCGGGTTATTATCTTGAACATTATGGAGATTTGTTTGTAATATGGTTTAAGATACTTCTCGGTTTCTTGTTCGGAGTTATGTTTTCTGTGCTCAGTCTTATATTTGCAGCACTTGCTGTAAACAGGTATGTTGCTATGCTTGCACCGTTTATTATTTATGAAACGCTGTGGGCTTTACTGCCGCTAAAGCTTAATTATCTGAATCCCATTTACTTATTGAGGGGTGATGATGTTGATTCTTATGTGTTATCAGCATTGATGGAACTGATATATATTATTTTTCTAATAATAATAGCGTGGTTTGTTATGAAAAAAAGGATAAGCGAGGAATGAAATGAGAGATGTTATCAAGTTATGTATATATGAGCTTAAGATTCAGATGTTGTCAAAACGCGTATTGTTAGGATATCTTGTGGGAATATCTATAATGCTGAAATTTGCTGTCGGTTATATTCAATATGGAAATTATATTGGCGAGCCGATTAATGTTTTGGAACCATTTATTATTGTTGGAAATTGCGACAGAATTATTATGCTTTTGACAGTGGGGTGGCTGCTTATTATGTCAGAGGCACCTTTCGTCAACAAGATTTCCTTCTATGCTCTTTATAGAACAAAACGTAAGCTTTGGAATGAAGCCATGGTAATATATATATTTGTTCAGGCAATATTATATTATGCCGTCATAGCGGTTGTTCTTATGCTGCTTGGAGGGATGAACGGGTATCTGGCAAATATATGGAGTGTGCCCTTTATAGATGTGTTAAGTTCAGGCAGTGATTCGTATTTGTATGGGGTAGATTTCCCCTCTTCAGATTATGCAGATGTTCAGAGTGTTTATATGGGTTTTTTTCATACATTTGCACTTCAGGTATTGTACGCAGTGATTATAGGTATCTTTGTTTATGTCATAAGCCAAATGACAAACAGAATGGCAGGTCCCATAGCAGCATTTATTCTGCATTTTCTTGGATATGAGATTATGAAAGAGGGTTATGGTATAGTAATAACGTATTCATTGCTTGCAAGATCGATTCCGGCATTTCAGTTGGGAAAAAATGCCTTGGTTAATCTTGGACAAAGCTATCTTATTTTCATCGTAATCATAATCCTTCTTGTGGAATTATCCGGCAAGCTTGTTAATTATATGGATTTTAAGAATATGGCTATACAAGAGGGGGATTAAAAGCAGCTTATGCAGACAGTACGGATGTTGAAAAACAGAGTAATTTTTTGGTGGTATTATCCGGCAACATTATTATTTTCTCTTTTGGAATATAAATGGTCGGATTATCATAGTGGAATAATCGGTAATCTTATTGGGGGAATTGAGGTCAGTGATGGAGAAATTCTTCCAATACCTATGGGACGCTGGCTGTTTATTTTTGGATGGTTTATATTGATTGCCGGTATAGAAATAAATAGTGTTAAACGATTAGAAGTATTTGAAATATACAGGCATATGTCGTTTAGAAAATGGTGGGTTAAGCGATTTGTTCAAATACAGATACTCATGCTGACTATATACATTGAAATGATTGCTATATGGTATGGATTGGAGAACATAACGGGCAGAAAAACAGATAATATTATTCTGATCATCGTGACATTTGGTCTTCACATGTCAGTTTATATTGCAATCGAAATATGTGCAAATATTTTGTTTGTAAAAGGGCTTGGTGCCGGTATTCTTATCATTATGGAAGGAATGAGTTATGTTATTGCAGAGCAGACAAGGTTAGACAGTCTTGCAATAGGAATGTTTGTAAGAAGCAGCAGATGTATTGAAAATGGTTTTTCTCTGCCTGTTATATACGGCTTAGAAATTATTTTGACAGCTTTATGTTGCTTCTTTATTTTACTTATTGAAAAAGGAGGAGGGCTTGAGAACATTATATATAGAAAAATGGAGTGAAAAAGCAATAATATGTATTCAGTAGAAATAAATGGTAGTGTCAAGTGAGTTATGAAAAAACAGAGTGAAAATAATAGGCTCAAACGAACCTTATAATTGCAGATATTTTAGGCTGATGAAGCCGGACGCCACCCTTGACAGCACACAAAAGAACTGCTGTCGCAATAATACCG
>JAFUXG010000056.1 GCA_017470935.1 Lachnospiraceae bacterium
ACAATCAGAATTCATAGTCATTGTGATTACATGTCACCTGACGAATATGAAAAGTTGTACGAAAGGGTAATGTCTCTTCCAGCAGCTTAGCTGACAGAACATCTCATTTTAATTTGTACTAAATCTTGACATAGGACCATCACTTCTTGAAGCCTGCTAACTCTCCAATCCATATCATAGGTGTAATGGTACTCAAATGTTACCATTCACATCAATTTGATGCTAATGCTACTATATATCTTTTTACCCTATATGTCAATGATTTTATAATTCATAATAAATCGTTTTTATTTCGTCAATTACTACAGGTTGAGTTCTATATTTTCCAATAATTTCATCACATTATTTTTACCATAATATGCACCTAATAATACTAAAAAATTATAATAATCTAGGGTCATATCATATAGTTGTTGCAATTATAAATTAAATGTCCGTATCCTACAGATATCTCTATAAACATAGAGGCGGATTTTCTATAGTTCACAGTTCTTTCTTCATCCGGTAATACTTCGAAACATCATCCTCAAAGCCGAGTGACTTATATAGTAACCGTCCCTGCTCCGTTGCCTTCAGTTCCACATAATCAAGTCCCATTGCCTTCGCATCATTAAGCAGATTATCCATCATCCTCTTAGCTATTCCCTGCCTTCTGTATTCAGGCTTTACATATACATTAAGAATCGTGCCTGTGAGACCATTAATGAAATTCGGATTAGCAGGCTTTTCCGTTACCAGCAAGAAGCAGCAGCCTACAATCTCTCTGCCATCTTCATTGTCCTGATCAGCTTCACGATCATGTGCATCTTCATGATCATATACATCTTCTTGACTATGTGCATCTTCACTGGCAGGTACATCTTCATGATCATGTGCTTCATGAAAATCATTAATATCCCCACAATTCTTTATACTCCCGTCTTTCCTGGCAAGATACACATGAAAATCTTTATTCAGATGCTCACTGTAATAAACAGGCAGTCTCTCCTCAATGATATCTCTTTCATCCTCCTTGACACCACCTATATCCTCCTCAAGATAGTCAAGACGGAATCTTGTAAGCTCCGTAATATCATTTATCCCTGCCTTTTCATATATTATCTCCATAGAATATATCCTCCGGGTTTCTGATTTTTTTATCTTATCTGACTCAATGTACTTGCCGACACTATAGCACCCTTCACATAAGAACGATTGCAGTTCTTTGCTCGCTTTTTCATAAGCACCTTCAATGCTTATGTTTTTTTCGCGTTATGACGCTTCATGCAAGCATGACCGTCACAACGCTTATTTTTCATGTCGTCTGCGGCTCCATGTTGTTTTCGCAAAATTGCGACATCCTTGTTGCAAAAAACGTTCGCTTATGATACATATACTTCCGTGTATAATATATCACACCATAAAACACTTATAATAATTTTGCCTTCAATATCATTTCTTCACCCGTTCAAACACATACTCCGAATCTGAAGACAACTCATCACGGTACTCGTATGAAAGTCTGTCAAAACCTTTGATATCCTCAGGATTTTCTATCTGCATCTCCGCCATATACCGCACCATCTCACCCCTTGCCATCTTTGCATAGGTTCCCTTTGTTACAAGCTTCTCACATCCTGCCTTTCCCGACTTCTCGCAAAAGGTTATTGTGATATATCTGTCATTTTCAGTAAGATACTTCTCTATACACTTTGAATATTCCTTAGATGCAAGATTAATTATAACTGTTCCATTTTCACTAATTATATCTGTATCATCACAGACAACACCCCTATACAGTGCATCTCCCCAAAATTCATACATATCCTTGCATCCATCAACTGAAGCCTTCGCCTGCATCTCCAGTCTGTATGGCACAACTCCGTCCATCGGCTTTAACACCCCGTAAAATGCCGACAATATGCGTAAATGCTTCTGCACATAAGAAAGCATTTCATTCTCAAACACAGCAGGTGCCATATACTGATATGCGATACCCTCATATGAAAGAATAGCCGGTGTAAGATTATGATACAAATCCATATCTCTGATTCTGTCATAATTAACTGCAGTTAAATTATCATTGCATTTCCACAAAGACTGCAGTTCATTAATTGTCATCCCACGCAAATATTCCAATATTCTTTCAGTCCGCTCCATATATATAGGCAATCCTATAGGTTCAAGACTGTCAGTATCTATATTCATTTTCTTAGCAGGTGATAAAATTATTTTCATTAGTTTCTCCTTGCTTCTCACAATACAAATTTCAATATATCACCCGGTGTTTCCGCAATAAATGTTGCTCCAGATTCTTCAAGCTCCTCTCTGCTTCCATAGCCATATAAAACACCTATAGAATCAACTCCGGCTTCATTAGCGCCCACCACATCATAGAACCTGTCCCCAATCATGATGGCAGCTTCCCTGTCATCAATATGGTTTTCTGCAATCGCTCTCTCAATAAGCATTTTCTTATCAGGGCTTTTCTCGGATTTGTCAGGTCCTATTACAGCCGTGAATTTGTCACCCAGTCCAAAATGCTTAATTATTCTTTCAGCCAGCACCTCCGGCTTGGATGTCACAACATACAGCCTTTTACCCTCACTGTAAAGCTTTTCAATAACAACATCAATTCCGTCAAACAGCGGTGCATCGAATATTCCGTCAACCTCATAATATTCCCTATAATACTTCACAGCCTGCATTGCATCTTCATCAGACATACCATAAAAATCATGAAATGAATTATACAGGGGCGGACCGATAAATCTAAGCAGTTCCGAGTAATCATCATCACCAACATCAATACCCATTTTGGAAAGTGCATACTGTGCGGATTTGATTATTCCGAATTCTGACTGGGTAAGTGTTCCATCAAGGTCAAAGAAAATATGGATATATTTTTTCATGCCAGACCTCCGCAGAAGCCTTCAATCTTCTTATCATTTTCTTCGCTTTGTTTTTCCTTTGGATCGATTAGAATAAGTTCTGCTTCAAACGAAGGAACTTCAAGAAACTTCTTAAGCTTCTCAAGTGCCTTCTCTCCGCCACTTCCCGCAAGACAGGTGAATGCCGCAAGCTTCTTATCTTTAATTGCATCCTTGTTCTCCTGAATAAATGTACGGATAGGCGGCGTAAATGTGCCTGCCCATACCGGAAAACCAAATATAATCCGATCATATTCATCTGCTTTGAATTCATAGGGTTTAAGCTTAGGAGTATCTCCCATCACCGCACTCTTACCGCCCCAGATAAACTTCTTTGCTCCGGAATCCGGATATGCCTTCTCAGGTTCAATTCGGATCATATCCGCACCAATCTGCCTTCCGATCTTCTCTGCAGCATACTCTGTGTTTCCTGACATTGAATAATAAATGATCGCTGTTTTCATGTTCTCATCCATCCTTTCACTTTATAAAATACACTCAATTCATAAATCAATGTAGTAAAAATATAACCATACTATAACATCTTTACATATAAATTCCAACATAAAAAACTTGAGGCACATATTCTGCACCTCAAGTTCTCAATAAATAGTCATTCAACTCATTTATTCATACACTCATTAACCCACTCTATAAAGTTCGTGGTACTGTCTCCTGTTCTTTCAGCCTTTGTATGCCCTGCTCCCCAAACAGTTTCAAAATCTACATCCTTAACGCTTTCCGTATTCTCAAGAGCCAGTGCAAGATTCATCTCTGTTGACAATGCACAGTCACTCTGGGCAATGCCGGTACGGATTCTCCAGTATTTTGCAACTGTACTTGTTCCATACCCTTCCGAAGATTCGAGCAGATAGTAAAGAGGTGTGTACATATTAAGTCTTGTATCAACCGTATTACCCACACTGTCTGTCTTAGACAGATCCTCGGAATAATCAGAAGCATAGCTGCTGCCAAGGGAATTAAGAATGTCTGCCAAGACAGAATCAAAATGTGCTCCACTTCCATCTCCGTACCCAAACAGAGTATTCTCACCCTGACCACCATCCAACTGATCGAAGGCTCCAAGATTCTTAGAAACACTCTTAAATGCTTTCACAAAATCTGCAATGCTTGTGATAGTTGCAGTATTAGAAGCTTCATCATAGGTTACCCACTCACCGTTCGCATTCAAAGCATCAATGTAATCCTGTGCTGTTTCATAAGTGCCTGAAAGACTGATTCCGCTGTCAGTCTGATTTCTTGTAATGTTGTCAAAGTCCTCTATGTTACCTGTGCCGCCATCTGCAGTATTGCCATCTGCATTACCATCCACGAATGCTTTATTCTTATCCTGTTCACCATTATCAACATCGGCCTCACCGCCTTGCAAAGCTCCATCTGTTTCCGCTCCGGTACTGTCTTGCGAATTGTTTACCGTATTCCCTTCATCAAGCTTCTGCTTCAGATCATCCGGCAGCTCGCTCTCATCAAAGCTTCCGTCACGCATGCCGCCCGGCCCACCTTTGCCTCCCTTGAAGTTACCGTCAAACTCTCCGTCCGGGCCTCCGAAATCGCCATCAAAATTGCCGTCCGGACCTCCGAAATTGCCTTTCGGTCCACCATTTCCATCGGAATTCCCGTCAAAGTTACCCTTCATTCTTCCGCCACGGCCGCCGAAATCTCCGCCCGGTCCACCGCCATTATTACCTGCCGAAGATGCGTCATAGGGAAATGTTGTATCAGACAGGAAGTTATTAAGGGAATTCTCAATAACAGACTTCATATATTCGTAGTAGCTTCCCGCCTGATATATTCCGTCAGAGGATTCCTCCAAGGTAAGCACATTACCGTTCTCATCCTTTATTCCGGCATCATTTATATATGCTGCAAATGCTTCCGCTAATTTATCGGAAATCTCCTGTTCCTCATCAGAAAGGTTGCTTCTTGTTGTTCCCATCATCCACTCATAGGCTTCATCCGCAGAGTCCAGATTAGTTATAGGACACCAGCACATCGAGCCTAATACCGCATCACTTACGCCCTCTACTGCTCCGATTTCCTCAAGATATGCATCATACAAGCTGCTATCCCCGGTTGAGCCTACAACCGATGACTGTGCTCCGCCGCCACTCATGCCGAATGTGAATATACTCTCCGCATCTCCCGCAAGTACATCATCACAGTACCTGATATACCGTATGGCTGCCTTAAGGTCTGTCACACCTGCCGGTGCACCCGCATCACGTCCCCGACAGCCTGCATGTACATACACAAAGCCTGCATCGGTATACTGTGATACACTTGTATATTCCGTAAGTGCCGCTTGTGCCGTGTAACCCGGTGTATTGATTGGCATAACGATTGGTGCATTCTCCGCATTATAGCTTCCAGCCGTTCCGTCAGGATTAATCTCACATGTATAAGTTCCATCACCGTTATCCGTACCTGTCATATATGCCCCCGGAACAAACACCGCCAATGTCTCATAATTCACATCAGCCGGATTACTGCAATATGAAATGCCGATCTGATAATACACATCATCATCTGAATTATACTGCCATGCACTGTTATCAAGCTTTGACAGATTAGTCACACCACTTCCCGATGTATCCAAGCTGTCGTCACCGCTTTCCTCAGAAACAGCTTCATCACTGATGCTCTGCTCATCCGATGTTACTTCACTTCCCGTACTGCCACATGCTGTAAGTCCCAGCACCATGCACAATGTCATACATACCGCTAACCATTTTCGTTTCATAATAATCACCTTACCCTTCATTTCAATATTCCACTGTAATTAAGTGTTCACAGAATAACACTCAAATATTGAAAAAAGATTGAACATAAGGTGAACATTTTCTGACATTTTTTACTAAATCTCTCAATTTTCCTGTCTGCAATCCACCCTGAACTCATCCCCCAGCTTACCCTCTCTGTGATACTTCTTAACCGTTTCCTCATAGTTTTCTTTATCATTTACAGGAGGCATATAATCATAGCTTAGTTGAAAATCATAACACTTAACATCACTTCGAAGTCCGGTCTCATCCGACAGTGAGACAAGATTGATATATCCATATCCGTCAATGATTTCCTCTACCTCGCCGCATACCCTGTTTCCTTTCTCATCCTTTCCCTCAATATAAAATGCATATCTTTCCTCCTTAGTTCCGATATCACTCCTATATGATTGATCCGGCACACCTTCAATATTAAAATACACCTTCTGACTATAGGAATTAATCACCAGTTTATCCAATTTCATAGTCACATCATCAATGCGGACTGTCTGCTCAATCGGAATCTCCTTTGTATCTGACGCAAGCTCCCGATTTGTCAACTGAAATGCATAAGAGAATTCCTTCATATCAGCCCCCCACTGTACCGCCACAATATCCATTGATACATTGAGCGCTTCATCTTCATTCTCCAAAACATCCGCAAACTCATTGAGAGAAAGCGTTCCCATAACAGGGTATGTTTTATTGTCAATAACATCATCCGGATCACCGCTCCATGCCGTTTGACCTTCAAGAAGAACAAAATGAGGATCAAAATCATCTCCGATATATTCCCTTGTCCTTCCATTGATCGTTATCCGCTTTACAACCAGGTCATAGAAATCCACAAGAGTTCCACCTGTGTTATCGTCATCCTCAACATACTGAAACACCGGATTATCATTTGTCACCGTATAGCTGAATGTCATTTGACTGCCATCTACCAGAACATCATTTAATGTTACTGTCAGATCCCCATCCCTTTCAGTCTGCTCAACATAGGTAGTGTACCTGGTAATATCCTCATGCGGTCCGTAGATGAGATCATTAATATGGTTTGCCATCTGTTTGATAGATTCCTTTGCAAACGAACTCACCGGTGACGGAATAACAAGTAAGACAGCTATCAGCACCGCCGCTGCCGCCACTCCCCATGGAGCATGACTGCGACGCCCTATGACTTGCTTTTCATGAATGTCTCCATGTATTTTCTCTACTTCATTAACATACTCTGATCTCCCCTTCCTGACCATCGAAAATGCTGCATCTGTTTTCTTAATAACCACATCAGGAATCTCAATATCATTTATAAATGGATTATTATTTCCGTCCATACGCTTCTCCTTTCTCACAAATAATTTCATTAGCCTATAATATTTTTTTCAATGCAACTCATGTAAGCATAGTGTATGTTCATACTGTTTATTTTTTCTTAAGATATTCACCAAGCTTTTTCCTTCCCCGCCAAAGTCTTGTCTGCACTGTGCTTTGGGGAATTTTCAAAAGCCTTGAGATCTCAGCTATCGAATAGCCTTCAATGTAGTACATTGTAATAAGCACACGGTATTTCTCATCGAGAATGTATAACGCCTCCTTTAACTCAGAATTGTATTCATCCTCAGACACTACCTGCCCCTTGCTCCCGGCAAACGATACAAACTCTGCTGTCTCTTCGTCCATGCTCACATAATGCTTCCTATCCTTTCTGATATCATAACATTTATTTAGGAGTATCCTTGTCATCCATGTTTTGAAATAGGAATTCTTCTTCAATGTATATATCTTTTCGTAGCATGCAAGAATCGTCTCTGAAATAGCATCAGCAGCATCCTCATCATTCATTAGTACTGCAAGTGCCACTCTATACATATCCTTCATGTAATATTTCATTAAATGTGTAAATGCGTCCGGGTCCCGTCCCTTTGCCTTTTCCACCAATCCTTCAATTTCATTGTTTTTCATGCTGTATGGCTCCTTCTAACATTTTTACACGATTTTTATATGTGCAGGTACACAGATATCAATGCACGTTAATGAATGGAATACAAAATAATAACCATTGCAATTCTCTAATTTGTTTTCATTTATTAGACGAAATATATACACTAAAAATCCCACTCCAAATAAAAAAGGATAGAAAATTTCTAAATGAATCTTCTATCCACTCTACTATCATAATAAATAATTAAATTTGAATTCCCATATATCTCAACAACGCCTGCAAGCCGATAATATCTGTCGCTTGAAGCCTTCCATACTGCTTTCCCGTAAACTGTGATGCATCTAATTTCAAAAGCTTGCTACACTGTATAACTGTTGGTTTTAACAATCCTGCTTCCTGCCATTTCATAACTTCGTATTCGCCCTCAAGTTTCTTGTATCTCGGCTCGTGTGAAGTCATTTTCAATGACAAAACCAGACATTTTTCCTGCGAGAGAATAAGAACAGGACGTTTCTTACTTCCCCTTCCTTCTTCAAAAGTAACAACCGCCTCCCAAATCTCCCAACGATTATACTGTGTCATAGATTGAATCCTCTTTTCGATCCCAATCAGCTGGGAGTTCTGTCACAGTCGGAATATTCAAATTGTCAATAGTAAATGAAGGAAGATTCAGCTTCTTAAAATATTCTTCTATACTTTGCTTTGTAATTATTTTATTCTGGTTTTTCTCATACACCTGTTCCCATGGGCTGCCCTTTTCATGAGTCATGCTTTTAAGTGCCCATCCTGTGTATTTCCCATATTCATTATATATATCAATCAAAAGATTCAATTCTTCAGTACTAAATCTGCTTTCATCAAAAGGTGCTGTAGGTTCTTCAATGGAATTCTTCCCGCAGCATTTGAATACATGATAGATTTCAGGGATAACTGGTCCATAGTCCCAAGCCTGTATATTTTCGTCAAACATAGGATAGCCTAATTTCACCAAGCTAAAGCCCTGAACATAATACAGCAGCTTATTCAGTTTTAGATTATCGATTGTATTATCAGGAATAGAATTAATTAACTGAATATAAAAATCAGCAATCTCTATAGCTTTATACTTTGCTCCCATAACACGGCTGCCTCCTTCAAATTCTATATTACATTATAGCTTATTTTCGAATTTTCTGCCATATAATTATGTTTTATTTAAAAACTTTTTAATGTATCCGCTTTTCTTTACAAGTAGCATTTAACTTTTCCGCATTCATATCTCTTTCCCATCAAAATGAAATACTTTCCCTTTAGGTCTGAAAAGCAGATAATTACCCTCAGAAATCAGAAAAGCATGCTCTCTATGAACTGCAAGGTCATCCTCTATATATCCGTCAGTGATAATAAGAATCGGACCGTCCTTAGGAAAATCCTTTGCGTGTTCAAGCAGATCTACCGCAGGCTGAAGTACAGTTCCGCCCCTGCCCTTTACTTCAACCATGCCTGCAATATCCTCCGGTGCAAGATATCACAATTGTACATAAAACTGGTACAATGGTACATAAAATTTTATTTTCAGCATTAAAAATGTAATGTTCTCATTATGTTTCAACATTAAAAATGTATAAATAATATTGTGTTTACGCATTAAAAGTGTTAATATAGTCAATAATCATTAGTATATCGCTATTATCAATGCTACATATTACTATTAAAAAACATGTTATTAATATCAATTAACTGAAGGAATATTTGAGCATATTGACAGGAGATTTATCTATGTATAGAAATTCAATCAACGATTTAATCAAATGGAAAAATAAGAAAAACAGAAAACCTCTCCTTCTTACCGGTGCACGGCAGGTAGGGAAAACATGGCTTGCAACTGAGTTTGGAAGATTGTATTTTGAAAAAACCGCCTACATTAATATGGATAACAACAAGACTATTCAGGACGTATTTGAACAGGGTTACAATATTGATCACATCATATCAGCATTTAAGATTGAAAGCGGAATCAATATAACTCCTGATGATACTCTTATAATCATTGATGAGATTCAGGAAGTGCCCAAAGCTCTTACTTCCCTCAAATATTTTTGCGAACAGGCTCCCGAATATTCCATTATTGCAACAGGCTCAATGCTCGGAATCGCCCTCCATGAGGGAACGTCATTTCCTGTTGGCAAAATTAATACCCTTACCCTATATCCTCTTACGTTTTATGAATACCTGCTTGCAAGAGGCAAGGAGGAACTTGCAGAGCTTATAATTAGAAAGAATTATGAATTAGCCAACACATTTTCCTCTGAACTCACTATTCTTCTAAAGGAATACTACTATGTGGGGGGAATGCCGGAGATTGTTCAGACTTTTGTAGAGAATATGGACTATAATGAGGTCCGTGAACTGCAAAATGAATTGCTTTCATTTTACAGTAATGATTTTTCAAAGCATGCACCTGCCAATATTGCAGAACGTATTCAAATGGTATGGTCTGCTCTCCCAAAGCAGTTGTCTAAAGAAAACAAGAAATTTATATATAGTCTTATAAGAGAGGGCGCCAGAGCAAAGAATTATGAGGTGGCTATACAGTGGCTTATTGACATTGGTCTTGTAAGAAAATGTTATCGCATATCCAAACCATTTATTCCTCTAAAATCCTACATTGAGCTTGAAAATTTCAAACTCTATATGTTTGATATAGGCCTGTTATCTGCCATGGCAGAACTGGATGTTCATACAATCATAGAGGGCAACAGAATATTCGTAGATTTCAAGGGAGCATTGACTGAACAATATGTTGCTGGAGAGCTTGCAGCAAAAGGTCTTCCTCTCTGCTACTATTCAACTCCCAATTCCTCCGGAGAAATTGATTTTGTATTACAGAAAAACTCGTCCATTATCCCAATCGAAGTAAAGGCAGAGGAAAATCTGAAAGCTAAATCCTTAAGGGCTTTCAGAGATAAATATACACCTGAATTATCCATAAGGACATCTTTGTCTAATTATAAAGAACAGGATTGGATGATCAACGTTCCACTATATATGATAGGGGAATACTTCATATGAAATATTCCCCTAATATAATAAGCTATTCACGACTAAATATCATCTCGGCTATTATGTTCCCACATTGACATACGAACTCTCACATATGCCTTCAAGTAATTTCTTCAACTAGAATCCCAGCTGATCATTCACCAGTATCACATGTATCCTGTCCTCATGTCTTGAATATCTTGTGATAAGGAACTGGCAGCATATAGTATCCGGCGATTTACAGTTCATGCATGAACCTGTCTTCTTGCACGGAGTATTAATATCAAATCTCTGCGCATTGATCGGTGCAGCCACATTCCTGGCTCTCTTCATGGCGCCATCCACATCATCACAAATCTTATTCATTCCTACAATAAACAAAACATGCTTCGGTCCGTGCGCAATCATGGATACCCTGTTGGAATTTCCGTCGATATTTACGATGATTCCGTCTTCCGTCATTGCATTGGCACTGGAAAGAAAATAATCCGCATCATACCCTTCCATTGTAGCTTTGCGTTTTTCTTCCGGAGTAGATGCATTTTCTCTTTCAATGAAATTATATTTTCCGGATTTAACGGCATCCACAAGACCGATTTCCCGAGCAGACATTGCACCGCCCATGGTGACACTGCTCCCCTCTGGTATGAGCCCCAAAGCAAGCTTCAAGGCCTCTTCCTTATTCGCAGCGTAATATCCTGACATGTTGCGGGATTCAAAACCCTTGATAACCTTCTGTGCAAGGAGTTCATTTCTCTTAAATACATTCTCATTCATACCTTAATTCCTCCGATTCTTGATAATAACTAACAATATTCTGTTCCTTTGCTCATTTTACGCAAAACCAGACAAGAGCACATCTCAATCCATTCAGATTGTCATGTGCTCTTTTACCATCAATAAACTAATCCTGCCAAGGCATTATTTTACAAGCTTTGCAAACTCTAACGCCTTGCCCACATCTCCGTCAACCTTAAGCTTTTTGATAAGTTCATCAAATGTCATAGTGCCCCCCTCCTTACTAATTATTAGACGCACATATTATCTGCGTATATTATACACATCACATTACAAAACATCCATTATTACTTCATGGCAATCTGCACGCTCTTATCATATGCCAGAATTAAAGCACTCCCTATGCAACTATAGTAATTACTTCATGGTAACCTGTACTCGCGGATTGCCGTTAGCATCAGGTTCGATCATCTCCACCTTATCCATAACAATATTATCATCCGGTGCCGACACTGCTCCGTCACCACCCATAGAACGGGGAACCTCTAAAAAGCCGTCAACAACCTCCATTCCCTCTGTGACCTCCCCAAATGCAGCATAGTCACCGTCTAAGAATGTGCAGTCAGCATAGCAGATAAAGAACTGGCTTGATGCACTGTCAGGGTCCTGGCTTCTTGCCATTGAGATAACTCCTCTCTGGTGTGAGATTCCGTTATCCACTCCATTAGATGCGAACTCTCCTTTGATGGTCTCCTCACTGCCGCCTGTACCGTTTCCAAGGGGATCACCACCCTGAGCCATAAATGCATCCACAACCCTGTGGAAGGTAAGTCCGTTATAAAAGCCCTGCTCTACAAGCTTCTGAAAATTTGCACATGTGATGGGCGCTATCTCCGGATACAGAGTGACTACAAAGCTTTTACCATTAAATGAATATCCTGTGGCACTCTGGCTCTTAGAAGCTTCATTGTCAGCTTCTGAAGCAGCATTCCCATCATTGCCAGAGTCTGACGAAGACCCTGTATCCTCATCACCTGAGACATCTGCTCCTCCTGCCACTTTGGAAGATGTATCCACATCCCTGTCTGCTCCGTCATCTGCCGCTCCGCATCCTGTCAGTGCAAGCACTCCCACCATGCATAATGCCATTAAACCTCTTGATAATAATTTCCTGATTCTCATAATATATTCACTCCCTTAAATTACTTTTCTAAACAAACACATAATATGATACTAATCCTCGCATCTGCCAACTTTACCGCCACCTTCCACCTCTATAGGGAGAAGGCATAGCATGACCAGCAATAATTATTATGTCTGCTACGAAAATCTTATACAAGTTTAATGTATTATCAACGAACTGTCAACCATCCACTTAACATGCAAAGCCCATGGGGTGTCATTTTATTACAAAGTATCTGTTTCATTCTCTTCTTGACATCATCAAAATCTGCCTATACAATATCTCTGGCTAGATAATAGTACATTTACCAGGCGAAAGGCATACACATATGAGTAATACCGATCAGAAAACCAATACGAGCTTGAAGGGAGTATTTCTTCTTCTTACAACTGCATTTATATGGGGAACTTCTTTTGTTGCACAAAGCATGGGAATGGAGAAAATAGAGGCCTTTACATTTAACGGCATACGGACTGTTATGGGAGGATTATTTCTTCTGCCTGTGATACTTATAAAGGAGCTTCTTGGCAGAAGATCTGTCAGTAATACATCTGCCAGCAGCACACCTAATAGCAGCGCATCTGGCAGCAGCGCGTCTGACTCCGAAGGTACATCTGATCTGTCAATTAATGGTATGATTATAGACAATACCGCCTCCTTCACAGATACCAGACAGAGCATATTTACAAAGAAGGCACTTAAATACGGAATTATCCTAGGCTGCCTCTTCTGTGTTGCCAGCAACTTTCAGCAGTTTGCATTCTATTATTCCACCGCCGGCAAGATTGCATTTGTGACAGCCCTATATATGTTCTTTGTTCCTATATTAGGCCTGTTCATCAAAAAGAAGGTTCCTCTGCTCACATGGCTATGCGTCCTATGCGGCTTTGTGGGACTTTATTTCCTATGTATAACTCCTGACCAGTTAAATGGCATTAACAGGGGAGACTTCCTCGCACTGATATGTGCTTTCTTCTACGGAATACATATACTCTGTGTTGAGAAGTTTGCCAGAGAGGTTGACGGCACACTGCTCTCATGTCTGCAGTTCTTTGTAGGGGGAGGTATATCCCTGATATTAATGTTCATATTTGAGACACCCAATATATCTAACATCCTTGCAGCCGGTAAACCACTGCTCTACTCAGGAATCATGAGCTGCGGCATTGCCTACACCCTGCAGATCATCGGCCAGAAATATACCGAGGCAACAATTGCATCACTGCTTATGTGCATGGAATCTGTGTTTGCCGTGTTATCTGCTGCAATAATCCTCCACGAATATCTTACAGGAAGAGAGATCCTGGGTTGTGTGATCATGTTTGTGGCCATTATCATTTCTCAGATATCCACCGCACGAAGCAATTCTTAAAATATCCTTAGGGCTTCAATTACAATCCATCCATTTAAGATATAACAGTATATCATCGCAAAGGTTATGTCCGCAATAATCAAAAAAGCCCTGCGAAAATTGCAGAGCTTCTTTGCCTTTGATATCTGTTAATATATGTCCTATACTGATCCACATTATTTCGATTCTTCTTTAATGGGTTCATTTCCACCCATGTTCTTAATGATAAGCAGCACGACCACCATAAGCACCATGCCGACAGGAAGTGATATCCATGCGCTCTTTGTAAGTCCTGCAACAATATAGGTCACAAATGATATTGCTGCTGCAGTAAGTGCATATGGAAGCTGTGTCGATACATGATTGATATGCTCACATTCTGCACCTGCGGATGACATGATTGTGGTATCGGAGATAGGCGAACAGTGGTCGCCGCACACCGCACCTGCCATACATGCAGATATGGCAATGATCATCATTGTATAATCTGAATTCTGGAAACAGTTAACAACAATAGGAATAAGTATTCCAAAGGTTCCCCATGACGTACCTGTTGCAAAGGAAAGACCGATGGCAATAAGGAATATGATACAAGGGAGGAATGCCTGGAATCCCGCTGCTGAGCCCTCAACAACACCTGCAACATAGGGAGCTGCACCAAGATTATCTGTCATAGCCTTAAGGGACCATGCAAAGGTAAGTATAAGGATCGCAGGAACCATCTGCTTGAAGCCCTCAGGAAGGCAGTCCATGGCATCATCAAATGTTATCACGCCTCTGAGCAGATAGAAGATAACGGTTATGACGAGAGCACTTGCTGAGCCTAACACAAGTCCCACCGAGGCATCACTGTTAGCAAAGGCATTGATAAAGCTCTCACCCTTGAAAAATCCGCCTGTATATATCATTCCGATAGTACAGAGAACAATAAGCAGCACAATGGGTATGAGCATATCTATAACCCTTCCGTTGTGGTTGACCTTTAATGAGGTATCCTCTGCACCAACATAATCCTTCTTAGCCCAGTACTCATCCGACAGTGCGTCTTCCTCATATTTCTTCATGGGACCATAGGAAATCTTCATGGAAACAACCAGTATCATCATAAGTATCGTAAGCAGAGCGTAGAAGTTATAGGGAATCGCCTTAAGGAAAAGGCTCATACCGTTCTCACCCTCAACAAAGCCTGCAACTGCTGCTGCCCAAGATGAAATGGGGGCTATAATACACACCGGTGCCGCTGTTGCATCAATAAGATATGAAAGCTTCTCACGGCTTATCTTCTGCTTGTCCGTAACAGGTCTCATGACAGAGCCTACTGTAAGACAGTTAAAGTAGTCATCAATAAATATAAGTACACCAAGAAGTATGGTTGCAAGCTGTGCCCCCACCTTGCCCTTTATATGGCTTGTTGCCCAGCGTCCAAAGGCAAGAGATCCGCCAGTCCTGTTCATCAGCTGCACCATCATTCCCAGTATTACAAGAAATACCAGAATACCCACATTCCACGAATCTGATATAACAGTTATGATTCCATCCTGAAATACGTGGTTAAGCACTGCCACCGGGTGGAACTTGCCCCAGAATAAAGCTCCTGTAAGTATTCCCACAAACAGGGAGCTATACACCTCCTTAGTGATAAGTGCCAGCACAATAGCAATAAGGGATGGCAGCAATGCCCAGAAGGTTTCCTCAACCTGTACCTCTCTAATCTCAATGCAGTACCAGGCTATTGCATAAAACACCAACAGCACAGCACCTGAGATCAATATCTTCTTATTGTTCTTCATTTTCTCTTCTCCTCATGTTATATTTTTTCCAGGCATCTGAAAATCTATATATATCTTGAATCTGAAACAATTTACAAACACCTGTATCATTAGCAGTTTTCACATTATACTATCTTTTATTAATATAAGTCAACCAGAGTCTGTAACAATGATCGGTCTAAAGCAATATCAGCACTTTCAGCAGCTTCTGACCGGTATTACTCCTTGTCCTTAGCCGGTCTGTTCCTGGCATATCTTACAATAAGTATGACCAGGCTTGCTATGACGCACCCTGACACAACACCACCAACATCTATCAAAACGTCCCTAAGCTCACAGCTTCTGCCACTGACAAGAAGCTGGTGCAGCTCATCTGATGCCGCATAGGCAAGCCCCAGCACTAAAGCAACAACAGACCTCTTAACTCCGTTGAGCTTAGTAAAAACAAATACATCCAGCAGGAGCAGGAAACCAAGAACCATAAATTCCGTAAAATGTGCCAGCTTCCTAAGGGGATGCTCAATCTCTTCAACATACTCCTCCTGTGTATCAGCGGGCATTTCTTCAAATCCCTCTACTAATATCCCACCGATGGTATAACCTACAGATGTACTTAACTGGGATGATTCATCTGCCTCCATTGCAGACATTCGGAATATAAACGCCATCATAAAAACAGTCATGACACATAAGATGATCTTATATAGCATTTTTATCTTCATATTATTACCAGCCTTAATTTGAGTACCTACTATATTAAATCAATCTCTTGTTTTTTTCAATAGCAATCTAGACTCTGCGCAACATAACAAAGGCAGCTGCACATCACCCTACAGCTGCCTTAAAACAAAGCATCTTTTATTCTTACATATCATTTCTTCCTATGAACAATCTTCAGATATTTCAGCACATCCTCCACCTTCTCCACAGGAATGATCGTTAGCTGCTCCTTCACCTCATCAGCCACATCTCTTAAGTCATCCTCGTTATCCTTAGGTATAAATGCAGTCTTAACCCCTGCGCGCTGTGCCGCCATAAGCTTCTCCGGCAGTCCTCCTATAGGCTTCACATTTCCCTCCAAGGAAACCTCTCCTGTCATGGCAACCGTTGCAGGAACGGGTACGCCGCAGACAAGGGATGACAAAGCTGTAGTAAGTGTAATACCCGCAGAAGGTCCATCCTTAGGTGTTGCACCGTCGGGAACATGAATGTGAAGGTCATTCTCCTCAAACATCTTAGCCTGCTTAGGGAACATGCTCTTAACAAGGCTTACTGCAATCTGTGCAGACTCCTTCATCACATCTCCAAGCTGGCCTGTAACAGTGATCTTGCCCTTGCCCTTTGTGAACAGTGTCTCGATATAGAGAATCTCTCCACCCACTGCGGTCCATGCAAGTCCTGTCACAATTCCGGGCTTCTTCTGCTTGTGGACCTCCTCATGCTTCATTGGACGCATATCCAGAAGCTCTCTGACATTATCCTCTGTAACCTTCACTCTCTTCTGATTATGCCTTACAATCTCCACCGCAACGCCACGGCAGAGCATATCCATACGCTTTCTTAAGCCCCGCACTCCGGCCTCTCTTGTGTAGTCTGATATTATTTTATTTAACACTTCATCCGATATCTGAAGCTGCTTCTTATTGATTCCCACATCCTCCATTGCCTTTGGAAGCAGATGCTTCTTTGCAATCTCCAATTTTTCTGTAGGTGTATAGCCCTGGAACTGAATTACCTCCATACGGTTAAGAAGGGGTGCCGGTATTGTATCCGTTGTATTGGCAGTACAGATAAAAAGCACATCCGAAAGGTCAAAGGGAACATTCATGTAATGGTCGGTAAATGTGTTATTCTGTTCCGGATCAAGCACCTCCAGCAGGGCGCTTGCAGGATCCCCGTTATAGGAAGATGACAGCTTATCCACCTCGTCAAGCACCATAACAGGATTAGACACGCCGCATTTACTTATTCCATCCATAATACGTCCGGGCATGGCACCGATATAGGTTCTCCTATGTCCTCTTATATCAGCCTCATCCCGCACACCGCCAAGACTTACCCTGACATACTCCCTGTTGAGGGCTTTAGCAATGCTCTGTCCGATACTGGTCTTGCCTGTACCGGGAGCACCCACAAACAATATGATAGAGCCTGACTGCTGCTTCTTAAGATTCATAACTGCAATCTGCTGCAATATCCTGTTCTTCACCTTGGAAAGACCATAGTGATCCTTTGAAAGCACCTTCTCGGCGCGGTCCAGCTTTATCTTCTTTGCTGGCTGCTTCTTCCATGGAAGCTCTGCCATATAATCCACATAATCATACAGCATTCCGTATTCAGAGCTGCCCTGCCCCTGCTGCTTTAATCTTGTAATTATCTTATCGCATTCCTTCCTTGCAATTTCATTCATTCCTGATTCAGCAACCCTTATTTCAAGGCGTCTTATATCAGAAACATTTTCGGGATGCATCTCATCTAATTCCTTCTGAAGATATTCAATCTGCTTCTTGATGGCAGACTCCCGATATATCTTTCTGTAATCCTCCTCCTGGGCACCCTGGGCCTCCTGATTGACTCTGCCCATTTCAAGGTTCTCTATCAAAAGCTTTTCTAACATTTCAAAACGTTTCTTCTGGCTGTCTTCAGCAAGAATAGCATATCTCTCCTCATTGGAATTCATGAGCCAGGGAGAAAATGCGGCTCCGATCTCTCCAAGTGTTCTCCATCTGGAAGCATAGCTTCTGATAAGGGGGCCCCATTGATACTTCTGTGAGAAATCTATCACTAATGCCTTTACACCGTTAATCCTCTCAGTGATATCCTCATTTACCTCAAGGTCTTCAATATCAGGACGCTTACTGATGGATAAATCTATTGTATGATCCTTAAATACAGTAATCTCATCAAGGTTGACCCTGTTATTGGTATGAACAAGGAAATAACCATTGTCATTTGCCTCTGTGATAATGCCGGAGATACCTATGGGATAGAAGCTGTCCTCAGTAATCTCATCCTTTGTTATCTCCTCCTTCTCCACCATGAGAATGACGCGTTCGTCCTCTGCCGGCTGTCTTCCTGTCATCTCCTCATAATAATCACTTTTCAGATATACGTTGGCATCCGGTACTGCCAGAATATTGTAAATTGGTAAGTTAGCCATAATGATCACCTCTCTCAGATACTGCTTCTCTTAGACATTTGCGAAACTCAGATAAACACATTACTTGCTGCGAGCATTGTATAGACCCGCGCTTTATCATCTGTATATAGCAAAGGGTTGTTAGCACTCTCTCATATCGAGTGCTAACAACCGAAGTATATCATTATCCTTTATACTTTGTCAAGTGGAAACTATCATATCACGCCGACTATCGTCTCCGTGTGTTTTATCGCAAAAGTGCGTTTCATGCAAGCATGACGCTGCTTTGCTCATTTTTACTGATCATAAGTATGATAATATTATCACATAATATGATCACATCCGTGCTTTTTGCACTTTTTAACAGCCGTGGGGTCAGTGGGGTCCCATTTATGCCACTTTGGAAGCTTTTCAAGCTTTGGCTTTCCAAAGGGTCCCGCCTTTTTGCTCTTGTATATAACGACCTTCGTTCCCCTAGGACAATTATCATATATCCACTTAACCGCCACACACTGCAGCCTGACACAGCCGTGTGAAGCTGCCGTCCCTAACTTATTATACTCTGACACATCTAAGGTATTATTGTTTCCGTAGGATTTATAGGGAGTTGTGTGGAACAGGATATTGCCATGAATTACGGCAGTCCACTGGCTGTATGAGTTGTAGAACAAGGATCTGTATCGGTACTTTTCCCCCACAGAAAATGTTCCCGATTTTGTGCCCTTTCCAGGGGAGCAGAGGAAGGATTTCACAGGAATCCTGTAACCCTTTCTTCCGTCCTTAGCATATATAGTCATGACACATCTTTCAGTATTGACCTTGATCATGTACTTTCTTTTCTTTGGCAGAAGCTTCTCCACATCCCTGATCACATTTCCATCTGCATCATAATAATATTTGAAACCCTTTTTATATTTTGTTGTCACCTTTAGCTTCTTTGCCACACCTTTTTCATCATATGGTCCAACATTGATTTCCCCTGTTCCCTTATTCTTCTTGAACGCCTGAACAGTAAAACGATAAGTACTATTATAGGTTAGCCCGGCAATTACAAATCGGCTGGTATGGCTGTCCTTAATAGTCTTAAGCAGCTCCAGCCCTCCATCATCCTTGATGTTATATATGTAATACCCGCCCGCACCCTTGACAGTGTTAATGGTCACAGAAAATGAAGTCTTAGAGCGGATTGTAACATTTTTAATTGAAGGCATAGATAGTCCGTCTTGAGTTATTGTGGTATTTTCCCCAGACTTCTCATTCTCATAAGTTTGCCCAGCAGTATAATAAGTATCATGAGCTTCCGCATAAGCAGTACAATTAAATGCAAATGTGGCATACATATAACAAGCAAATCCAAGCAATATAATAAGTATGGTAATATTGTTCCTATCAAGCTTTCGTAACACTACAATATATCTCCTTATATTTAATAGATTTTTTGAAGCTTCTGCTTTATTAAAGTGCCTTGTGTTTCGGCAAGGCCTGGTTAAAACAGTACAAAAAACTTACCTGCGAATGAACACAGGTAAGTCTCTATAACGCACCCATAAATGCTTCCATCAGCATTCAACCGCCTCTCCGGGAAGATCATGTTCACCAAACCAGACAGCCTTGCATATTCTTCTGAACACAAGGTCTGATATCTCATTAGACTTCATATGCTTATACTCCTCATACAGTATAGGCTTCAGATAATACACCTGTGTCCTGACACGTCTCAAGGACCAGAGGTCGAACACCTTCCATGAATCCACTAAGGCAACCGGAACTATCGGTGCCTTTGCCTTCATGGCACTCTTGAAACAGCCCGGCTTAAATGCATCAATACGATTGCCATTTCTGTGCTTGTAGCCTCCCGCAGGAAATATAATAAATCTTCTTCCCTGTTTGACCTCCGCAGTCATCTCCCTTATTATCCCCGCCGCCTGCTTCAGATCGTCAAGCCTTATCCTCTTGCCATCTACAAGGTCAACAAACTGGCGTACCAATATCCCGTTAGACCTTTTCTCATCCATTACAACAGAGCAGGGCTTCTCGTGGGAATACATGATCCCAAGGGCATCATACTTCCCCTGATGATTGGCAAACATAACATACCCGCCCTCCTCAGGAAGATTCTCCATGCCGTAGGCTGTTGTGGTAATCCTGCCGGTACGCATCATATGGCGTATAACCTTCTTGTCATAACGGTACCTGAATTCCTCGGAATATTTTTCAGGATGATCTGCAATATAATCCATCCTGGGTATCATCCATGCACGTTTTAGATTTTTAATGATAACATAATAAAAACGAAGCATACCGCTTCCTCCTGCCTATTATCCCCTCTCTATATTATAATACCGATTTATCAGAAATATTTCAATTAGAAAATTATTGTATTAATAATATATGATAAATATTTAAATTATCAGCCTTTAAATTATGAACAATAAAACCACAAGCATTTAAACCCAAATATTATCTCTCAATATTCTATCTTTATTTCTTCGATGCCATACATCCTCTTAAACTCTTCAAGCTCCTTATCATTTCTGATAAGCATTACATCCCGAAATCTTCCAGTCTCCCTATCCTTAAAGCCCGCAACCTTCTCTCCGGTGCAAATGCTCGAACGGACAACAGGGTATTCACCTCCGCTGTCATATGTCTTTGTTTGAACTGCCTTCTTTTTGAACAAACTCATTTCACTTCACCTTTTTAACCTTAAAATACTCACAATAATTAAATTATATACCAGCATTTACTATAATTAATTGTTATGTCAGCTTCCTTAAGAAATTACCATCTATATGCACGCCCTCATTCTCCACAATAAATGCATGAGGATCGTAGCTTCTTATAATAGCCTTCAGCCTGCTTGTCTCATACTTGCTCACATATATGAAAAATATCTTTACCGGATCACCTGTGAAGATACCGCTGGCATTAATTTCTGTCATGCCCCGGTTGAGCCTTCCCATAACCTCCACCTCCATAGGCTTGGTATCCTCAAGCTTAGTGATCACCGTAACCTGGGTACTGATATTCTGGGTATGGATCTTATCAGCAGCAATGGAATTGAACACAGAATACATCAGTGAGTAGATAACCGTCGGCACGTCAAAGAGGAACAGCATTATAGTATACAAAATGATATTAGTAATAAGGCTTACCTGACCAACACTGCCCTTGCCCTTCATCATGATAATGAGCATTCCGATAATGTTCATACCGCCATCACAGGCACCCATCCACAAAATGATACCAATTCCCGCACCGCATATAAGTCCAGCCACAATTGTGTTGGAAATCCTGTCCTCAAGAACCAGTGTATCAGGTATAGGAACTAAAGAAAGAAGTATTGTAACAGATGTCACCGCAAACACAGTCTTTATGATAAATCTCTTCCTCATCTTCTTTGCCGCAATAACAAGCCCGGGAACATTCAAAAGATAATAAAATATACCTGAAATATTGAACCCTCCAAATGATATACCAGCGCGCTTTAACAGCTCTTCAAATAGCTGTGCAAAGCCCATAAATCCTCCTGAATACAGATGAAGCGGTCTAAGAAAACAGTTAAGTCCGACAGAATATATAAGCGCACCTAAAAGAATAATCGGAAATTTCAGACTTTCTTTCTTTGCGGCTTTTGTGCCTTGATCATTTCTTGCAATCTTCTCTTCTTCCTGTACCACAAGCTCTTCAATTGTTTTCTCTGGTAAATTTTTCATTTTGCATCACACCCCATATACAACTTTAAACCGTCTATTATTCGCTTTCGTATTTGTTACTTCTAAACTACAAGAATTCCTTATTTTAACTTATTCTATACATAGTTGAGCAACACACTCAACATGTCCACTATGCCCGAATTGATCCACCGCACAAATCTTCTTGACTTCATACTTAATATCCTGCGACTTTGTCAATATCTTCACATCCCTTGCAAGTGTTGCCGGATCACAGCTAACATATACTATCCTTTTGGGTGCCATCTTAAGAATAGTATTAAGTGCCACAGCATCACAGCCCTTTCTCGGCGGATCGACCACGATCACATCCGCATAGACACCGTTTTTCTCATATTCCCGAGGCAATACTTCTTCAGCCTTTCCAACGAAGAATTCTGCATTGGTCATGCCGTTAATCTCCGCATTCTTTCTTGCATCTTCAATTGCCTCAGGTATTATCTCCACACCCATTACCTTCTTAGCCTTCTGCGCTAAGATAAGAGAAATCGTTCCTATTCCACAATAGAGATCCCATACCGTTTCATCTCCATCAAGCTCAGCATACTCCAATGCTTTTCCATACAGCTTATCTGTCTGTTCTGGATTAACCTGGAAAAATGAAAGTGGACTTATCTGATATTTCACATCACCTATATAATCCGTAATAGTATCACTACCCCATATAGTTCGGCATTTATCACCAAGAATCCTGTTGGTCTTCTCTTTATTAACATTAATGACAATGCTGGTCATGCCGGGAATACCCTTCACACATTCTATCAATTCCTGCTCCACATTTATGTGTTTTACATTATTCTTCGACAAAGACTCTTTTCCTTTTGAAACACCCTTTTTCACACCAACATTTTCAGCAAATCTATTAAATTCCTTTACACCAACTAATTCATCACCATTGATTATAACACAAACCATAATCTCACCGGTATGCTTTCCGACTCTGGTTAAAATATGGCGCACAAGTCCGGTATGTGTCTCCTCATTATACGGCTCCACATTATACTGTTCAAGAAAACGACGAAACCTTCTGATAATCACATCATTCATCGGATGCTGAAGATAGCATATATCTGTATCAATGAGCGAATGAGTTCTTCCTGCATAGAAACCGATAGCTATATTACCATCCTTATCTCTTCCCACGGGAAACTGTGCTTTATTACGATATCTGATGGCAGGGAAATCTTCTACACAATCAGATATGTTATTGCTTATGTTATCATTCCCATCAATATATTTATTGTCACCCGGCTCCAGGATCACTTCCTTATCTTTGCTATCATCTTTATAGCCGATATCCATGCCGATAATCGGCTCCATCAGCTCTTCCACATTATCTATACCACCGATACGCTTAAGGCAATTAGCAACCTTCGCCTGTTTCCACTCTAATTGCTTCTCATAGGAAAGCTGCATAATGCTGCATCCGCCGCATCTTCTGGCATTGGGACATATAGGCATCACCCTATCCTTAGAAGGGGTGATTATCTCCATCAGACGACCATAGGCATACTTCTTCTTGTCCTTGATAATCCTGATCCTTGCCACATCGCCAGGCACAGTATCCTTCACAAACACAGCCATGCCGTCAATGTGACCGATGCCCTCGCCGTCATTTCCTATATCTTCTATTCTGATCTCGTATTCCTGATTCTTCCCTAAACCCATATCGTATTCCCTTACAATCACAATTTATACTGCATAAAATTATTGTTTTTAACAAAACCAAAATCACTGTACAACAATACACCCATATCCGAAGCGGTAATCTGAACAGTTCCGCAGTCCTGGTCTTTTGCTTCATTTATCACCCTTGAAAGCAGCTCCCTTGCAATGCCCCTTCTTCGATATTCTTTATCGGTAAACATACTCGACAAAAGTCCTATCCTTCCGCTCGGACAACCATAATAAGGCGGTTTTTCTACTATAGATATGCCGCTTGTTCCTATAATTTTCTCCCCATCCACCGCAATCCATGAAATAAATGTACCATACTTCATATGACGCTGATAATAATCCTTTAATGCAGGCTCAAGATCAATTTCCTCTTTTGCCCCCTCCTCACGCAGCTGATTGATACGCATTTTGATAAAAATATCAAGTTCCTTTTCGGTTAATCTTCTATACACAATATCCATATATTAACCTCCAAAACATATAAGATTGCTTTTTTCAACTCCCTCTTTACGATAGAAGTCGGACAACATGCCGATTGCTGGACCCATATCTACACCCTCTCCATCTCTATCTTAAAACTTATATTCCTTGCGGTTCTCACTCCCTCAAACTGTACCACATAATAGCCGTCACTCTCATTTACCTCAAGTATCTCCCCAACACCAAAAAGATTGTGCTTCACCTTCGTTCCAGCATCAAACCTATCAGGCATAGCACCGCTTATCTGTTCTTCGTTCTTTTTTATGAAGCTCTGTGCCGATTCCACAAACCTCTGCTCAAGCTCCACAGTATATTCCAGATAAGTCTTATCTGTATTGAAAATGAACCGGGAAGGATATCTGTAAGATCCATCAAGATTAACACCCTCAGCATCAGAAAGGAACAGTGCATTCTCTGCCCTTGTATATGCCACATAGGCAAGACGGCGTTCCTCCTCCATCGCCTCCTCGGAATCTGCATGCTTGCTTGGAAAAATGCCCTCATTCATACCACACACAAACACATACGGAAATTCCAATCCCTTTGCAGTATGTATGGTCATGAGCTTAACCGCATCCTTCTTCTCCTCCTTGTCGAGATTGGTAAGAAGTGAGATGCGCTGCAGATAATCCGCCAGAGAGGTCTCCTCTCCCGCTTCGTTTTCATAATTGAATACTGACTGTTTAAGCTCAGCAAGGTTCTCGAGACGGGAATCATCCCCGGAGGTTCTTAGCATCGCCTCATAACCGCTGTCATTCATGAGCCCCTGCAGAAGATCCGTCAGCTTGAACACTTGAAATGACTGCTTATACCCATCAATAAGCTCCACAAATTCCTTCGCCTTAGAACTTGCTATCAAGGGATTATCCAGATTATCCTGAAGCGCCTCATATAGCTTCATCCCATGAGCCTCGGCATACATCTCCAAAAACTCCATCCTCTTCTTTCCAAAGTTCCTTCTGGGTACATTTATTATACGCTTAAATGACATATCATCCTCAAATATAAGCATCCTGAGATAGCAGATGGCATCCTTTACCTCCCTTCGGTTGTAGAAGGATACGCCACTATATATCACATATGGTATCTGAGCCTTCAACAATGCTTCTTCAATGCTTCTTGACACATGATGGGCACGGTACAGAATTGTACAGTCGTTATACTTATGTCCTGCCTCAACAATCTTGCCTATCTGGCTCAATATCCACTGAGCCTCCTTATCCGTTGTCTTTGCGTGATTATACAAGACAGGAACCTCAGCCCCCTTAGTAGGCCGCAGATTCTTCTCTACCCTGTTCTTATTCTTTGATATTAGAGAATTAGATGCATTAAGAATATTCTCTGGTGATCTATAGTTCTGATCCATAATTATATCAGTACAATCCGGATGTGCCACCTTGAAATTCATTATATATTCAATATTAGCCCCCCTCCATGTATATATTGTCTGATCCGGGTCTCCAACAATAAACAGATTACCGTGATATGCTGACAAAAGCTCTGCCATCTCATACTGAGTAGCAGACACATCCTGAAACTCATCCACCATAACATACTGAAGGCGCTTCTGCCATTTCTCTTTCTTATCCCGAAAATTATCCAAGATATAGAATGCAAATGTGATAAGATCCTCATAGTCCAACGCAAATGCTTTCTTCTGCTCATACAGATACCCGAAAAATAATGCATCCTCTTTATTAACTGCGGTCAAAAACTTTGTCTTAAGCTCTCCCGTATTCATACGAAGCACATACTCAATATGCTCCATCCTTGATTTCCTAAGAGCAATCATCTCTTCTGCCATGGAATATGTAATCTCCCTGGAATCAAGATGCGCCTGCTCATAGACATTGCGAAGCACTGCCTTTGTGTCCTCCTCATCCATCACAAGAAAGTTATCCGGATAGTTCATTGTATGAATATCCTCCCTGAGAAGCAGCACACAAAAGCCATGAAAGGTGCACACCATTCCTGTATCCTGGTCACCTATCATATTACGGATTCTCTTCTTCATCTCATTGGCCGCCTTATTGGTAAACGTAACACAAAGTATATTAGTGGTTGCAATTCCCACATCATTAACCAAATAGACATAGCGGTGCGTAAGTGCCTTTGTCTTACCACTTCCTGCACCTGCAACCACCCGCACGTATCCCTCCGTAGTGGTTACCGCTTTCTTCTGTTCTTCATTTAATCCTTCTAAAGCTTCTGACACGTTATTCTTCCTTTTCTACAAAATGAGGTATAATATCGCCCTGCGAACATTCGTTCTTAATCATTATAGCGAAAAGCAAAAAGATTGTAAAGAGAACTCTCGCAAATACTAGACTTTTTTCAACAAAAAATGTATAATGTGTTTGTGTATTTTTCATAAGAATTTACACATATATTGTATCAGTAATGAATTAAATGCAGTTATTATCGATTATCTGCAAAAATAAAAGAAAAGGAGAACGCTATGGGATTAATTAAAGCAATTGGTGGCGCTATCAATGGCGTCATGGCTGACCAGTGGAAGGAGTATTTTTACTGTGATGCACTGGAATCTAATGTATTGGTGAAAAAAGGACAACACAGAACAAGTGGCAAGTTCGGAACAGCCAACAAAGGTAATGATAATATTATCTCTAATGGTTCTGTAGTTGCAGTCAACGAAGGTCAGTGTATGATCATTGTTGATCAGGGTAAGGTAGCTGAGATCTGTGCTGAGGCAGGAGAATTCCTTTATGATACATCAACAGAGCCAAGTCTTCTCTACGGAAATCTTGGTGAGAACATTAAGAATACCTTTGCTCAGATCGGAAGACGTTTCACCTTCGGCGGTGATGTTGGAAAGGATCAACGAGTTTACTTCTTCAACACCAAGGAGATCATGGGCAATAAGTACGGAACAGCCCAGCCTGTACCATTCCGTGTAGTGGATACTAACATTGGTTTGGATGTTGATATCTCTGTTCGCTGTAACGGAGAATATTCTTATGAGATTTTTGATCCGATTCTTTTCTATACTAACGTATGTGGCAATGTGCCTGATACATACACAAGGGATAAGATTGACAGCCAGTTAAAGACTGAGCTTATGACAGCTTTACAGCCGGCATTTGCTGAGATCTCCGCTATGGGAATCCGTTACAGTGCAGTTCCTGCACACACATTAGAGGTTGCCGATGCTCTTAATAAACAGCTTTCTGCAAAATGGAGCGAGCTTCGCGGTATAAGAATCGTATCATTTGGTATTAATACGATCAAAGCGTCTGAGGAAGATGAGCAGATGATCAAGGATCTTCAGAAGAACGCTGTTCTCCGCGATCCTACCATGGCAGCAGCAACCCTTACAGGTGCACAGGCAGAGGCTATGAAGGCTGCTGCTTCCAATACATCTACAGGTCCTATGATGGCATTTGCAGGAATGAATATGGCTAATATGGCAGGGGGAATGAATGCAGGCAACCTGTTTGCAATGGGACAGCAGCAACAGCAGACACCTCCTACTCAGCCGACAGGCGGTGCCCCAGCCGGCGGCGCAGCACCTGCTGCTAATTCATGGACATGTGAATGTGGGGCTGTCAACACTGCCAAATTCTGTTCACAGTGTGGTAAGCCGAAGCCGGCACCTGCACAGGGATGGACCTGCTCATGCGGAGCCGTTAATCTTGGCAAGTTCTGCCAGGAATGCGGAAAGCCAAAGCCTGCAGGCGCACCATTATACCGCTGTGATAAGTGTGGATGGACTCCTGAGGATCCTCATAATCCTCCTAAATTCTGTCCTGAGTGCGGCGATGTATTTGATGACAATGACATCCAGTAATTATTAGGATGACCATGGCTGCGGAAAGCTTCTTCCCGCAGCCATTTTTATCATATAGCTTCCAGTTAAACGTTCTATTGGAGAAACAATCAACAAGACATCTTTTCAAGAGGAGATCAGCATGGGATTAATAGTTATCTTTTTATTTCTTATTCTGGCAATAATGATCGCCGGAATAATAATATTCCTTTATCTAAGAAACCGCGCCAGAGAGTTTTCAAAGGAGCTTTTTGGAACCGAGGATATAAGGCGTGCTGCAAAGGAAATGCAGGTTGAATATGCATCAACACCAAAATCAGTATCAGCTATGACCAGTCTTCTGCTTCCTAAAATATCAGAGGACTTCCCTGATTTTAATTATAATGAAATGAAGGCCCGCGCCAATAACGTTCTTACAAGTTATCTGGGTGCCATAAGCCAGGGGAGTGTGGGAGTGCTGAAGGATGGAAATGAAGAGCTTAAGCAGAAGCTGTCAGACTACATAGGAAGCTTTACTGCTAAGAATCTTAGAGAACATTTTGACACTGTGCATATCCACAGAACTGAAATATCCCAGTACAGAAAAAGTGATGGAAGATGTATCATTACCTTCCAGTCATCCTTAGAGTGCTTTCATTATACAACTGACCTTTCCGACGCTTCTGTCAAGGATGGATCAAGGGATTACAAATATCAGACACGCTTCAATGTAGATCTCATTTATATCCAGGACAGAAGCAAGGTGGTAAATGAGCTGGATCATGCCCTGGGGATCAACTGTCCCAATTGCGGAGCCCCCCTTTCATCACTTGGTGCCAAAACCTGCGAGTACTGCGGAACTCCTATTGTAGCAGTCAACCTGTATGCATGGACATTCAATAATATTGAAGAATTATAATTTAATTATTTTAAATATTATTTTATACTACCGCTAAATATGCTATTTCAACCGGCAATATTATATTTACCTACAAAAAACCGCAAAATATTGCGGTTTTTTATTGATATAATACAATATATTATGGTAATATTATCTTGAAATTTATAATTTCTATCAACAAATACAAAGGAGGACATAGTATGAAAAAATATGTCGCAGAATTCATTGGTACATGCGCTTTGGTTACTCTTGGCTGTGGTACCGCAATGTTAGTCGGCTGTGATGCCGCTTACGGTTCAGGTTACTTATTAACCGCCCTTGCATTTGGCCTTACCATTGTTGGTATGGCATATTGTGTAGGCAACATTTCCGGATGTCATATCAATCCTGCAGTTTCCCTGGGAGTACTTATGACCGGCGGTATGTCTGTATCAGACTTTATAGGATACGTTATCGCACAGTGTCTAGGAGCCCTTGCAGGCTCAGGACTTCTGGCACTTATTTTCTCTCTTGGCGGAGTCACAGATATGACTGGAGGCTTCGGCTCTAATGGACTTGGCGGTGTTAACGGAAGTGCTGCTGCAGGATGTGTTGTTGAGGTTGTACTTACATTTTTCTTTGTACTGACAATACTTGGCGTAACCAATGCAAAGGCAAACCATGGATCATTTGCAGGAATCGTAATCGGCTTCACACTTGTTCTTATTCACATTCTTGGAATAGGACTTACAGGTACATCCGTTAATCCGGCAAGAAGCTTAGGACCTGCAATTGTTGCTGCCATTGATGGGAACACAGATCCCATATCCTGTGTCTGGGTATTTATTCTGGCACCGCTTGTTGGCGCAGCAATCGCTGCCTGTGTTCACAACTTCCTGAACAGCGAGGATAAAGCCAAAGAAGAATAAATAATGCAGCAGCATTTATTTAATTAGTCTGGCTGGAAAGTGAGCTATATAGCAATAATAATAAAATGGCTGTAACCGTGTGATTTCTCACAGGTCACAGCCATTTTTATTTTAGGTGTAATGCGGAAGATTACAAGAATCTTCTGCTATTTCAACTATATAAAATCTGACTAGCAGATAATCTTCTGCTCAGTCTTTATCCTATCAGACTTATCAGTCGATGATCTTCTGCTCAGTCTCCTTGTCGAAGATATGAATCTTTGAAAGGTCAAATGCAAGCTGTACATTGTCACCAGGTCTTGCAGTTGTACGAGCATTAACTCTTGCAGTAATATCGAACTGATCAATTGTGAAGTACAGATAAACCTCAGCACCTAACATCTCGTAGATTGTGATTCTTGCATCAATGATACTCTCCGGTGAAGACTCAAGGAACAGCTGCTCATCATGAATATCCTCAGGACGAATACCTAATACAACCTCTCTGTCAATGTAGTTCTGCTCGATTAAGATCTGTGCCTTAGAATCAGGAATCTTAATTGAGTGAGAACCAAACATAAGAAGCACATCTGCTCCTGACTTAACAACCTTACACTCGATAAAGTTCATAGGAGGCATACCCATGAAACCTGCAACGAATAAGTTTGTTGGCTTGTCATAAAGATTCTGAGGTGTATCAACCTGCTGGATAATACCATCCTTCATAACTACGATTCTTGTACCAAGAGTCATAGCCTCTGTCTGGTCATGTGTTACATAGATAATTGTTGTCTGAAGTCTCTGATGAAGCTTAGAAATCTCAACACGCATCTGAACTCTCAGCTTAGCATCCAGGTTTGACAAAGGCTCATCCATAAGGAATACCTTAGGCTCACGTACGATTGCACGTCCCATAGCCACACGCTGTCTCTGTCCACCTGATAAAGCCTTAGGCTTACGGTCTAACAAATGCTCGATATCAAGAATCTTAGCAGCCTCATGTACCTGCTTGTCAATCTTCTCCTTCGGAACCTTTCTTAACTTAAGTCCGAATGCCATATTGTCATATACTGACATATGTGGATACAAAGCGTAGTTCTGGAATACCATTGCGATATCTCTATCCTTTGGCTCCACATCATTAACTAACTTGTCTCCGATCCATAACTCACCTGAGCTGATATCCTCAAGACCTGCAATCATACGAAGTGTAGTAGACTTACCACAGCCTGAAGGTCCTACGAAGATTACGAACTCTTTGTCCTCAATCTCAAGATTAAAATCCTTAACAGCATTGAATCCGTTAGGATAAATCTTGTAAATATTTTTGAGTGATAAACTAGCCATTTTAATTTCCTCCTTGGGTTGTAATTTCTTGCTGACTAAAAATCATAATGCTATAATACATCATTTATTTTCTAAATGAAATATTATTATTGAACAAATAAATTTTGATTTCTTTGTTCATTCTGTCAAAATCTCAAACTTTAACATAAAAATGCACATTTTTTTCTTTGTTTTATTATCTAAAACTACCTATATGCTTGATTTTCTTAATATTTTTGAAACAAAATAATGACAAATGTTGCGTAAATAAAACAGCCCAAACTTGTTTTTTGTGTATTTGCACGAAAACCTTTGTGCAATAACACTAATACATTCCTATTTATCTCTCTTTATTCTGAATTTCATTTTGATGTTATTGAATAAATTCTTACCGCTGCTGTCTTTATGAAACCATTTATATATATTACCAAAACCAAGCTTTTCTATGGACTCGGGCACCTCTGCTTCTGATACCGCTTTATTGTATAGTACATTACCTGTATACAATATAAGACTTGCATTCATAAGCTCTCTGTAGCCCTTTAAAAGCTCTATCTGTATATTTTCATTAAGGGCAAGAATTAAAATATCCGGAGCTATTGAATTTATCTCATTGACTATATGCTCATAGGAAGAATCCTGATCACTCAAATAGGTGCCTGACAGCGTCAGATATGACCATTTCTCATGGATATTCTCCTGGACAGAATTATATTGTGATTCGCTTCCCGCAACAAGGAATACCTCACTGCCATTCTCAACAGCATAGCCAAACAGCATATCGAAGTAGCTTTCCAAAAAGAACGGATCCCTTTTATTGCCCAATACTTCATCAATACCCGCACTTACGCTGGCGGTTCCGGGAAGTATCATACTGCAGCTTTCCAACACTTCCTCCTGATCATCTGAGGCCTGTAACAGTATTAATGTTTCGCTATTAACAAAGTATATAGATTTGCTGCATTCTTCTTCCAAATACCTTATGGATGCCTCACCGGCATCATTTGTTGATGCTATATCCACAAAAAGACCTAGCAGACGAACTCTATCCTGCATATCAAAACCCTCAAAACCAGTACCATTATTGTATGCCCAATATTTCCAATAATATAAACATCATTACTGCACATTTATATCATTTGAACCAATAACTATAAATATTTCCACTCCACTTGAGGACACATCAATACCAGAGTCCAGGGTTCCCACAACAATCTGTGCATCTGCGAAATACGGAAGAAGATCCTTTCCCATTCCCTCTTCTGAAACATATATTGTTGTCTGAGCATCCCTTGAATTGCTGTAATTACCTTTAGAAATATTTGTAAAGCCTGCTCCCGAAAGCTTATTCATCCACTTTGACGCCAATCCATTAGTAGTGGTGCTGTTAAGAACTAATATCTTCTTGTCATTAGACGGAATATTAAGCTCTTCCGTTGTAGGCTCCTCTGTCGTTACCTCTTCTGTTGTAGGCTCCTCTGTCGTTATCTCTTCCGTTGCAGTCTCCTCAGAAGCTTCCTCTGTATCATTGGCATTGTCCTCATTTAACATCGCCTGAAGCTCTTCGTCGCTATATGTTGATGCCTGCTCTGTAGTATTCTCAGCCGCAAGCTTCTTATCTCCTCTGACCTTTATCACAAAAAATGCACAAAACCCTACGATTAAAATAGCCATCAGCACTACTAATGATCTTAGGAGCTCTTCTCCAAATAATTTAAGCATAGTTTTCTTATCCATTATCTCTGCCTCCTGTGTATTAGTTCATTAATAAACAATCTAAAATATTATATCATTGTTATCTTTTCATTTCAACCTTTTCGTACTATACTATATGTAACACTTTGTTACTATTAATAGTCTATATATAATCATCAAAGTGTATATGCAGATTGCACAACATAACACCATTAACACAAGGAGATATTAATATATGAATTCAACCGCAATAATAACAGGAGCCTCTAGAGGAATAGGACGGGCCTGCGCCCTTAAGCTTGCTTCACATTTCAAGCATATCGTTATCAATTCGTATCATAACAGTGATGAGCTTCTTAAGGTAAAATCAGAGGTAGAGGCTAAAGGCGCTGAATGCCTTGTATTTACCGGTGACATCGGGGATTTTGATTTTGTGAAGGACATGATTTCAGAAATAGTTGAAAGGAAGCTTACAATAGAGCTTCTTGTGAATAATGCAGGGATTTCTTATATAGGTCTTCTGACTGATATGACTCCTGAGGATTGGAATTCTATTATAAGAACCAATCTCACCTCGGTTTTTAACTGCTGTAATCAGGTTGTTCCTCACATGGTACACGAAAAGCACGGGCACATTATCAGCATTTCCTCCATGTGGGGATTAAATGGTGCTTCCTGTGAGGTTGCTTATAGCGCTTCAAAGGGTGGAGTGAACGCCTTCACCATGGCGCTGGCAAAGGAGCTCGCACCTAGCAATATAAGAGTAAATGCACTGGCATGTGGAGCTGTGGACACTGATATGAATTCCTGCCTTACCCCAGAGGAAATAGATAGTCTGTGTGATGACATTCCTACTGGCAGACTGGCAACCCCTGATGAAATAGCGGATATGGTGTATCTTCTTTATAGCTCTCCTGCATATCTGACAGGCGAAATAATAAAAATAGACGGTGGTTATATTTAAAACCACCGTCTTAATATTTGTCCTATATTACTTTGATGTAGCATACTGTGTTACCGTATCCACAACCTCCTGGCTATCAGGATCAATCACATTGCCATTCTCATCGAGATATGTAGCTTTATCAAGAACTCGTCCAACTCCACAGTATTTTCTATACTTGTAATTAGAGATTACGATACCTGTCGACTCTGTAGAAGCATGAACCACCTTGCCATTACCGATATATATTGCCACGTGAGAACAATTTCTCTTGCTGCTTCCGTAGAAAATCAAATCTCCCGGCTGAATATTCTTCATCTTGACACTCTTTGTGTCAACCATCTGGCGGTATGCATTGTGATAAAGCTTGTATCCAAACTTCTTATAAATAGAATATGTAAATCCGGAACAATCTGCACCCTTTGTTAAGCTGATACCACCATAGCGATATGGGTTCCCAACAAACTGAAGCGCATAGCTTACAACTTTCTTCTGTTCCTCTGACATTCCTGTATAATCAACAACTACAATCTTACAGGTATATTTCTTGCCATCAGCCTTAGCAGTTATCTTAGCCGAACCAACAGCAACCGGCGTAAGCACTCCTGCCTTATCAACCTTAACAACCTTCTTGTTAGAGCTTGTCCACTTAACATCATAATCCACTTCATCATCAATATCTGTTTCTAAAGAATCAAACTCTTCATCTTCCTCAATATCATCCGGATCAACCAGCTTGAGTCTTTCACTAGTACTCATTTCCAGAACAAGCTTTGTCTTATTCAGCTTGAGCTTTGCAGCTTCAGCCTGAGCAGAGAAAACGAATACAAATCCGAGTGCAAACAATAAGGTCAATAGGGTTAATACTTTACGTTTCATAATATATGTACCTTTCTTTCATTAAATCACTTATCTCTCTTCTAATCACAAGGTACATTGTAACACACTTTGAAAAAAAAGCAACCCTTTTTTTAAAAAAATTGTAACATTTTTGTAACATTTCCAGCCATGATATATTATATTACGTCGCATGCGGCTCCGTATGTTCATTCACAAAAGTGTTTTTGTTCTGTGCAAGTACGAAAAAAAGCCCTTGTCCATTATAGCAGATTGCCATCATGACTTGTTAAGCTTCTCACATATTCCAAGCAGCAGCCGTACAGAATGGTCTATAGCCTTAGCCTCAAAAGCAGGGTAATCTACCGAAGCAGAGTCATCTGCCTTATCAGAAATTGCTCTTATAATAAGAAAGGGAATATTATTAAGATAGGCTGCGTGTCCTATTGCAGCCCCCTCCATCTCGGTGCAGCTGCCCTTAAAGGTTTCCACAAGCCAGTTCTTCTTATCCTTATCAGATATAAACTGATCCCCGCTCACTACTCTGCCTTCAAATACAGATATATCAGGATTAACATTCTGGCAGACCTCCCTTGCCAATTTCCTAAGATCATCATCTGCCGTAAATGATAATGTATCCATTCTGGGAATCTGTCCCACAGGATAGCCAAATGCAACTGCATCCATATCATGCTCTAATGTGTCCGTAGAAAGAACTATGTCTCCTATATCGATCCTTGCATCCAAAGAGCCTGCAATTCCGGTATTGATGATCGCATCTGCCTTGTACTTGACCGCAAGTATCTGTGTGCACATTGCTGCATTAACCTTTCCGATTCCAGACCTCACAACCACTACCGGATATCCATGGATACTGCCCTCATAAAAATCCATTGCCGCCATAGCAGTTACATTAACGTCATCCATCTGTTCCTTGATTTTTGCGACCTCTTCGTCCATTGCTCCAATAATTCCTAACATTTTTCATCCTCCATTCCAGTCCCGCATCCATGCCTTCGGCTCCCTGCCTTCGCAGTGATACTGTTATGACTTTTTATTTGACATTTTTATTACCAGCTTATCATAAAACCTGCCGACATCCTCATATGCTTCAAAGCTTCCTCCCTGCAGCTTCATTATTCTGTCGCAGGTAATAAGTCCGATCTTAGTACTCTCATGGGGCTCCATGTTCTTTTTAATAGTATTACTTATGGTAATAACAAGCTTATCCTCAAACACCTCCCCAGAAACATGAATGGGACTATCCTTATCGGCGTACTTTGTGAGATTGGATAAAATGTTATTAAGCACCCTTTTCATATATTGTGGATTAATAAGACAGTCCGTCTCATCAGCTGCAACCTTATTGTCGCCGTAAATTATATACCCGTCCTCTTCAAAATGAAGAAACTGATTCTCTATAAGGTCCGAAACAAGCTCATATGCAGGAACAGCCTCAACATCAATACTTCGATGCTCCTCCTCAAAAACAAGAAAATATTCAAACAATTCGTCAGAAAGCTCTCTTATCTCCCTTGTCTTTTCTACCGAAAGCTCCAGGTAATGCTTTTTCCTATCCTCATCTAAATCATCAGACCCATTTAATATCTCCAGATAACCTGTAAGTATTGTAAGCGGCGTCCTAAGATCATGTGACATGGCGGTTACCAGATTCTTATTTGCCTGCAGGGCATTCTGCTCCTTACGGTTATTATCCATAATAGAAAGGCGCATCTGGTCTATTCCCTTAGCAAGGCTTCCTATCTCATCATTGCCCCTCACAGTTATGGGATATTCAAGGTCTCCTCCCTCTAAAATGCCAAGCTCATTTTCCAGCTGTTTTATATATCTGAGCTTACGGCTAATAAGTCTTGTAAATATTATCACAAACAATATGATACCCAGGAAAACGGCAATGGCAATAACATAATACCCATAATTATAGAAGTCATAGCAGAACATATCAACTGCCACCTCGGTGCCATCATATAGGGTAAGCCTGTAGAAATAATCGGAATTCAGGGCGGATATATCCTCGATCTCCTCCTGATCCTCAAGCACCGCAAGCTGCTCCACATCAGCATAGCTGTAATCAGAATTGAAGATCACCTTGTTGTTGAGATAAATGGAGAAATATACCATCATATTGTCTGAGGCCCAGTTTTCCAGCAGCGCTATATTAGAGGCTGTTATCCGGTTATCGTCAACATATTTTTGAAGCCCTTCCATATACTTGTACTGAAAGCTCCTGTTCATCTCCTGGCTGTCAAAGGTATTCTCAACATAGTAATATCCAAATCTTCCAAAAGCTATTGCGCATCCCGTGGCAATCAGCCCTGACAATATTATACATCCAAAAAGCTTCCACAAAAGCTTCGTTCTAAATGTACCAAACACTCTAGACAACCCTGTATCCCCTTCCCCAGCTGTTGTGAAGATATTTCGGAGACGGACCGGTATCACCCAGCTTCTTTCTTATATTCCTAATATGAACCATTACCGTATTGCTGGAATTAGGCATGAATTCCTCCTGCCACACCTTCTCATATATATCCTTTGCGGTAAAAATATGATTCCTGTTAGAAGCAAGCAAGAGTAAAATACGGTACTCAATCTCAGTAAGTGGTATCTCCTGCCCATCGCGGATAACCTGCTGAAGCTCCGTATCAAGAATAATATCCTGGATCACTATCTGAGAGGAGGACTCCCTTTCCTTATCCGCCATATGCGGTCTCTTTAAAAGAGCTTTAACCCTTAACAAAAGCTCTGTAGAGGAAAATGGCTTAGTCAGATAATCATCTCCCCCTGCTTCAAAGCCCTCCACCATATCAGCCTCTGTGGATTTAGCTGTCAGAAAAAGAATAGGCACATCTGTCTTTACCCTTATCTGCGCGCATGCGTCAACACCATTGATCCTTGGCATCATTATGTCAAGAATAACAAGGCTTATGCTGTCATCAAATTTCTCAACGGCTTCCCTTCCGTTAACCGCAAGCACCACCTCATAGCCTGCCTTTTCCAGCATAAGCTTTAAAAGCTCCCTGATATCCTTAGCATCATCTGCAACCAATATTTTTATCTTATCTTCCATCTGCTGTTGCCTCTTTTCTATTCTACTCATTTTCTTCTTTCACGCAGCAATTTGATTCCGTGTTATCGATCACAAAAAAATGCTGATCTATGCAGATACCGAATCCAGTACCTAAGATCATTTCTTTATGAACTCCTTCAGATCCCTGATCTCCCCTACCGACATATTTGTATAAGCCGCAAGCTCATGAATCGTGGGAGGCTCACCATTCTCCTCCTCCAGAAATCTGCTAGCTTCATGCACAAGGCTAAGCTTACCCACCAGCTTATTCTCCTGCTGCTTTGCATCATCCCATTCCGAAATGTACTCCATGATCCCTTTCTCAACAGCCTTTGACAACCCCTCTTCTATCTCCTGAAAGCTTTTCTCTGCATCAGAGCAGTCCGGTGTTCCACATAGCTGGTTGAGCCTCATAAGAAGAGCTATATTCCCCTCCTGGATCAAGTCCTCCACCTTCGCATGTATATCAATATAACCCTTTGCCACGTCAAGCACCTTAGGAAGCCATACAGTGGATAATATCTCTATCACTTCCTCCTCTCCGGCAAAAAGTCTTTTATAAAGCTTCATTATTTCCTCGTCTTCATACGTTTCAAGTAACGATAGATCTTCCATGTAAGCTTGAAGGACCTTAGAGTTCTCCGCAGCTGCATCAATCCGGGATTGTCCATCCTCTGCCTCCTTATCATCAATCATTTCCTCAGAATTCACTAAGCTCTCATCTTCTTTAAATGCCTTATTATTGAGGTAATCAAGAACAAGCACCCTCTGCTTATCAGTAAGCTCCATATCACTGAAGTATGCCATTATTTCCTCTTCCGACATAGGTGCTTCAGCAGTTCTTATGATCTCTGCGACCTCCCGCAGTACCTCCATAAATGTATTCTGATCCGTCATATAAATTCCTCACTGTTCATTTTTACATTATTTCTTTTTTAAGATATCAAGAGTATGGGCACCAGCTCCTATAAGCTCCGGCCTCTCACAGACCGATAAATGATATCTTATATATTCATTAAAGGTTTCCTCATCCATGGCATTTATGACCGGACGCATATAATCCGTGGGACCATCCGGCGATATTATCTTAACACGGCAAAGCCCTGCCTCTTCATTAAGCCTGTCAATATCCTCTATTCTCACATAGTCATAAAGATCCTTATCTGCCGATACGGAATGAAAATCCTCTGTCAGCCTGCCCTCCTCAAGACACTCCTTAAGATGCCCCTCCTTAAATGCATACATAAGCACACAGTATTCGTTCATACAATACGCCACCAAAACGGTGCCTTCCTTCTTCGTCACACGCTTAGCCTCTGACAAGGCCTTAAGCTTATCCTCAAAGGTGAATAAATGATACATGGGACCAAAAAGCAATGTAACATTAAAGCTTTCATCCTCAAATCTCTTGAGATTCATGGCATTACCCTGGTATGCTTTCACGGCACTTCCCTTTTTCTTCAGTATTCCCAGATTATATTTAACTAATTCCACCGCCGTAACATCATATCCCTCTTCAGATAACGCCACAGAATATCTTCCTGTCCCTGCTCCAATATCAAGCACCTTTGGTGTATCATACTGAGAGAGCACTTCATGTATATACTTCATGGAAGTAATATACTCCACCTGTCCATGTCTTGAAAGCAGACGCTTGTCCTCATTAAATTTGTTATAATATTTCTCCAATTCTGTCATCTGCTTTGCCATACAAACACCTGCAAACCTTATAAAATACCGATCCGCTGCCTGACCTGCGCCACCTTACCTTTAAGACCGGATAATTATCCATGCACAATATACATACATCAAATCTCTAGAAGCTGTGGCCGCCACCGCCACCGGAGCTATGGCCACCGCCACCGCCGCCTCCGCCGCCACTGCGGCCTCCACCTCCGCCGGAGCTGGATTCAATAGGATCATATCTTTTAGTCTCATTAGTAAATACTGCATTTACATTAGACAGCTTCTTCTCGTGGAATATACCTTCAAGAAGCTGTTTTCTGCTCGGTGTCTTTTTCCCTGCGTATACACGAACAACTATATAGTTAAACATTAATGCCAACACGATTGCTAACAGCGCATTACTGATATACTTCATCGGCTGCGCAATCTTACGTCCTTCTAACAGGTCATACACCTGCGAGAACACCTTCGACGCACATGTGTAGTAATCCTGCTTTGATGCATAAGTGTATACATTATCTGTGATCACGTTAGCATATGTTTTTGTAACAGTTTTATAAATGTCCCCATCCGAGAACACATATACCTTGCGGTTATCCATATCAATAAGGAAAAGTGTTCCGCTTGCGTTGTCGAACTTATTATGATAATAACCGGAGGCATATGAGTCTGCCGTAGAATTATTAGCATTTATCGTATTAAATGCAGCATTGCCATATTCAGTTATCTTCTCCATCTCGGATAACAGCTTTTCCCTCTCTGAATCAGTTAAAAGGTCTGCATTATCCTCTATCAGAGCCTTGTAATTGGTCGTGGGGTTGACATACTCGTATACCTTCTCATCAGTAGTGCTTTCGCCCAAAACCTCCTGCTGTTCATCCGTCATAATATCTGTATCATAAATACTATTATCACCCTCAGCACTCTCTGTATCTACAACTTCAAAACTGTTTTCTTCAGAAGCATGTACTGTAAGAGGCGATACCGCGATAACAATACTCAGACATAATACTAATAAAAGTCCGCATTTGCTGCTTGCTTTATTAAAAATCTTACGCATTGTTATCACCTCCCTGATAGTCAAATTGAGGAAGCTTTCTCGTTGCCAGCAGATTATAACATCCTATAATATCAATAAGAACAACCGCAATCGACACAAGTATCAGTATAGCTATTCCGTAATAATATACATCCTTAACAAGGTCAAATACGCATGCTATAAGAGCTATCACTTCGGCAATTATGATCCACAAAATGGCCGGCAGTCCCTTCTTTGCCTCTATCTTCTTCATTGCATTCATTCCCACAAAGAATGATGTAACCACCGCAACAAGCGAAATACCGCAGGCTCCTGCCTTGCCAAACATGATTGCAAAAGCGCCCAGCATTGGCATAACTGAAGACATCAGGAAAAAAACAAATAATATTATAACAACTGTCGGTATTTCTGTTTTTTGCTTCTTCACAGCAGATGTGTTCTTCTTATTCTTCTTTGAACTGTCAAATGTAGCTGCCGTTTCATCCAGACCTGCCCTGCGCACCGCCTCACGCTGCTTTTCTTCACGCCTGATTGCTGCAAGTCTGTCCGCTTCCTGCTTACCTTTGTCATCTTCATCAGTATCCTGTTTGGCAATCTTACATAGTGCCGCGGCATATATGATTCCTGCAACTGCAGCAATCGCAGCAACCACTGACACAAGAGTAGTCGGCATAAGGGTCAGGAATGCATTTAAAAAGAAGAATAAAGGAATGGCAATAATACCGGCTCCCGCCAAGTATTTATAAACAGAAACCGGAAGATCCGCATATATCTTCCCGGTCTGTCCATTAATTGTGGCATAGGCCACACGGTCTCCGTTCTTATATGACATAAACCACACAGGGAACATTGCAAGATCTACTGACTCTGTTTTCGTATTAAATGAACTACTCGGGTCAGAGGGCACCGATACATTATATTTTGCAAACTGCTTCTCTTTTTTGACAAAAGCAGCAGTCTCATCATTAGCAATCTTTTTCGCATCATCACTGTATAGATCCTTGCCAAGATCATTAGTATCAGCATAGAAACCACTCAATATAGATGGGGTAAATTCCTTCATATTCTTCACATCAAAGGGTGCTATACTCTCGCTTATATTATCGGAAAATGATGACGATCCGTCAAAATTAATCCCCTTGTAATAGGCATCAAGATCACCTTTCAGATCATAATGTCTGGTTATAACATAATCACCGCTTCTGTGGCTTGTACTTCCCTTAAGAACAAGCTTCTTCTTCTGTGAAAAAAAATATACCCAATACGGCATATAGATACCCCGAAAACCGTTAATCTTATCCGGATTTCTCAATTTCTCAGGCGCATATACAAAACGCCTCATTAGTTTCTGATATTCGTTTTTACAATCTTCCTTAGTCTTTTGAAAAGGAATAATATAATTCGGCTTCTTCTCCCTGCTTATTCTGCTTGTAAGAATTGTAGATGCACCGCAAAAGCTACAGAAGCCCGCCGCAGTATTATCTGTGCTTAATATCTCTCCACCACACTGTGGGCATGTAAATATCGTAGCCTCAAAATCCTTCTGTTCCTCACCATCCTTATCTTTGGTTATCTGATAAGGATCATAGAACGCATTACAAAATGCGCATGATAATTGTTGCGACGGAATATCAAATTTCAGATTACCGCCACAGGCAGGACAATCATACATACAATCACCACCCCCCCATTCACGTTCAAAATATAGTCTATTGTATCATAATTAACTTTAAACCGCTACACCAAAGATTATTCTATACAATTTCATAGCAACCCGTCCAAATCTCAGCAAAAAAAGGAGGATCTGCCGATCCTCCTTAATTCTCATTTATGGCCCTGGCAGTTATTTAGTATGAAAATAACTGTACCCAGTATTGTCTGCCACCAACTGTCACATGGCCAACTCCTAATTTTGTGTAGGTTGAATTCATGATATTGGCGCGATGGCCGTCACTGTTCATCCATGCATTCATTACCTGTGAAGGAGAAGTCTGCCCCCACGCAATATTCTCCCCCGCTGCGGTAAAACGGATTCCATTATCTGTAAGTACTGTGCTGAACTTTCTTCCATCCGGTCTTGTGTGTGAAAATGAGCTCACAATCTCATTAGCTCTTATCTGGGCTGCGGCACAAAGATCTGCGTCAAGCCTTAGGGAATGAAGTCCTGATGATGAGCGGTTTTGATTCACAAGATCTAACACCTGTCCTGCAGCCGATGCCTGATCCTCGCTCATTGCACCTACTGCTATCTCTTCCTTATTTGTTTCAGAAGGTGCGATAGCCTCTGTGGTGTTTTCATTCTCAGTAGTCGGCTGTTCAGTTGTAACCTGAGCAGACGGCTGCTCTGTTGTTGGTCTCTCTGTAGTCACCTGCTCTGTTGCCCTCTGTGTAGATGCCTGCTCTGTTGTTTTATCCTGTGTTACAGGATTACATGCACTATTGTATTTTGGCACAGTCTGACATGAATTTCCATACTGGATTATTGTCTGACATGAATTGCTGCTTTTTGTTGCTGGCTGGCTTGTGTTGCTATTCTTTGCTGCAGCCTGGCTTGTATTATCACTCTTCGCTGCCGGCTGGTATGCTTTATCATTTGCAGCCTTTGCCTGTTCATTTGATTGTGTTCCACAGGATCCATTACCTGTGACATATTTCTGTATTATATCTGCTGCACTGTTACATGAATTACCGTTCCCACCCATCACAATCTTATAAGTGTTTCCGCTATTGCTGCAGTCATTTCCGTTTTTCACACTACTGCTATTACCGGAATTGTTACAGCTGTTGTTGGAATTTGTGTAATTACTGCTATCAGATGTTCCTTTAACACAATTGCCATTGCTGCAGTTACTGCTGTCAGATGCTTCTTTGACAAAATTCCCATTGTTGCAACTGCTGTTACTTAATATGTCCTTCACAGAATTGTCGACTGTGCAGTTACCTCCCACAACAATCTGCGGACAGCTTCCGTTTCCATTTATACAATATCCTGCCGCCTGTACAGGCGAGTATATACTGACAGTCATGGCGAGCGCCATCACTGCCGCCATTTTACGTTTTCTCATAACATACCTCCACTATTTGAAATGCCATTATAAGTTATAAGCATTGATAATAATCTCGTCGTATCTCAACGAACAACTCACAATGACAAGCTCCACATATGCAGCAAACACATCCTCACCCCAAACTATCACACACACCTTTCTACATAATTAAATCCGTGTCATGTTACATATGTATTAACTATTTGTTACGAGAAAATAATAACACAGCGTATCTGCAAATAATACCGGTAATGTTTACCACTCATACGCCACTGCTTCTATGGACATAAACACGCCCCTGTTAACCACATTATTATGGTTCATATTCTGCTGTTCAATCTTCCTGCCGTTTTCTCATTTTTCTCCAGCTGTAAAAGCCATAGAGATCATTTATAAGAAAAATGGCAAAGCACATGATCATGGAATAATATATTGGATTTTCAAGTGTTGCCAGCACCCATAATGCGATAAGCACAATATCATTTAAGCTATAAAAGATTGCATAATATGGGCTTCTTAGCATGGTAAGCGCCGCAGCCATAAAGCTGGTGGTAATAGATATGGTGGAAAGCGGCAGATTGGGCGTGTCGAAATATCTCAATATATAATAGAATATCCATGTGACAATAACCGTACATATTATTAATATTGTCCACTTTTTAAAATTCATATGGCTCACCCTGACCTCCCGCTCGCCATAAGGATTTCTAATCCATGTGATCACTGACATAGCAGCAATGGGTGCGGTCATCCCTAGGTATGTGATCATCTCGCCATAATATCTGAACTTAAATGAAATAACTCCATACAACACAGAGAATATTACCATCAGCACCTGCCCTAACGCATCACCCTTTGCATTCAGGATCAGGGAGGTCACACCAATAAGTGTGGCAGCAAGGTTTAGCATGTCCTTATGGGAATTGATCATAAATGCTGCTAAAAGCAGTGTCATAGAACCAATCCATAAGGCGAGTTCGTATTTATTCAGATTTCTGATTGATTTCAAAATATTCATATTTTGCTGTTCCACCTCTGTTTTTTCTCTTAGTTTTTTCTTAATCCGTAGAAATACATTAATCATTTAATTTTCATACTATCTTTATTCGAAAAGCAAAGGCATCTGCTCACACATCTTCTAAGACCTAATGATGTGTGCACAAATGCCCTAATTACTTTGCATTTCCTACCCGGTGGCAGGGAGTGTAGCTGTATTCAACTTTTAACAATTTTCTTATTACTTATGTAGCAATATGATTATATTACCACAGTTCAGCGAAAAAGAGTAGAGTTTTTTGCTCTGCCCTTTTCGATATTATACGATAGGTATTTTAAATGATATAAATTATTATTTTTTAATCTTTACCTTTTTCACACTGCTCCATTTTCCATATACCTTATCACCAGCATCATCCTTGACAAAGGAACGAATTTTTACATAATATGTCTTGCCCTTAGTTAAATTCTTTATAGTTACACTATCCTTATATGCATTAACATTTTTCTTCTTCGCTCCTGAAAAATTCTTTTTCTTTGCATATGAAATCTGGTATCCATCTGCCTTTACATTCCACTTCCATTTCACAACTATTGTTTTCTTCTTATTGTTCTTAACACTCTTTAGTGTTATCTTTGGTGCTGAATAAGTTTGTTTTGCAGGTGATTCTGTTGTTACATCTTTAGGTTTGGTCTGTACACTTGCTACTGATGTCCACTCAGAGTATTCTCTTTCTGCGCCCTCTCCTTTATATGCCCGCAAGCGATAGTAATAAGTTGTATTTTCATTAAGATCTGTTAATCTATAATATTTTAATGAATGCTTATTCCAATATGCTTTTTGTGGATTAGATAAATCAGCATTTTCCGAATACTCTATCTCGTAACCGGTAGCACTTGCATCACCACTCCATGTAAATGTAATCTTATCAGTTGATGGTGTTGCCTTCGTTACTGTCAATGCACTTAATGTTATTTTTTCAGAGTTTGTTACGTTAGAATCAGTATTATTGCTGTTTTGAGAATTGTCATCCGTACCACTATCTTTACCACTTGGTGTATCGGTTGGATTATTGCCCTGTTTATCACCTTGTCCATCACCTGATTTTTCACCCGGAATATTCGATGGGTCACCACCTGTGGTTTCGTTCAGATTGGAATCACTCCAATTAGTTATTTGAACAGCATTTGAATGTTTTACCTCATCACCATTTTTCATTACAACTCTAAACCATACTCCGCTCGGCTGATTTTTATATACAGCAGTAGGACAATCATAGGTCATAGTACCGCCACTTGCTTTTAATCCACTAACCTCATATCCGTTATTTGCCTCTGCCACATCCAATTCCTGTTCATCCAAAGCATAGACTATTCCATAAGCGGCAGTCTTGTCCGGTACATTCCAAATAAATTTAATTTTGTTATCCTTTACTTCTGTCTGTAATTTAATACCTGTTGTTTCAGCATTCGCATCAACCTGAGTTGGATTATTACTCGGTGTTTCGCTTGGGGTATCACTCGGTTCTTCAATTAGTACAGTGTCTAATGTTTCATAGCACACACTATTTCCACAAATATCATACGCATATATATGTGTTTTATATTCACCATATTCATTATTATGTTCCGATATCTTCACCTTATATCTATAAGTATCACCTTGTATATTTTCAGCTGTGACTGTAGAATTATTCTTCCAATCATTTGCAATATCATCCTGACTGTTCCCTGTTTCATCTGCTTTTAATGTCCATGTAGGACATTGTACCCTATCTATTTTCTGATTATCTGTTGCCTTAAATTCAATTACATATCCTGCTGAATCCTTTTCAATTACATTAACATCATATATGTTAGGATTCGTACTATCAACATATACCTTTTCTATTGCTTTACTGCTTGAATTGCCAGCATTATCATACGCATAAATATGTGTCATATAATTGCCTTCTATTGCTCCAGACAATAAAGAGGATGTTTCTATTCTACAAGTAGCTGTATTTCCTGTTATTGTTCCTTTTAGCCATTTCGCTTGTCCACCATTGTGCTTATCCATATTCCATGACGGGAACTCGACTTTTTCGATTCCAACGTTATCCGTAACTGTACATTTTACTGTATAACCTGATTTAGTAATGTCGGTAACCTTTATATCAGATATAATCGGAGCACTGGTATCTCCTTGAACATCAACAGTAGTAGATCCTAACAATTGATTTCCTTCTCCCTTGACTTTCCCATCACTTCCTATATTAATTGCATATAACGTTATTTTATGTTTTCCAGTAATATTAGTTGGTATCAAAAAATCAAAACCATGATAATTACCTACTTTATAGTCAAATGCTTTATTTACATCCTCTCTCACCAAATCAGCTATGCCAGCACCAAAAAAAATAGTATCATCAATATAGGCATGAACATTAATTTTTGAAGATACTAAATCTTTATCGAGTGCCCAACCCGAAATTCTTACATAACCCAGTGATGAAGTGACACTATCCAAATTACCTTGAGGTATATTATCTGTTATAGGCGTACCATTTAGATAAATATAACCTAAGAATCCTGAAAGTCCCCCAAAATTAGGGATTTGACTTTTATCCATTGTACGTTGTTTAACTCCTGTATGCTCTCCATATGAAGAACTACTTTCCTGCCCACCCTCAGTATATGTCACAGTATTTCCATTTACACTTTCAATATAAGCAACATGACCATAATTATAATACCTATCGCTAGATGTACCTGCATGTTCCCAAACCGCAATTGCACCAGCCTGTGGTTCTTGTCCTTTTTGATAAGATAATGTATACCAATAATTATTTGCCCCAAGTACACCATATTTATTCAAACCCGTTCCTGGTAATGTTATTCCTTTTTGACCAGCCCTCAGTTTTACCCATGCTACACATCCTCCATTAGAAAAATCATCTGCATAACTTTTGTTCGCCCAATCTAAAGCCGTTCCTGGTATACCTTGTACTAATAAAAACATAAACACCAATAAACCAATTATCTTTCTATTCATAATCACATTTTCTCCTTTCTGTTATCTCATAAGCAATACATATTAATACTCTTATATTATAACCTGATTCAGGTTAGATTGCAATACCCTATTTTAGGTTATGATAATATTAAAAATATTCTAGAGAGGTGCTTTTTATTAATAATGTCATGAAATATAAACGAGTAAAAGATTTAAGAGAAGATACAGATATGAATCAAACCCAATTTGCAAAAATACTTGGAATGTCACAAACAGGTTACTCAAAATACGAAACAGGAGAAAATGATATTCCCACATCCATATTAATAAAAATGGCAGACTATTATGAAACAAGTATTGACTATATTCTTGGAAGAACTGATGAAAAGACTCCTTATCCACCATCAAAAGATTTTAAACAAAACACATAAGGCTTTATCAATTTGCACTGATAAAGCCTTATTTTTTCATTATCTATAAATCATTTCATTTAACAAACCATTTTTCTCACAATACTCTTTCAATCTTTCAACTATATCCAAAGCCCCATCAGAGCAACTGACCATCAAGGATTTCAATTCCTCCTGATGATATTCTCTATTAAAGTAATCGTGCGTAATTTCATTTCTCAAGAGAACTTTCTCTAAAAACTTACTTTCCTTTTCTGTCATCTTAATGTTAGCATCTAATTAGTACAAAATAAAATGAGACATTCCCCTAAAATATTGTATAATAAACAAGTATAGGAGGAACTCATTATGTCAAGAAAAAAACCACATCACACCAAACAATTTAAGTTGGATGCTATCAACT
>JAFUXG010000057.1 GCA_017470935.1 Lachnospiraceae bacterium
TGAAATGCTGTAGGAGGTCTTCTTACCATCTGCAGTGGTCACATCGGGCTGATTCACGTATGTCTCGTTGCCGTTATCATCATAGGTGGTTACCGTGGTATCCCCTGCCTCATTGGTGAAGCTTACCACGTTGCCATATGGGTCTGTTATCGTCTTCTTCTTTGCACCACTTCTTGTGGTAACGGTGGTGGTAAGGTTACCGTTCGTGTCATCCTCGCTGTAGGCAAACTTCGTCACATATCCAAGAGCATCCTTCTGGCTCTTGACACGTCCCTCCTTGAATGCCTCTCCCATGGCAGAGGCAGCATCCTCCTCCGTTCCTGTCGGGGATATCCTGCCCTCCTCTGATAGAACGTAGGTATTCTCTACGTATGTTATACCATCATCATTGGTAACTGATGTTATCCTGTGCTTCTTGTCATATGTATAATATGTGCTCTCCCCAAGAGCATTGTCGAACTGCTTAAGACATTTATTCTTGTCATAATGGAAATATGCAGTCCTGTCTCCGTCGGTCACTGATGTGACAAGCTTTGTATCCTTATCAAGCTCATAGATTAAGAATCTTCCGCTGGTCTCGTCAGTTACAGTGAACTCATTGCTGTCGCGCTCTATTGTTATGGACTTGCCTTCCCGATTGGACATCTTAGTCACATTACCCTTTTTATCGAATCGCGTTATGTTCCCCGCCTTGTCCGTAAGGGTATAGGCACCCTTGTCGCTTCTCTTAAGCTCATAGCCCGCCTTATTGTCATTGAGGCACTTGAAGCTCTGCTTCATGGGGATATTGCTGACATCAATGTAGAGATATCCGTCCTTATCAGTCTTTATCTCCTTCTTACTCTCATAATCCTCTGCAAGAAATGTATAATAACCCGTAGGTGACACATAATATCTCACCGTTCCGTCCTTCATGTCAAGGATTCTTGTCTCATAATTATGGGTCCAGCCATAGCCGAATTCACCAAGCTCTGCTGTTGCATTGGAATCATAAGAAAGCTGCGCCAACACCGGATTGACGCCCTGAACTGAAAGAGCTGTAATACTGTCTGTATAGGCTCCGGTACTTACATTCACCGGATCTGCCTCAGAGTTCTCTTCCGTCTGCTCCTGATATACAAGTGTTGGTACTGCTACATGGGAGCCAACCACAGAAAGCCTTACATCTACACCAAGATTGCTTCCAGCACATGCCTTCCACTGCGCTTCCACAAGGCTCTTGTAGTTATACCATTTATCTCCTTCGACGGGTAGGCTTGTCTTATATATTCCCGATATGGATTCACCGGGCTTTAAGCACTCTACTGCCACAACATCTCCCTCGGACATAACGGGAACACTCTTTGTTCCATCAGATGATGATATATACCGCTTACTATTATTATGTTGTGTTCCAAAGGTGGTATGCACATTATAGAACTCCTTGCTACCCTCATTGGAAAGGGTATAGTACACATAATAAGCCTCTCCCTTCTCAGCCCTGTCCTCCGGACAGATTGTAAGCACAAGCCCCTTACCTGCCGTAACCTCGAATTCATTGGAGTTGAAGCTGCCTGTGAAATCTGCGCCGAAGGGCTGCAATGTTCCGTTAAGCATTGCATTAAGCTTATATGTTCCTGGAGCATCTCCTCTCACATACCATGACACGCTTCCGCTTTCTCCACCCTTAAGATCTGGAAGGGAAAGCTTCTGCTCTTGACCATTCCTTGTTATCGCAAGAGAAAGTCCTGCCGGAAGATAAAGGGTAGCAGTAAGATCCTTTGCAACTATGGTCTGACTTGTGGCATTATTATATACAATAAGTGTCGCCTCATACATATCCTTAAGCCATGATATTGACTGGGTTATGTATATAGTATAATACAGATCAGGCACAGGCTCATCATTATCCCCCTCCTGCTGTGGCTTGCTATTACCTCCGCCACCGCTACCTGAGGATGGGCCGCCTCCACTACCGGCACCGGCATCTCCTTTGTCCCCACCGCTTACTACTGCTTTGACAGGCAGCACCGGTGTATTAATAATAGCTTCTCCCGTACGCGTAGCATCCCCAAAGGAAAGCTTGGTAGTTACTGTAAATACATGCTGGTTTTCAGGAGCTGACAAGTCGATTCCCGCTGCCACTATCTCATCAAAATCCATCTGGCGTACTGTAAAGTCAGCAGAGATGGTTTCACCCTCGGCAAGAGTGAATACATATTCCTTATCTCCATGAAGCTCAATCTCCACACTTTCCTCCACCGCCATGTATCCCGGCTTATAAAGAGCTATCTTATAGGTACCGGGCTTTTCCATAATTGTGGTGCAGCCCTTGCTGTCAGTAGTAGACAGATTATTCTTCTCAGCAGTGGAATTGACATATACAGTAACTCCCTTAAGCGGCGAGCCTGACGCATTACGAACTGTAACATATGCTTTACCTGCTCCCGACTTTGGAAGCACTGTTATTCTTGCCGTTGTATAATCGGTATTACCGCTTCCATCCTCCACTGTCAGCTTAACTATATATTCTCCCTCTTTGCTATAGGTGTGCTTAGGTGATGGGCCAGTCACTTCGCTGCTTCCGTCACCGAAATCCCATCTGTAGCTTACAATCCTGTCATTATCGGTTGAATCTGCTCCCGAGAATATTGTCTCATATCCCTCAACCACTGATGTATTGGTGTTGATAACCGATATGGGAGCTATGGAATCAACTGCCCCCGGCTTAACATATTGAAGGGCAGATGACGCAGTATTGCCAGCCTCGTCCTGTACCATTACCTGATACATATATGTATATCTTGGATTTACATCCGTATCTCTATACATAAGGCTGCCTTTGCCAGTGGCAACTGCCGTATAATCCTCTTCCGTCTGTTGATTTCTCCTATACAGCACATAATCCAGGGATGGATCTATTGTACAGTGCAGGTCTACGCACCAATCTCCCGATATGCCATAGAGTACAGGTGTCTCCAATGTCACATTATGAATTACACAATCTGATGTCAAAGCCTTACTTACATTACCACTGCCATCAACTGCAGTAACAATAATATCATATTCACCATTGGCGTATTCAGCACTGTCAAAAGAACATTTAACAGCTCCTGCATATATATTCGTGGATATATTATCAATAACAAGCTTTGTACTTCCATCTTCTTTGCTCTTTATGGCAAATTCCACATTAGCCACCCTGTCATTATCTGTCACATAGGTAGAGACCTCAACCTTCTTTGCCAGAAGGCTACCCTGTATCGGTGTTATACTGTGAACTACAGGCTTCTTCTCATCCGGAAGCTTCTGTGCAGTGACCACGTTAGAACGCGCACTCTCATTACCTGCATTATCATATGCTGTAAGCTGGTAGCAATAGCTCGTATCATATGCAGCACTTCTGTCATAATACCCTATTGCTCCTATTGAAGCATTAATGCAGGTATAGGAATTAAGGCCTTCCACGCTTCTGTACAGCCTGTATCCGGCAACATCATTATCAAGTGGCTCGTTCCATTTAAGATGTATGCTTCCAGTATCCACCTCTGCCATCAGATTATCCACAGCAGATGGAGCCGTATGATCTATAATATACTGAATAAGTATCTGCTCCTTATCCCCTTCATTACCTGCAGTATCTGAAGCATATACACGTACATACAGATTTCCCTCATGCAGTCCCGTAGTATCAAAATCATAGCTTAGCACAGGCTGCTTTTCAGGCATCTCATATTTCTGTATGTATAATGGCTCCCACATATTTTCATCTGTTGAGTATTCTATAGTGATACTGTCAACGGCACAGTTGTCATAAGCGCTAACCCTTAACGGTATGCTGCCATTATAATATCCTCCTCCAGGTGTAACATTAGTGATCCGGGGCACAATGGTGTCTGCACCTGCTGTAACATCAAGTCTGTCAGAGGTCAAGCCTTTATTACCCTGTATGTCATAGAAGGTGACCTGATATGTGGTTGTCTCACCTGGCGTAAGTCCCTCTATAACACATCCTGTTGTGGTGGTTGCTCTGGTAATTACCTGAATTGTTCCATTTCCAAGTATCTGTTCCACCAATGCATAGGAATAATCCTCATCCTTAGGCGCATCCCATGACAGCACCGCCGTAGTTGAATATATCTCCGCCGACAGTCCTGTAGGTGCTGAAGGACCTTCATTATCAATCTTATATGTACATAGGAATTCATCATTACAGTTACCCTCTTTGTCATATACTGTATAGCACAGAGTAACCTCTTTACCCATTGCTGTTGTGTCAAGCTCATAGACAGCCGTTCCACTCTCTATACTGCATTCTGTTATGAGCTCATTTGCATCAGCCTCCTCATGGTATTTTTCAATAACAAGGCGGTGAAGCGCCTTATTGTCGGATGCCTTTACACTGATCTTTACCTTACCTGTAAGTACTCCGTCAAGAGGTGATACCTCCTCAATTCTCGGTGCCTCTGTGTCTTCATCTGACACAATCACCGCCCCCTCTGACCATTCTCCTTCTAATCCACCTGCGTCATATGCAGCAACATAATATGTATATTCCTTGCTGGGCTCTATTGTCTTATCATAATGATATGTCTTATCAGGATTATCACTGTCTATAATGAGCGTCGCCTCTCCTCCCGCTTCTTTGCGGTATATATGATATCCTGCAATATCTGCTTCCCTGCCCTTTTCGTAGCTAATGACAGCGATACCGTTCCGCGCTTCGGCAGCTACCTCTTTAAGCTTAGACGGTGCGGTTTTATCAAGATAATATGTATATTCCTGTTCATATTCATATCCGCCTGCATCCGTTATTCTTATTATGACATTGATTTCTTCTCCTACTATTTGTGTTGTATCAACATCCGCCTTAGCAGTAATAGTACTTCTGTATGATGTATTTTTTCCAACCTTCCTGTCAAGCAGAGTGACAGTAGCTTCTTCTCCCTTCTCCTTATACGCCATATATACATTATAGCCCTTTGCACTTCCTGTATTGACAAAGGCTGCTGATATCTCAGCTTTATTACCCGAAAGAACAGAATAAGCCTTCGGCTGTACCTCACTGACTTCAACTGCCTGAGTGAACATTATTATTTCTTCAGTCTTTTCTGATTCATTACCGGTTGTGTCATAGGCAAGTATTTGATAGCTGTATTCGCGATTAGGCTCCAGTCCGCAATCAGTATAGGATGTGGTTTTTACATCACCAACCTGCTCACTGTCACGATATATCCTGTAGCCTGCCACAGCAACATTGTCTGATGATTGCGTCCACGACATAGTAAGAGTCTGTCCGCACCTGTCAGACAAGGATAATTCCTCAGGAACAGAAGGTGCCACATCATCTGCAAGCGTCTTCACCGTCAGCACCTTTGATAAAGCTGACGTATTAAGCACTTCATCCTTTGCTATAACATAATAGCTGTATTCGGTATCAGGAGTAAGCCTTTTATCTGTGTATGATGTTCCTGACACAGACATCAGCTTTTTATCATTTCTGTATATATCATATCCGCTAACATCTGTATCATCCTCTGATGGTTCCCACGAAAGCTTAAGGGATGTATATCCTATATCTGAAGCAGAAAGTCCTGCCGGAGCAGATGGTGGAGTGATATCCTTCACGTCATCAACAAGCTCATTGCACATATCTTCAACATTACGGCTGAATACATAGTAATCCCTTGGCTTTGTAAGAACAAGCTTGTTAAACTTTGCTGTCTGCGGCATTGTAACTGTCTGTATATGAGCCCTTCCATTGCTTGTCATCTTGCTGCTTAACGTTGTAGTATGATGTTCCTTTACCGTTACGGTACTATACAGAAAGTTCACATTGCCCTTAATATCCAGATTGCCAGCTAAAAGATTGAATCTGCCCGTCCCCCCTAGATTCCCTGTTATTTGAACCACATCTTCGTCCTGTTCCATACAGAGAATTCCTGCACTGTTAAAATACACATTCTGTTTTATCTGCAAGATTCCACCATTAACAACACAGGAATTGTTGAAAGTGGCTGTTTCCGCTGTAAGATGATGTCCATTGATATCAAGAGGGCCATTGACGGTAAGCGTTCCTCCGATGCACAGATCATTCTCCAGTACAAGTTCTGACTTCACAACAAGATTTCCCTCAAATTTATCAAATTCTGGGGACTCCCCATTATTCCAGTAAATTGACTTTCCCACTGTTCCATGCAGTCTGCTGCTGTTAGTTACATGATTGTTTACATACATGTCTGTCATCACCACAACACCACCATAGGAAGTATTGTTGACAACTATTGTTCCTAGCGAACAATAATTATAACCGTTTACTTTCTGTACATCTTCACCGGAAAATACAAAGCTTATATTATCCGAAAAATCATTACTGATATATAAGGAAATATTACTTTTTAGTTCAAATATTCCGCACTTCATTGAATCTGAATATCCATATCTTGGATACAGTACTGACGTCCCTTCTACACAGATATAATCTGAGGGATCATTCATGTAACATAATCCCTTTGAAGATATATATTGACCATACTGGTTCTTATCCGCCATGATATAATCGCCTGTAACATATAGTTCCCCGCCGTTCATAGTAACATTGCCGCCGGGCTGGTTAAAATCACCTAACACTGTCAGTTTATGCCCATTAAGATTCAGGTTTCCAATAATCAGCGTATAATCACCCTGTACCACAGTATCTTTGGTAAGCGTATATCCCATCTCGCCATCTATTGGAAAAGACAACTTATGCTCAGCGTCATATATGTTATCTGCCCTAAAAAGCTGTGATGAATACACACCTTCATCTGCTGTATTGCTTACTTCAAGCTCATAGAAATACCATAGGTTTCCTGATTCGATATTCTGTTTCTTTGTACCGCTTAATATTACTCGCGCTCCTTCATTAAATGAATAGGCAGACATGTTGGAACCTATTTTCATATCACCCTTTATTTCAATAATTCCATCTGACTGAATGCTATATCCTTTGCCATATGATCCGGGGCAAAAAAGCCCATCTACTACCAGATGCTTTCCGTTCAGCTTTAAATATCCGGTATCCACATTTCCCTCAACATACAGATCATGAGTTAGCTTCTGCGGTTCTGCGAAATATAATATTTCTGCCTTAATATATTCCTCTGTAATACTGCCATACAACATCATAACACCACCGACTGGATTGCCGTTGGTCTGTATATCTCCATAAAAGCCTATATTTTTCCACCATCTGATATATATGCCGGCTCTATTTCTAAGTTCAATATCACCTATGTACATCTTTCCGGTGTTGCTTGTGAATTCCTGACTCTTCGTTCCATCCACTATCAACTTAGTGCCATTACGTAAATCAATCTGCCCGTATTGCACATATATATTACCTGCAATATATATATCCGAGTTATCCACACTTATTTCCCTTACAATATTCCAGCCGCCATCTATATCTATAATGCTGTTATTGACACGCAGCATTCCATAGTCATAATATGTATCCCAATTACCGCTTATATGAATAATGCTGTTATCGATTGACATCAGCATACCACTATCAAAATCCCCTCCTACCGTGACCGAACAGTCACTCATCGTCATAAGATTTCCACTATATCTAAAATAATCTTTTACATTAAGTGTGCTTCCGCTTAACGTAAATGAATCACCGTTGAACCAGAAGTATCCGTTGACCGTAAGTTTATGCCCATTCAAATTCATATCACCCGCCGCCACGACCAGATCACCATTGATCACCTCATCATGTTGAAGGGTATATCCAAATATTCCGCCATTGGCAAAAGCGATTGTACAACCTGACACATTATCAATACTGGAATATTTTAATTCATTGGAAACATATATTCCATCACCGCTTGTATTATTAATTACCAGATGACCAAGCTTCTCCGAATTTACATCCATTGTAATGGTCTGTTTCACTGTTCCATTAAGTTCAAGAATGGCATTCTTACCTGCGCATCCGCCTGCTGTATTTACTGTCACATCACCTCCTGCGCATATTCTTCCGTTGATAAATCTCTGAAGGTTCGTATTCATGATAAGACTACCGTAGACAACTATAAGATCGTCCTCATAAGACATTACTAGCCCATAGCCCGCTTTCCCCTCAATGGCAAAATCACCGCAGTAAACCTTTCCATGTTGTACTACAATATATGAATTATTATTGTTCATATATATTCTGTCTGACACAATAAGATTATGCCCATTTACATATAAAGAACTTGATGTTTCAATACTTCCATCAATATTCCAGTCCTGATTCATGCTTACACTTTTCTTGATAATGATATCCCCTGCATATTTTCCTTCTACAAATGAGGCCCCGGTTCCAAGTCCTAATATGCCTGAGACACTACATGTCTGTTCTACTTCCCCGCATGCCATCGGTTTATTATTAAGAACAACACCTCTGTTATTCTTAAAGCACACTCTGCCAAAATAAGAACTGTTTGAATCAGAAAAAGCAATTGTCTGTTCATCATTTCCTGAAAACACTGTTGTATGCTGCTTTCCTGCCACATAAGAATCCACTGCACCCGACTGGTAAAAATCTCCTTTGACCTCTAAAATGCCCTTAATAAGTTTATTCCGATGGCTTATTGATGATTCCATTCTGAAATCACCATCCACGATTATATGATCATCGGCATGAATCATTGACAAAGTTCCACCTGCAATTGTCAGACTGCCCTTAATATGGTAGGTATGCCCATTGGGATCTAATATCCCATCAACAATTACCAGATTCCCTTCATATTCGCCATCTTCACCTATACTGAATCCCCTCACCCCACCCGATGCATATGACAGAGTCCCCTGCAGCATTGATACATTCACAATCTTAATCCCATCATCAGCAACAACACCGTAAGGATTATCGACCGTAATATTGGCAAATACACTGTCATTATGTGTTATTGATATTCTCTGCTCTCTTTCACCTGAGAATATAACCTCTGCATTTTCTCCACATGACATATATGTACCTTCTTTGCCTTTAATATCTCCTCCAATTTCTAATATACCCTTTCTAAAATCGCAGCCTTTAGCATCTACTACAAAATCCCCATACACATTAATCTTTCCATTCTCCCCACTCATACTCAGTTCAATATCAGACACGTCCATATTGCCAAGTACCGTTATCGTCTTATCAGGTCTGTCAATGTTCAAATGGATTCCTGTTGCTGACAAATTACCGGTAACCTTAATGTCATATAATACATATATATAATTCGAACTTCCTGACACATACAGATTACCATGTATTGTCATATCCTTTGCAAATAGATAAGTTCTCGACACATATATATCGCCATACAGATCATCTCCATTGATCTTAGCATTGCTGATCACAGTCTTGCCTTTGACATTTCCTGATACATGCTCGACTGAACCGAATACTGTTATCGAACCTCCCCACTCCACACTGCCACTTTCCGGCTGGTCAATTATAAGATTGGCATACTTAAAAAAACCCGTGTAAAGCTTTCCTGTCTCTATAGTCTGCTTCCCTTCACCAGTAAGCTTCAAGCTATGGCTGCCACCTGTATTAAGCAGCTGATGCGTCAATGTATCATCCGCCTTAATACTGCCCTTAAGTTCCATGACGCCTGCCTTCATATAATAATATGTATCTACAAGTCCTGAGTCTACATAGTCACCTTCTATGAGAACATAGTCACTCTCTGAAGTCATCTGCAGTACCCCAACACTGTAATCTGCATATTCCTTTCCATTCAGGGAATATATGTACTGCCTTCTGTAGTCCCCCTTTACCGTAAGTCTTCCACCGTTAACAGTTATGACTCCTCCTGCCTGTATAAGATCTCCCTCGACCGTCATATTATGTCCTGCAAGGTCAAGACTTCCATCAATCAGGTAATAATCCCCATAGATAACTGTATCCTCCGTCAACGTTCCTCCTTTGTCGCTCTCCACGGCATAATAAAGCTTCCCCCCATTATCCTCAATCTCATCAATATTAAGTATATGCTTGGAAAACACACCTTCGTCACTTGAATTCTTAATTATAAGATGCTTAATGACTAGTTTGGAATTGGATTGTATATCTATCAGCTGTTTTTCACTCCCTGTTAATATAATACTGCAGCCAGCATTATATACAATGGATGATTTGCATATACCGCTATCATTACCTATAATGTTTCCTTCTATTTCAATCGTTCCATAATCAACTCTTCTTGATGTATTGTAAGAAGAATTGAATATATAATCACCCTTTATACGTATGAGGTCATTAGTTGAATTCATGCTAATCAAAGCATTATACTGTTCACGCACTGATCCAAGTACATACAGAAATCCATCATTCATATATAAAGAACCATTAAGTATAACATCACCATGCACAATAATCTTATGTCCGTTCAGATTTAAGCTATAATTAATAGTAAGATTGCCCACCTCTATATCTTCATCAAGTGTTACACTTGTCGATATAACCCTGTCCTCATATACCTCGTTATCAATTTCATCAGCGTCAATTATCTCCTCTGTATCTTCACTTGCTATTCCTGCTGCTTCCTCCGCTGCACGTATCTGTTCTTCAGCTTCTTCGCTTGCCTGTTCATACGCCTTGGCATCATATTCCAATGCCCTTACCACCGATATTGAGCCACTGAATTCATTGATCCCTATTATCAAAAGCATAAACCATGCTGTCATCCTTCTAAAGCTGTATCTGCTATTCATCATCGTCTCCACCATCCACATTACAATATAGTTACTTATAAATATAATTTATTTCACCGCTTTTGTCCATAGTTTATATACAAAATTCCATATACAAATCATTTATAATATAACTATTAATTGAAAAAAGGCGGTGCATTATACACCACCTTACATACTGTAAAACATATACCACACTAAGAATTCTCTAACATCATCTGTATATCATCAGCAATTTGACGTTTCAGCTCTTCTGTATTCTTGAACTTCTCCTCAGGACGAATATAGAACAATAACTCCGTCTTTAAATACTGTCCATATAAGTCTCCTGTAAAATCAAGAATATATGTCTCAAGTCCCACATGATGAGAATCCACAACAGTAGGCTTTACTCCAAGATTGCTTATTGCCTGGTATACCGTATCTCCAATGGTCACACGGCTGGCATATACACCCGGACTTGGTGTAAGCTTATTAGAAGAAAGCTCCTGATTGATTGTTGGATAACCGATGGTATGTCCCATGTGCATTCCATGTACCACCGGACTATATACAAAATAGGGATTACCCAGCATTTCATTTGCCACATGGAATTTGCTTTCCAGCATGTCCCTGATGGCGGTAGAACTGATAACCTTTCCGTGCAGAGTCTTTTTTGCTAGCTCATGCACCTCAAAAAGATACTGCTGTCCCAGTTCCTTTAACACACCAACATTGCCGCTTCTTCCCTTTCCAAAGCGGAAATCCTCACCCACATATATAGAACGAACTCCAAGCTGATCACGCAGGCAGTCTCTTGCGAACTCCTCCGGAGATATAGAAGCAAATTCCTTTGTAAACGGGTACTCTAACAGAACATCCACACCCAGCTTTTCAAAGTAATAGGCCTTCTCCTCAGATGTATATATGACCTTCTGGTTTGCCCCTGATAAAACTTTAGACGGGCTGTTTCCAAAGGTGAATACCACTGTTGTCCTTCCCTTTCTTTTTTCATTAAGCATGGAAGACAACAGCATCTGATGTCCCAGATGTATCCCGTCAAACTTCCCAAGTGCAATGGCCGTGTTGCTTGTATGAAATTGTCTAGCCTCTTCATCCTGTAAAAATATCATACTTTTCTCCTATGTATTTTTTGCATTAATATCTTTATATTATATATTATTATAAACCATAGCAGCAAGCACCTCGCGTTCAAAGAACGCTCAGTGTCGTTACACTCACACATAGACATTAACATAGAATACATCGTCTGCAATCATCCGTGTATTCTATGTTAACGGCTATGGCTCGCCGTTATACGAACATTTTGTATGCCTTCCAGCCATGAATATTCTCATGATATCTGTATATGGCTGTAAATGTGCCTAGATGATCATATACAAGGCAGTCTGCTCCATCTGCCTTTTGAGGTAAAGTATATATTGTACGATCATTAATGACATTATGAGCAATGTCTTTATTTTGAAAAGCCTCATCATTATCCGTATTGATATCATCGGCACATTCAAAATCACGCAAAAATAACACATTGCCATTCCTAAGCTTCTTATCTCCCTCCGCTGTCACCTTGACCTTAACAAGCTTAGGAAACATTTTGTCTATAGTTAAAATGTGCTCTTCGAAATCCCCAGTGCTGACAAGTGCCTCTATCTCATCAAGCTTCAAGGCATCTGATAGCTCAAACCTCATTCCTGTATCTGCAGCATTTACACTGCTTCTGACAAGACCATCCATAATACCACCACAGGAAAGCTTCTCACCTATATCCCTGCATAGACTTCTTATGTAGGTTCCCTTTCCGCAGGAAACTGAAAATCTTACATAGGGAATATTGATTTCCTGAATATCAATGTGGTGAATTATTACCTTTCTTGGAGCTCTGTCAATCTCTATTCCCTGCCTTGCAAGCTCATATAGCTTCTTGCCACCCACCTTGATTGCAGAATACATAGGCGGTATCTGATCATATTCCCCGACAAAGGACATTACCGCTTCCCTAACCTCATCCTCAGTTAAATTAACCTCTTTTTCCGAAAGAAGCTTACCTGAACTGTCCTCCGTATCTGTGGTCTTACCCAGAAGCAGTACAGCATCATAGCTCTTATCCTTGCTTGTCAGCATCTCGCAAAGCCTTGTGGCCTTACCAAGACAAACAACAAGCACGCCCTCGGCATCAGGGTCTAAGGTTCCGGTATGGCCAATCTTTTTCTGCTTTAATATTCCTCTAAGTCTTGCAACCACATCAAAGGACGTATATCCCTTTTCCTTATATACATTGATTATTCCGTCATACATTCATCCGCCACCATCTAATATTAAAATGACCAATCTACAATTATTACCTTTTATTTCCTATCCAAAGCATCTAACTGCTCCTTAATGAGCTCTGTGACCTTAAGAATGATCGTATCCTTATCCCCTTCTATCTCACAGCCTGCAGCCCTAATATGGCCGCCGCCTCCAAACGCACAGGCAATAAGACTTACATTAACATTCTCAGATGCCCTTAATGAGCATTTAAATGTTCCCGCCTTTGGATATTCGTACATCCAAAGTGCAACCTCAACACCGTCTGTTATCCTAAGAGCGTCAACCACTCCATCCGTATCGATATTGGTCGCATCATTTTCATCAAACACATCCTTTGTAAGGCATGATACGATAACCCTGCCGTCAAACATAAGAAATGCTGCTTCAAGAGCCTTTGCCAGCATTTTGTTCTGCTTAAAGGTCTTCTTGTAGAAGGTTCCGTCGATCACCAGCTGGCTTCTGGCACCCTTCTCGATCAGAACGCCCGCAACCTCCATGGTCTGTCTCGTAGTATTGGAAAACTTGAACACTCCAGTGTCGTGTACAAGACCAAGATACAGGCTTTCAGCGCATTCCTGTCCTATCTTGTCACTTTCAAACAATGTGTATAATGCCTCTGCCGTTGCGCTGCATTCCGTTTTCAAAAAGCACACATCTCCAAAGCCCTCATTACTTATATGATGGTCAACACACATTGTCCTTTTTGCGCTATGGAAATATGTGACAAAATCACCATGTCTGTCAAGGTCTCCGCTATCTAAGGATATGCACAGATCATAAGACTTATCCTTCTTCTCATGCATTATCTTATCGGCACCTCTAAGAAACATAAACTCAGGCTTGAAATCATCCAGATAAATATCAAGCTCCTTATCAGGATAATTATCCAGCACATAATTATAGACACCGAGACAGGAGCCTACACAATCCCCGTCCGGTCTCATATGTCCTAACAAAACAATTGTATCCGCATTTTCAATTTCCCTTAAAAAATCGTTCATAGCTCTCCTTGTCTGCATTGCTGTCATATTGTTTCATTATTATCAGTTTTTGCATCATCAGCATCAACGCTGTCCTCAGCATTTCCTGCTGTATCATTATTGATCACATCATCAATTTTCTTAGACATATTAATGGCATATTCTATTGATTCATCAAGATAAAATGTAAGCTCCGGTGTATTTCTAAGATTGATTCCTGACGCAAGCTGTCTTCTTATATACCCAGTGGCACTTTTAAGTCCGGCAATGGTATCCTGCTTCGCCTTGTCATCTCCCAAAACTGAAATATACACCTTACACTCCTTAAGATCCGGAGTAACATCAACAGAGGTCACAGAGGTCATAGGAGCAATCCTTGGATCCTTGATCTCATAGGTGATTATCTTAGATAACTCCTTTTGTACCTCCCCATTAATACGTGTATTTTTAATACTATTATGTCTCATAACTCTCCTCTTGCAATTATTCTTTTAAGTATTTGCGAAACTCATTAACAGCTTGCACAGTGTACATCTGAGTTTCGCAAACAAATTATATTCTTTTATCTTGGCACCTCAACCATCTCATAGGCCTCAATGTTGTCATCCTCCTTAAGATCATTAAAGTCCTCAAGAACAACACCACACTCAAAGCCATTCTTAACCTCCTTAGCGTCATCCTTGAAACGCTTAAGAGATGCTATCGGTCCTTCATATATAAGCTCCTCGTCTCTTGTGACACGGACAGATGAGCCTCGTCTGATCAAACCATCAAGCACGAAGCAGCCCGCAATTGTACCAACACCTGATGCCTTAAATGTCTGGCGTACAATAAGATGGCCTGTTACCTGCTCCTCAAATATAGGATCAAGAATCCCCTTCATGGCAGCCTCAACATCAGCTATTGCATCATAGATAACCTTGTAAAGTCTAAGGTCAACCTTCTCACGATCTGCAAGATCCTTAGCCTGTGCATCAGGTCTTACATTAAATCCGATAATAATGGCATTAGAAGCAGATGCAAGTGTAACGTCTGATTCGTTAATTGCACCAACACCGGCATGGATAACCTTAATGACAACCTCTTCATTTGAAAGCTTCAGAAGACTTTGCTTAACTGCCTCAACAGAGCCCTGTACATCAGCCTTTACGACCAGATTAAGCTCCTTAACATTACCAGCCTGAATCTGCGTGAACAGATCGTCAAGGGACATCTTGACCTTTGTCTCTGCAAGAAGCTTCTCCTTGTCAACAGCTATAAAGGTTTCTGCCATTGTTCTTGCTTCCTTCTCATTCTTCGTAGCAACAAATATATCACCTGCTGCAGGCACATCATGAAGACCAAGAATCTCAACAGGAGTTGAAGGTCCTGCTTCATTTACCTCCTGTCCCTTATCATTGATCATGGCACGGATATGCCCATAAGCCTTTCCTACAGATATCGTCTCACCCTTTCTAAGGGTACCCTTCTGAACAAGAATAGTGGCAACCGAGCCTCTTCCCTTATCAATCTCAGCCTCAATAACAATTCCTCTTGCCTTTCTGTTAGGATTAGCCTTAAGCTCAAGCACCTCAGCAGTAAGCAGTATCATTTCAAGTAGATTATCAATACCCTCCTTAGTATGTGCAGATACAGGACAGAATACAGTAGATCCTCCCCAATCCTCTGCAACAAGCTCGTACTCCATGAGCTCCTGCTTAACTCTGTCAACATTGGCACTTTCCTTATCAATCTTATTAACGGCAACAATAATTTCAATTCCGGCAGCCTTTGCATGATTGATAGCCTCTATAGTCTGAGGCATAACACCGTCATCAGCAGCAACAACAAGAATTGCTATATCTGTTGACTGGGCACCACGCATACGCATAGCAGTAAATGCTTCATGTCCAGGTGTATCAAGAAATGTTATCTGCTGACCATTAACATCAACCGTATAAGCTCCGATATGCTGTGTAATACCACCAGCCTCGCCGGAGGTTACCGATGTCTCTCTGATTGCATCAAGAAGAGATGTTTTACCGTGATCAACGTGTCCCATTACGCAGACAACAGGCGGGCGCTCCTTAAGTAATGCTTCATCCTCTTCCTCTTCACGGAGCATTTCCTCTATAACATCAACCTTAACCTCTTCCTCAGCTATACAATTATACTCTAAAGCTATCTCTGCTGCCTTTTCAAAATCAAGGTCTGTATTAACTGTTACAATCTCTCCGGACATGAACATTTTCTTTATAAGCTGTGATGCCGGAATCTTTAATTTCTCAGCAAGATCACGGACTGACAAAACCTCTGGAAGCTCTATTGTACGTATAACCGGCTCAGATGGCTCTTCCTTTTTAGGCTTTGGAGCCGGCTTATTAACAGGCTTTGTACCCTTGACAGTGAAATGCTCATCATTACCCTTCTTGCGATTCCTCTTTCTGCTATCGCCGTCCTCAAACTGTGAGGTTCTTTCTCTTTCCTTCTTATCCTTATGACGATCCATACGGTCTCTATCCATAGAGGCACGATCCATGGGTGCAGGCATAGAAATTCTCTCTTCACGTCTGCCCCCATCCCTGCGTCCTCCGCTAAAATCTCTGCGGTCGCCATCACGTCTTCCGTTACGATCTCCATCTCTTCTATCACCAGATGGTCTGTTACCAAAATCACGTCTATCACCATTAGGTCTTCCACCGCGGTCATCACGTCTCATTGGACGATCGCCATCTCTCCTTACCGGACGGTCGCCATCACGTCTTACCGGACGATCTCCGTCTCGCCTTACCGGGCGGTCGCCTTCTCGTCTTACCGGACGCTCGCCTTCTCGTCTTACCGGACGGTCGCCTTCTCGTCTTACCGGACGGTCGCCTTCTCGTCTTACCGGACGGTCGCCTTCCCGTCTTACCGGGCGGTCGCCTTCTCGTCTTGCCGGACGATCTCCATCACGTCTAGCTGGACGATCTCCATCACGTCTCACTGGACGATCCCCATCACGTCTTACTGGATGGTCGCCTTCTCGTCTTACTGGATTTTCCCCATCTCTTCTTACCGGACGCTCCACTCTCTTAACAGGCTCCACCTGTATTGGACGGTCTATGATTCTGCTTTCTGTATTATCCTTGCTGCTCTTTGGTGCATCCTTCTTTGCATCTGTATTTTTTCCCTGCTCCTTTGCAGCCGGCTTATCAACCTTAGTCTCTTCCTTTTGCGCATTACCGGATGCATTTTTTCTAATTTTATCTGCATCTTCATCCGATACAGAACTCATATGATTTTTTACTTCAATTCCATTTTTCTTTAAGAGTTCAATTACCTCTTTACTGTCCTTATTCAAGCTTTTTGCTAATTCATATACTCTGATCTTCGCCAATTATTACACCTCCAAATTATCCAATATATCAATCTGTTTCTTAACAGCCTTTGCAAGCCCCTCATCTACTAATGCAAGACTTGCTCTGAATTCCTTTCCACATGCGTTTCCAAGACTTACTTTATCCGAAAAGAAACAAATTGAAGTCTGATAGTAATTGCACATGTTCTGAAACTTCTTTTTTGTATTATCAGATGCATTCTCCGCTACTACTACTAAAAAGGCTCTTCCTTCCTTTACAGCCTTTTCCGTGGAAAATTCACCTGTTACAACCTTGCCTGCCTTTGTTGCAATTCCAAGCATTGACAGGGCTTTATTCTGCTTCAATGTCCATCAGCTCCTTCTTTAATTGATCATAAACATCCGCTTCTATGGACATTTTAAAAGATCGTTCCAATCCCTTTGATTTAACAGCCTTCTCAAAACACTCTTCACTTAAATGCAGGTATGCACCTCTGCCATTTTCCTTGCCCGTCATATCAATTTTGATCTCACCATCTTTATTTTTAACAATTCTCAGCAGCTGCTTTTTTGGAATCATTTCTCCGCACCCTATACATTTTCTAAGTGGAGTTTTCTTTGCCATTAAATCACATCCTATTCATTACTTATCAGAGTTGTCATCATCTTCGTTAGAATCGGCGTCGTCATAATCATCGTATTCGCCATCCTCATCATAATCATCCTGATATTCTTCATCATAGTCATCCTGATATTCTTCGCCTTCATAATCATCTGAATACTCTTCATCATCATAATTATCGCGATATTCATCATCTTCATAGTCATCTTCATAGTCATCATCATATTCCTCGTCGCGATATTCATCATCATATTCGTATTCGTCAGAATATCCATCATCATAGCTGTCAAAGCCCACTCCAACAGCATAGTCATATTCGTAATCATCATCATACGCATCACGTGCCTGGGACTCACTCTTTATATCAATCTTATAGCCTGTAAGTCTGGCAGCAAGACGAGCATTTTGTCCCTCCTTACCAATTGCAAGAGAAAGCTTATCATCAGGTACCACAACCCTTGCACTCTTTTCTTCCTCATTCACACGAACAGAAATCACCTCAGATGGACTAAGCGCATTTTCAATATATACTGCAGGATTTTCATCCCATGTGATAATATCTATCTTTTCACCAAAAAGGTCATCTACAATATTATTAACACGATTACCATTCTTACCAACGCAAGCTCCTAAGGCATCAACGTTGGGATCATTTGACCATACAGCTATCTTCGATCTTGATCCAGGCTCTCTTGAAATAGATTTAATTTCTACAATGCCGTCAGAAATCTCAGTAACCTCCTTTTCCAAAAGACGCTTAACAAGATCCTTATGGGTTCTTGAGACAATAACCTTAGGTCCTTTTGAACCTTTATTCTTCTTATGCTTGCCATCCTTATCAACAGCCTCCTGATTATCATTGGTAGCCTGCTTAACTCCGACTACATATAACTTTATGCGGTCCTTTGGACGATAATGCTCTGTTTTAACCTGTTCATTTTCCATCAATAAAACATCCATCTTATCATCCAGATTAATAGAAATGTTATTGCCAACATATCTCTGCACAACACCGGTAACTATATCCTTTTCTTTTTCAAGGAAGTATTCATATAATAATCTTTTTTCCTCTTCCTTTATTTTCTGGATAATAATGCTTCTTGCATGCTGTGCTGCTATTCTTCCAAAATCCTTAGGAGTAACCGGAACAGAAACCGTATCTCCAATATCATATTTTTTGCTGATCATACGTGCCTTTTCAAGAGAAATCTCAATTGCATCATCCTCAACATTTTCCACAACAGTTTTGGCTGCAAAAACCTCCATTTCTCCTGTCTCACGGTTCATTTCCACTGTGGCATTTTCATTCTTGCCATAGTATTTGTTGTAGGCATCGCTGATTCCCTTTTCAATGGAAGTAATTATTACCTCCTTTGATATTCCCTTCTCCTTTTCGATCTGCTCTAATGAAAGCATTAATTCACTCATTTTTCTTATTCCTCCTATCATTTTTATTATATATAACACTGATAATTAAAACTCAATATATAACCTTGCAAGTGAAATATTACTTCTCATAATAACAAGCTCTTCATTATCATCAGTTATTATTGTTATACTATCTGCATCATAACTGGCAAGCTTACCAGTAAACTCTTTGTTCTTGGCACCCTCTACGGCTTTGAACAATTTGATTTCAATTACTTTCCCAATATTTCTTTCAAAATCCTTATCCTTTTTTAATGGCCTCAAAAGTCCCGGTGAGCTTACCTCTAATATATAAGCATCTTTAAATTCCTTATCATACTTGTCAAGCTTTGGACTCAACAGTTGACTTATCTCTACACAATCATCGATTGTGATTCCTCCCTGCTTATCCGCATATACACGCAAATAGTAGGTCGGTCCTTCCTTAACATACTCTACGTCAACTAATTCATATCCAAATTGTTCAATAATTGGGAGAACTAGCTGTTCACAGGTTTCTTCAATTTCTTTTTTTGTCATTAAACCACCCTTTAATATATTGGCACTTTGCCCATGCAATCATGGCAAGCTGCACCTTGGCTCGTTGCCATCATGGAAAGAGAGTGGACAAACTGCCCACTCTCTTCAAAATCAATATGCTACATTAAAAACAATACCACTATTTAACAAAAAATGCAAGCATTATTTATTAATATAATTAACTGACTTTCCTGCACCCATAACCACTGCTTCAAGTGCAGTTGGCGCAACCAAGGCTTTGATACCGGTACTTTCCTCCACAAGCTTATCCATTCCATATATCAAACTGCCACCGCCGGTAAGAACAATCCCGTGTTCTGCAATATCAGCAACAAGCTCTGGCGGCGATATCTCTAAAACATTATGTATCGTATCAAGAATCTGTGCTGTAACCTCTGCAAAGGCTTCAATCGTCTCTTCTGATGATACAAGAATTCTTGCAGGAAAACCAGTAACAAGATCCCTTCCCTTAACCTCCATTGTAACAGGCTCTTCACGTGGAAAAACAGAACCAATTGTCATTTTAATCCGCTCTGCTGTAGGCTCTCCAATAAGAAGATTATATGTTCTACGAACATATTTTATAATCGCATCATTATAGTCATCACCGGCAAGCTTAAGTGAATTACTTTCCACAATTCCGCCAAGTGATATAACTGCAACATCACTTGTTCCACCGCCAATATCAACAATCATTGTTCCTCTTGGCATTGCGATATCAATATCAGCTCCAATTGCAGCTGCAATTGGCTCTTCCATTATATCAACATGCTTTGCACCGGTATTATATACCGCATCCTCAACAGCTCTTCTCTCAACCTCTGTTACACCACTCGGTACACAAACACATATGCGTGGTCGTGAGAACATCTTCTTTTTCTGCATAGCAGTTTCAATAAATGCCTTCAGCATTCTCTCAGTAACTGTGAAATCTGAAATAACCCCCTGTTTAAGTGGTCTAATAACCTCAATATTATCGGGCGTCTTTCCCATCATCTGCTTAGCCTTGTTACCTATAGCAATCAATCTTTTGGTCTTCTTTTCAAATGCGACAACAGAAGGCTGATTGATAACAATCCCTTTCCCCTTAACGTATACCAGCACATTAGCGGTACCCAAATCTATTCCTATGTCCATATCAAACATCGTATTATTCCTCCGTAATAGTTACAGCTAACTTTAGCAAATTGTAACTGATTCATCTCTCCCACCTATCAATAATAACAAAAAATACAGAAAAAACAACTGTTAAATTGTTTTTTCTGCATTTTTGTTATATATTAGCAATTATTCAAAATCTGCTGAGACAAGCCTGTGATCCTGTTCGCCTGTACTCATCTCACGATTATGTGCTTTAGAGATAGCGTTATCAACAAATTTGAGTACCCGGTCAAGATTACCGCTTTCAACCTCCTGCATACGGCGTCTTAAATTGTTCTCTGCACTAGGCTCACATGGATATCCGGATTTCGACGCATGATTCTTTGCTATTGCGAAAACATCCATATCTGTGATACGATGAACCTGTATTAAATGCTTAAACTGACTTGAGATAACAACATTATCTTTAAATATTTTAGACAAGGTCTCAATCTGCCCTGTCATTATTACTACAACATCATTATCAGGATTGCTGACAATACGATATATCTCGTCAAGCTTTTCTGTTGATATAACACCTGCATTCTCTATTACAAGACAACCGCCCTGCAGCTTGCTAATGGCATCTGAAATATTAGCTCTATTAAGCGCACCGGCCTTGATCTTAGCAATAGTTTTTGTCTTACATATTCCCATAGCATGGAAGCTTCTGGCAAAATCTTCTGCAATAGTAGTAGTTCCAAAACCATACTGTCCCAAAATAACAACATTTCTTGGCTCACTTGGATTTTCACTAATATATTTTACAGCATTGACAATCTGCTCACTTATAGAAGCAACAGACAAATATTTGCCCAGATACTGTTCAGCCCCCACAGGTAAAGAATAATCTCCATCTGATGACGCTGCTTGAGGAGCTGACTGCGGAGCTTCCTCTGAATGCATTGAAACCTCCTCAAGTGCTCTTCTAGCCTCTTCGGCCTTCTTAGCAGCTTCTTCTGCCATCTTCTGATATTTAAGAGCTTCTTCCTCTGCTTTACGTTTTGCTTCCTCTTCGGCCTTCTTTCTTGCCTCTTCCTCAGCCTTACGTCTTGCTTCCTCTTCGGCCTTACGTCTTGCCTCTTCCTCAGCCTTACGTCTTGCTTCCTCTTCGGCCTTACGTCTTGCCTCTTCCTCAGCCTTGCGCCTTGCTTCCTCTTCAGCCTTCTTTCTTGCCTCTTCTTCAGCCTTGCGCCTTGCTTCCTCTTCAGCCTTTATTCTTGCCTCTTCCTCGGCCTTGCGTCTTGCTTCCTCTTCAGCCTTTATTCTTGCCTCTTCCTCGGCCTTGCGTCTTGCCTCCTCTTCAGCCTTTATTCTTGCCTCTTCCTCGGCCTTGCGCCTTGCTTCCTCTTCAGCCTTTATTCTTGCTTCTTCCTCGGCCTTACGCCTTGCTTCCTCTTCGGCCTTTATTCTTGCCTCTTCCTCGGCCTTGCATCTTGCCTCCTCTTCAGCTTTCTTTCTTGCCTCTTCCTCAGCCTTGCGTCTTGCTTCCTCTTCGGCTTTCTTTCTTGCTTCTTCTTCAGCCTTGCGCCTTGCTTCCTCTTCGGCTTTCTTTCTTGCCTCTTCCTCCGCCTTGCGCCTTGCTTCCTCTTCGGCCTTTATTCTTGCCTCTTCCTCCGCCTTGCGCCTTGCTTCCTCTTCGGCCTTTATTCTTGCCTCTTCCTCCGCCTTGCGCCTTGCTTCCTCTTCGGCTTTCTTTCTTGCTTCTTCTTCAGCTTTCTTTCTTGCCTCTTCCTCCGCCTTACGTCTCGCTTCCTCTTCGGCCTTCTTTCTTGTCTCTGCCTCTTCTTCCTTACGTCTCGCTTCCTCTAATTCCTTAGCCTTTGCTTCTGCTTCTCTAATTCTTCGCTGCTCCTCCTCAGCCTTTCTCATGGCTTCTTCAGCAGCTTTTCTCTTCTTTTCCTGTTCTTCTCTTCTCTTTTCCTCTGCAAGCCTTTGTGCTTCCTCTGCTTTTCTTGCAGCCTCTTCTTCAGCAGCCTTTGAATCAGATGTATAGCCCATTACATCATCATCATCATCATCAAAGTCAATATTATAAGCACTTTGCACATCATTAGAATCCCCAGGTCTCTGCTTAACTGGTACAACACTTATCAGATCACCATTTTCATCCACCAAAGAATCTCTTTTGCTTCCAGTTTCAGATTTAACAGTTTGGGGTGTTGTCCCGGCATCACTCCATGTTGCCTCAACCGAGCCCGCGGAACTATCAGCGCCTGAACTCCAGCCTGCATTTCCATCATCAACAATAATTGTATTACCTGCCCCTACAACTTGTACAGGCTCAGGAACAGGCTTATGTGGAGTTGGTTTATTCTGTGGAGTTACATCTTGTGATACCTTAACAGCTCCGGCAGAAGAGCCTGCTTGAGATTTCTCCACCGCTGCATTTATTTCCTTTGTATCAAGTGCAATGGTACTTTCATCACTACCAGTAGATGCTTTAGAATTAGCTGTAATATCAATACCTAATCCGCCACCACCAATTCCACCTGATAACGTATTCTGACCCTTATTAATATTTGAAAGAGTTGGTCCATTTCCTGAAGGATTAGATAATGTTGGTCCGTTGTTCAAACCACCTAGTCCACCAGAAACCCCTGATGATGACAAAGTATCTTTTGGAGATTCTTTAACAGGGCTTTCCTTATTTGAATCTTCTTTAGGCGGAATAACACCAGCCTTTTTTAACCGTTTCTTTTCTTCAATCCTCGCCATTTCTTCAGGTGAAATAGTTCTAAATGCAGGCTTTGGTTTATCTCCACTAGATTGAGGACTGCTGCTGTTACTATTAGTATTGCTGTTAACAGTATTCGCAGCTGCCGATTCTGCCTTGGCAGCCTTTTCCTTCTCAACTTGGGCTCTTATAGCCGCAATTAACGCTTCTGTTTGATCCATACTCTTCTCCTGCACCCGCCTTTCAGCTTCAATTTTTGCTTCTTCCTCTGCTCTGAACCGTTCTCGCCTTTCTTCCTCCGCCCTCTGTTCAGCAATTTTTCTTGCATGCTCAGCAGCAAGCTCTGGATTATTCTTGAGTTCCTCTTCCTCTCTTTTCTGCTGCTCTCTTTGCTTTCTCGCTGCATCTCGCTGTTCAAACGCTAAGGCGCGCTGTCTCATTTCTTCCTGCTGTTTGGCTAATGCTTCCTTTGCAGCAACAGCCTGAGCCTCACGCTTTAAACGATTCTCTCTCATTTCGGGAGTTTCCTCTATATCATTCATAGACATCCCCTGATTACCTCTAGGTGAATTCTTGTTACCGCCCCCACCTCTTAATTGAATAGCCATACCCTATCATCTACTTTCTTTTAAATCTAACAATCCCTGTATCATCTTGTCTGTTAAAATAATTCTTACTCTTAGATCATGCCTATGATCAAATAATGGATCTTCATCCAAACCTTCTACCTGAATTATCGGCTCTTCGCTCAGCTCTTCTTCTGCTGCTGCTTGAATTATCGGTTCTTCACTTGCCTCTTCCTCTATCTGGATTTCAGTCTCCTGAACATCCTCTTCTAATTGATCTGTTGACTCTTCATCAGGCTCGGTCTTTAATTCATTTTCAACATCTATAGTCTGGTAAGACTCGGATTCATCAAATGACTTCCATATTGGTTCATCATAGCTGTCCTCGTCATTTTCCCACCTTGGAGCTATAAATGTATCTGCTTCATCACTATTTGCATATGGTTCAAACTCTGCAGAGTATTTTCCATCTGCTTCCTCATCCTCAGCCGACTCTGTATAATGCTCCTCTGCTGCCTCCTCTATCGGCTCTGCGTAATGCTCCTCTGCTATCTCCTCTACCGGCTCTGCATTATGCTCCTCTGCTGCCTCCTCTATCGGCTCTGCGTAATGCTCCTCTGCCATCTCCTCTACCGGCTCTGCATAGGATTCCTTTACAGGTTCTGATTTCGGCTCTTCTATACTCTCCGTATACTGTTTTGCTTCATCTTTATCTGTATCCGGGATAATTTCTTCAAAATCTATAATCGAATTATCAGTATATATTTCTTCTACCTTATATACCTGATCATTAATACTATCATAATCAGCAGCTGTATTATTATCATTAATGCTAACATTTCCGATGTAATCATTAAATTCATAATCATCAACTTCGAATCCATGATTCTCATAGCTTGCTTTTGATTCAAAGCCTCTCGAATCCTCACCGGTATAATACTCTTTATTATCTATCATTCTATGAAGAATGTCTGCAGCCTCTGGAGCTTCATCCTCCATCTTATCATCCACATCAGACTGTACAACCGACATAAAGCCTAATGTCTCTAACGGTTCGTCCTCTGCTTCCTCCTCATCCTCCTGATCGGCAAGGAAACGATTCTTTAACTCTTCAAAAGAGACCGAAGCAATCGCTTCATTCTTTATATTAGAATCAATGACGATAACTTCCTCTGCTTGATCATCAGTATCCCCTGCAGCATCCGCAAGGTCTGTATCCTCTTTCTTGTCAAAGCTGAACAGTTTTTTCTTGTTTTTCTTTTTATCCTCGATCAGAACAGCAGCTTCTAATGCCTCCAGCTCAAGCTTCTCCTGTTCTTCCTTTCTAGTCTCAAGCTCTTTGACCTCATCTGGAGACATTGCTTCTAAGGAATCCGGAACAAGTGCATCAAGCTCCTCATTCGTAACAACCTGGCCTACTGCCTTTTTCGGCGGCTCCAATACACTTTCAATTATTCCATCTACAAATTCGTCAGTCGGCTCATCATATGTTGCTGCTGGTTTAGCAGCTCCAACAGCATCTCCCAGCGTATCTGCTGCTTTTACCACATTATCTATTACAACATCTGTTACCTTCTTAACCTGTTCTTTTGCCTTCTTGGCATCTTCAGTTACATTTCTTGCTATAGCCTTAGATGATTCCCTGATTGCTTCGGCATCGACTTTTTTAGCAAGAATTCTATCAAGGGCTTCCTCTCGTTCCTTTTTTACAAGCTCCTTAGCAGCCTCCTGATTTTCACTATCGGCATCAATAGCTTTCTTATCATCAGTGTCATCATCAGTCTTATCATCAGCTGTATTTGTATCAGCAGAAGCGTCATTTACTCCTTCTGACTGAGATTCTTGCATAGTATCATTATCACTATTCTTATTACGCTTTTCACGCTTCTTCTTTGGCTTCTTCTCCTTAGAAGGCTTAACATCTACCGCATCCTTATCCTCTGCCTCAACAATAATCTTAGCTTCAGGCGGATACATTCTATAATGGTCGGCTTCTAAAACCTTGTCCTCATGCTCTATAAGCTTTCCGTATAACTCCTTATCTTCAGCCACTTCTTCCTTTGGATAAATATAAAAATATTTATCCACATCTAATTTGTCATCAATATATTCGATAACAGGCTTAATATAAATAGACTCCTTATAGTTTTCAAGGATATATTGCGCTTCCTCAAGTGCCTTATCCTTGCGGTCTAGCTTATGATAAAGCAAAACAGCTTCAAAATTCCACTTGTCCTCCGGCATTGTCTCCAAGATCGGGATCAATATAGAGGCTAATTCTTTGATATCTCCTCCTGCTGCCTTTTTCATAATATATTCCACATAATCCTTTTGTGTATCTTCCTCTGTGGAATAAAATGTATATTGCTCATAATACTTCTTAGCCCTGGTAAAATAGCCAAGTTCAAGATAAAGTTCTATAAGCTCCGCAATAATACGTGTTCCCTGTGGCGCCATCTCGTGAGACTTGATAAGAATCCTTCGACTATCATAGTAGCGCTTATTCTCTCTAAAAATCTCACCACTTATCCTCAAAAACTGTGGATTGATTGACTTATCCAAGTTCTGGGTATCCAATATTTCCAAGGCTTCTGCATATTTCTTTTCTTCTGCCAATTCCTTTATGCGATTAATACTCGATATGCTGATTCCCGTACTCACAAATGTCACCTCATAAATATACAGTTTCTAGTTTATCATGTCACCTATCGGCTTAATGATCATTACGCAGAATATCAAAATATGCCTGTATGTTCTGCCATTTTAATAATTTTATCATAAGAAAAAATCTTTGACAATAAAAAACCGCCAAATAATCCAAAGCAAAAGCCACCAATATGTGCTGCATTATCTATGCCCACCGTTGTTAGTCCATAGTATATTGTAAGCAGAGCCATGACCATAAGTCTTCTTGCTGTAAGATTTCTATTATCGGACGTACCAGATGGACCCGCCAAAAGATATACAATCAAGCATCCAATAACTCCAAAGATTGCCCCAGAAGCACCAGCACTTGCAATTTCAGTCTCCCCGATTCTGGCATAATACCACAATGATGCCGCATTACCAGCAATCCCACTCAAAAGATATATCAACAGATACCTGATAGATCCTATTCTCTTTTCCAGTTCGCATCCAACGTAAGTCAACAGCACCATGTTATTAAATAAATGTGATATGCCAAAATGGAGAAACAAGGATGCTACTAATTCATACCATCCTCCATCAATAAAGGTCTCATATGAAAGTGCTCCCATTTTTAGCATAACGGATGTATCATAGGAGGCAAATATACTGCCATTAATACCAATAACTACTATATATATAATTATATTCAACACTACGATTGAAATATTGGCTGGAGTCAGTTTAAATGGCAATCCAGCTTCTGAACTGTTATGAAGTCTAAAAAGATTATTCTCTAAATACTCGGCAAGACCAGAATCAAATTGTGCCGGCTGATTTTCATAGATATATATCTTACCTGTGTCTGCTGCAAGAAGCCAGACTCCAGAAAGCCCTGCTGCTATATTAGTTAATACCTCATCAAAGATCCCATCACGATTAACAATGATCAATAACGTCCGAACCTTTTTCTTATACCTATTGACAACATTGAAGCTTATGCCCTGAACTAATCTTTCGTAATCATTAAGTCTTGATTCCTTTTGATATGCATTAAGTATGACCAGAAAAACTTCGCTCTCTGCTTCCTTAACAAAGCTGCCCGTTCTTCCATTAATATCATACGGACTATATCCTTTCTGCTGTAAAAGCGATGCGATCTGATTAAGCAAGCTAAAGCTCCTCCATTCAAGAATATAACTATAACAGCTTTAATACATCAAAAAGCTGCATTGGTCTATCAATAATATAAGAAACCCCAAGCTCTTCATACAGTTCTTTGTCCCTAAATCCCCATGTAACACTCACGCAGGGTAATCCGGAATTCCTTGCCGTCATAATATCAACCTCTGAATCACCTACATATACAGCCCTATCTCTAGAGCTGTTAAGCTCAGCTAACGCCTTATTAACAGTATCAGGTGCCGGCTTTCTCGCAATCTTCTCCGATTCCCCTATGGCAACAGGAAAAAGTCCTTCAAAATAATCTTTATTCAAGCCCTTGACCGCGGCGTCAAACTTATTCGAAACTATTGCCAGATGATACCCACGGCTTATAAGCTCACGGACAAGCTCCATTATTCCATCATAAGGCTTTGTCTTATTATCCATATGAGCTTTATAGTATTCCTTAAATGTATCAATGCAGGCTTTAGTCCTTTCCTCATCAAGTCTTCCATCAATGGCACTTCTCATTAAAACCTCTGCACCATTACCCAGAAACCTTCTAACCTCCATCCGGGATCTAGAAGACAGAGCAAAGCATTTAAGTGCATAATTTACACTATCTGTAAGATCATCCAATGTATCCAAAAGAGTTCCATCCAGATCGAAGATAATCGTATCAATCTTTGTTATGTCTGCCATAATCGCTGTACTGCCAGTCCTTTCTGAATAGTTCCCATATATAACCAAGGAAAGTGACCGGAATAACCGGCCACTCCTAAGCCTTGTATTAATAATCTTATTAATTAATTCTCAAACACCTTAAGAACCTTGTCAAGTACAGTTTCTGTCATATCTCCTCTGGTCTTCTCATACTGCCTGCCTGATTCCATGATTTCAAGAAGCTCCATACGGTACTTAGCATCAATAGCACCCTTCTTAATATACTCCATAAGAATATCCTTCATGGCATCCACATTAGGCTGGCCCTTCATGCGGTCTGTCATTTCCTCATAGTTAAATCCTATATTGACAGAAAGATCAGCTTCCTTTCGTCCACAGATAGCACACTCCTCATCACCTGCAGCGTTGATGTAGCCACAGTTACAGATCCATGTTGTGCCATCTGACTTATAACGCTCAACAGCATCCTTGCCGCGCTTCTCCTTAAGAGCCTCAAGGTTTCTCTTAGAAAGTGTAATATCAATAGGATCAGTATCCGGAGCAAAAACTCCCTTCTCAGTAACATACTTCTTAACATAAACCTTTACATCCTTAATAAGAGGAATATCCTTCATTGGAAGCTTACACTCCACAAAATCTGCCTTAAGCTTTGTAACATTGCTCTTCTCAAACACGAAATCAATACCCTGCAGGAGCATCTTCTCGCCATAGAAATTAGTGAGCTCTACATCACAGCGGACTGCCTTAATCTCATCCTGGTTATAGTTATAGAATGTGGGTGAGATCTTAACAACATTATCCTCACCTGCAAGATTCACCTCAACAGGCCTAGGCATTAACATGTTGTAATAATTGCTTACATATATCTTGGATGTAACGATCTTATGTATCGGTGCCTTCTTCTTAATGATAACTGCTGTTCCCGAAGCAACTGTTCCAACTGAGCCGCCAGAAAAATTGGTATAGTTAAGCTCTACACCCACTAATGCATTAGCACCTCTCTTCTCTGCCACCTTCAAAAGATTCTCAATAGCATTCTCACTTGCATTCTCAAGCTTATTAGTAAATGCCGTACTCTCCTGTGCTGTGAAATCAGCAAGATTAGAGGACAGATCTTTAAAGAAATTAGAGCTTAATGCAATCTGTCCATTAACAAAGCCAAGATATTCAACAATATCATAGCCCTCAAAGTTACTGCCTGATGTCAACATTATGTCTGCCATAATCACATACCCTCCCAAATATAAAAATCTGTTGATAATTATACCACAGATCAGCCCCTAAACAAAGCACTTTTTATAAATTTTACACTTTTTTATAAAAAAAATTGTCTATTTTACACTAACCATTTAAAAATCTAGTCAATTGGCTTAGGATTTTTATTTTCATACTTGTAAAAATAATATTCAATGTCAAAATATGTATGCTCGTCGCTGTCGGCAACAATATGCCAATCATCATCCTTATCCAGATCCGGAAAATACTTATCTGCCTGATAGCTGTAATCAATCTTCGTAACATGGGCTGTATCACAGTATTCATACATCATGTTATAAATACTCTCCCCCCCTATAACAAATACATCATCCGAATCATACTTCTTCAACTCCTCAAACAATTCTTCCCTGGAGTGGACAACAACGGCATCCTTTACATTATAGTCTTCATCTCTCGATAAAATGATATTAGTTCTGCCCTTAAGCGGTAAGCCGTTAGGAAATTCATCCAATGTCTTACGACCTAATACAACCACATGTCCCATGGTAGTACTCCTGAAAAATTTCTGATCCTCTGGAATGCGAACCAAAAGCTTATTGCCATTGCCAATAGCCCAGTTATTATCTACCGCCACTATCAACTGCATTACAATCTCTCCTCCTTATACCGCAATGGGAATATTCTTAATCTGCTCCCCCGCCTGATAATTCTCAATTGTGAAATCATCTGTAGTAAAATCATAGAAATTCTTAATATCAGGATTAAGGGTGAACTTAGGCGCCGGGTATGTTGGACGCTTTATAAGCTCCTTAACAATATCTATATGCCTGTCATAAATGTGTGCATCAGCAATAACATGAACAAGCTCTCCCGGCTCCATATCACTTACCTGCGCAAGCATATGAACAAGCACCGCATACTGTACCACATTCCAGTTGTTAGCTGCCAGCACATCCTGCGACCTTTGATTAAGTACCGCATTGAGAGTAAGCTTATCATGGCTTTTCTTTTTTGTAACATTAAATGTCATACTGTAAGCACAGGGATACAGATTCATCTCAGAAAGATCAGCATGCACATAAAGATTAGTCATGATCCTCCGGCTGAAGGGATTATTTTTAAGATCATATAAAACCCTGTCTACCTGGTCCATCATACCTTCACTATACTTATGCTTTACACCCATCTGATATCCGTAAGCCTTGCCTATTGAGCCATCAGCATCGGCCCACTCATCCCATATATGAGACTTAAGGTCATTAATATTATTAGACTTTCTCTGCCATATCCACAAAACCTCGTCTACAGCAGATTTCACATAGGTTTTCCTAAGAGTTAACGCTGGAAATTCCTCAGACAAGTCATAGCGGTTAACAACACCAAACTTCTTAATAGTATAGGCAAAGGTTCCATCCTCCCATTTCGGACGAACAAGCTCATTTTCTGTGCTGCAGCCATTCTCGATTATATCTGAGCACATATCAATAAATAAATTATCTGCATAACTCATTACATCTTACACTCACTTTCATTAAAATTTTTACAAACTCAGCTCCACCTTAGCAATACAAGAGTTCACAACATGTTTAATACATTTTTATTAATGTGTCCCTATTCAAAACGAATGTGCCATATATCAATATGACACATTCATAAACAAACACCAAAAATAATAAATATGTTATGTTTTTTCTATATTCTTTTATGCAAGATATTCCTATATCTTATATTTTTCTAAGCTATGGCATCAATACGGTTACCCTTTGTTGCCTCACTCTCAAAGGACTTCTGATTCTTGCTATAGGGATCGCTGCCGTAGGTTTTCATCACAGTTCTTGTTGTTCCACCTGCAACATATGCCCTTCCACATTCCGGGCAAATAGCTGTCTTCAGATTAACTGTTGCGGAAACGAGTTCCTTGTCCTTCTCATTACCCTCTGCAATCGCATTGGCAACATGCTCCTTCTCGTGACTCATAACCTTGCCATAAGACTCTCCGGGATCAATATGTCCACCGGTCTTAAATGATACCATCTCGTCAGAGCCATCCTGATACCTTCTGTTCTTACAGGTCTGACACTCTATAGGCTTGACCTTGCCGGAGCTGTCTACTGTGTTATCCGCATTGATAGGTGTGACGTAATCAACATTAGAAACAGGTATTATATATCTGTTGCTCATACCCACTGGGCCTAACATAGCATCACTCCCCTTCTATCAAAAATAATTTGACCAAAAGTATTTAACAAAAAATATTTTAATCAAAATATATTTGTCGAATCTGTATATCCAAATACGTGTCAGCTCAGTCATAGCAAAACACAAAAGCACAAAAAACTTACTTTGAACAGAATTATTAATCATTATACTACACATATCTTGTGGTTGCAAGTATTAAACAAATATAATATAATGTAGTTCTATAGATAAAGCACAGATATAGTGTGTTAGACACGGGGAGGAATTATTATGGCAGGAACATACCAGGCTGGAGACAGAACTAAATCAGAAATATTAGAGGGCAGCAAGAAGCTGTTTTATAAAAAAGGATACACTGACACAACATATAATGATATAAGCGAGCTGCTCGGCATTAACCGCGCTCTCATCCCCTATCACTTCAAGAGCAAGCAGACTCTTGCACTCACCGTATATAATGAGATTATTGATCATGTAGCAGCAAGAGCAGATGAATTATTAGACACTGCATCTATGTCAGATGACTTATCAGCTGCATTTCATTTAATTATCTTTTACAGATTATTTGTCAGTAAGCAATTTACAAACCTTGTATGCCAGCTTTTAAAGGAGAATTCAGAGCTTCTTATAGACTCTGATGCAGAAAAAGCATTTCTGATCAAGCTTTCAGACAGCTATTCTAACAAGAGCATTGAGAACGATCTAAGCATTAGCAGTATGAATAATATAAGATTTTCCCTAATAAAAATGATAAAGGATAACAATTATTCATCTGAAAATGCCGCTAATAAAAAGAGCAATCTAAGTTCTTCGGATATATATGCAAAAACGTACATTAACTATGCATTAAGATATGTAGGTACAGCCGATGATACGATTAATGAATTGTTTAATGCAGCAGTACAGCTTGCCAATCTGATCGATGTAGAGATTAGACCGGATTTCAAGGTTATTGTATCATACAAATAACACAACAATTCAATCCATAAAGCCAGAAATACAACAATAAAACTCCTATCCTCATGCATTTGCAGGATAGGAGTTTTATATTCAGTATTCAAAATTTCAGATATAATTTAACTGATAAATCCTTTTTATTATTGCGAAATATACAGTTACACCTCAACATCTGCTAAGTAATTTACACCTTCAATTTTAAATCCAAACATATGGTAAAAATCTAACCAGTATCCATCTGTATCAGCCAGCTCGAGCAGATTATCACTATCGATCCTCTCCCAGATATCCATTACCTCATCCTGTACCTCCGGCTTCATTTCATAATCATCAACACGAAGTATGGAGCCATCCGCCCCCGACACCGTATCACCTGCATATACCCTGTCACGATAAAGCCTGTCCATCTGCTCTATGCACCCCTCATGCAGTCCCTTTTCCTTCATAACCTTATAAAGCACTGAAAGATACAACGGAACAACAGGGATTGCTGCACTTGCCTGTGTCACAAGGGCTTTATTGACAGAAACAAATGCTTTGATTCCATTAGAGCTCATATATCTTGATGTAATCTCTTCTGCAGTCCGCAGAAGATGAGCCTTAGCCTGGCCTATCGTTCCCTCATGATAGATCGGGTAAGTCAGCTTTGGACCAATATATGAATATGCTACTGTAATGGCATTATCCTCAATAGCCTCAGCCTCCACTAAGGCACCTATCCAATCACTCCAGTCCTCTCCCCCCATAACCTTAACCGTGGACAAAATCTCCTCCTCTGTGGCAACAGGTATGGTGGCATCACTGATCGTATTATCCCTGAGATTCCAGTTCTTCTGGGTAAAAGGCTGTCCCACTGTTTTAAGTGTGGATGTATATGTAGTGCCAGAATCATCTGTTCTTCTTGGCGCTGCTAATGAATATACCAAAAGATCTATCTTCCCCAAATCCTCTTTAATAATTCTGATAACCTCATCCTTCATTTCTTTTGAGAAGGCATCACCATTCAACGATTTTGAATATAGTCCTTCCTTGGAGGCTGCCTCATCAAAAGCCCTTGTATTATAGAGTCCTGGTGTGGCTGTTCTTTTCCCTGAGGCTTCCTTTTCAAAAGAAACGCCAATTGTGGCAGCACCCATTCCGAATGCAGCAACGATTCTCGATGCTAATCCATAGCCTGTGGATGCTCCCAAAACAAGAACCTTCTTTGCACCTTCCAGCTTTCCCTGCTTCTTAACATATTCAATCTGATTAAGCACATTGCGCTCACATCCTGCAGGATGGGCAGTTGTGCAGATAAATCCTTTAACCTTAGGCTCAACAATCATTAAGTTATACTCCTTTCAACCCCGTGATAATATATATAATTCGCAAAACTATAATAATGCGAAAACATCTAAATATCAACATTTTTGTTTGCTTTTTTTCGTTCACTCTCCTCTTTACTGTATCTGCAGCCACAATAATCCTGCCTGTATAAATGATATTGCTCCGACAGCTCTATGGAACGTTTATAGCCATTACGTTTTTTAAAATCCGCATAAAGATACTCAACGCCATATTCCTTAGAAAAACGCTCCCCAATCTCATTTAACCACCTTGCATTCTTATATGGGCTGATGGAGAGTGTTGTGGTGAAATAGTCAAAGCCTTTATCGGCTGCCACTCTTGCCGTTTCCTTAAGACGTAATTCATAGCATGCATAACAGCGCCGGCTTCTTTCCCCCAATGTCTCAAGCCCCTTAACCGCATCATCAAATTCAGCCGGTATATATGAGCCCTCCAAAAGCTCCACCTGATTTTCTACAGGAAGCTCTTTGATCAATCTTTCAAGCTCTGAAACCCTCTTCCGATACTCCGTCTCTTCAGATATATTAGGATTGTAATAAAAGCTTGTGATATTGAAATATGAATTAAGATATTCCAATACATATGATGAACAGGGAGCACAGCACCCGTGAAGAAGCAGAGATGGTAAATCGTCTCCTTTCTCACGAGACTTTATGATCTCCTCTATTTTTTTATCCATTTTTAGTTGAAAATTAATATTTGAATCCATTATAATACTCCATATTAGAAAATTTCACCAAAGGCTTTTTGAAAACATTCACAAGCAAGTCAACCATTTTGTGCATTATTGCTAATTGACTTTGTGAACAATAAACAATATACTATTGTTAAAAGAACATATATAATTATGTATAGATTATGACTGTTTGTCAATTCAAAAATTTATTTAGGAGGTGTCTCATATGACAGTCGAGCAGGCAGTTAAGAAGTTCAAGCTTGAGCCCCTTAATGTATATACGGCCAAAGCAAAGGCAAAGGAACTGAATGTGGATGAAGTGTTATATATGAATGTTCAGAAGAACAAATATGCATATATCGTAAAGGATGGCGCACGAGGATATGTTCTCTACCAGGATGAGATGAGCTTTTACACAAAGATGTATAAGGGTCTTAAGATGACTCCCCTGGATCCCTGACCATTTCTTTATTTCAATATAATATAATTGTCTTTGGGGGCAGCCGGATTGATATTACCTCATGTGGTAGTATCCGGCTGCCTTTTTATTTTTCTGAATATTATCATCTGCTTCATCAAATACTACCCTAATAAAGAATATTACTGTTTAGGTCAGTTTTCTTTTCTTATGGCGGACGCAGGTAAGCTGGCAGCATGGTGCGTTTTGTATGACTTTCTGTACGGTGATAAGAGTTTCTAAGTATCCCGTTAAAGCTTCGATGACGTACGCGGCAAGGTGCTTAGTCGCCATCCA
>JAFUXG010000058.1 GCA_017470935.1 Lachnospiraceae bacterium
CGGTATTATTGCGACAGCAGTTCTTTTGTGTGCTGTCAAGGGTGGCGTCCGGCTTCATCAGCCTAAAATATCTGCAATTATAAGGTTCGTTTGAGCCTATTATTTTCACTCTGTTTTTTCATAACTCACTTGACACTACCAAGATACTGCTAGCATAACTTTCTATTTTTCAAGTCATCTATAATAAATCCCATCTTACTCATAATTGCTTCAGCTTTATAATTAACATCATAAAATGTTAAATTAGGTAAGAACTTAACCCAATAGTAATCCTTTTCACACGCACCACTATTATATCTAAATATTTCATACTGATCGTATTCAGAAAATCCCATTTCCTGTAATAGTTCATTACAATTCATTCTTGCTTTTGGCATTACTCTATGTTCTATGAAAAATCTAACACCTTTATCATCAATTATATTATTCTTTTGTAACACAAACAATTTATCATAAAACCCATTACTATTAGATAAATCTGTGTCTAGAATTACTTTAAAGGACCTACCACATACACCATGATCCACATAGAAATCACCTATTTTCTCCGTAGCACACATAAAATCATATTTCTCAATATAGCAGTTGTTTTCCATAACGATCACCGACCTCTTTAAGATTATTATAGAGTAACTTGATAACACTTCTTGCTCTATTTTTTTCAAAATATCTATACACTATTCTTCCAATTTCCTCTTTACTAATACTATTTAAGTTACATTCATTTACTAAGGTAAGTTGTTCTCCAACAGTATTATAAAATGGTTTACAATTCTGATAAGCAAAAGAGGTTCTATTAGTAAATTTCAAACCTTTTGAAGGTATCTTACCAAATAATGAAGCTCCATTATCAAATAAAGGTATATATTGATTTTTTCCTGTATTAATAATAGCTAAATTATTTAAATGTCTGTCATCATTATATATTATTGCATCAAATAGCAAAATATTATTAATCTGAGATTGTAAAAAATTATTATAACCAACAACAAGTTCATATTTTTCCTTACCATAATATTTTGATATATCAGGAAGTAATTCAACATAAGTGTTAAAATTATACTCTCCAATAAAATTTTTGCTAACACAAACCTTATATTTTGTAGTACCTATAGTCAGCACATCCATATCATACTCTACAATATTAGATAGACCCAGTATTTTTGCTAATCTACATGCAACACATTCACTTTCACATTCATATAGTTCTTCACCATCAAGGAATTTAGAGCACCCTTTCAAGTAATAAGTTACCTCTCCCTTTTTAACAATCCACTTTATCAAATCACCGTCTGATGATGATGCACCAATTCTATCAATAAATTCTACATTACCTAACAAATCTGAATGAATATTTGACTTACCAAACAAATTCATGTCCTCCATTCAAGCACCACCTTTAGCGCTATTATACTATTTTAACATCAAAAAGGGAATACTCTTTTACAAGTATTCCCCTTAACATTATACATTATTTCTTAATCTTCTTAACTGCTGACCAAGAACTCTTCTTTGTTCCATTGATAGCTCTTACTCTAACATACATAGTCTTTTTAGTCCAAGAAGCTTTAACCTTTATAGTTTTCTTAAAAGCTGAAGTCTTAACAGACTTAGCAGACTTGAACTTCTTAGATGTAGAGATCTGAATCTCATAACTTGTTGCCTTGTAAACGCTACCATACTTAACAGTAACTTTCTTGCCCTTCTTAGAAGCCTTAACCTTTAAAGGAGCTGCTGGCTTGTAGTTATCCTGCTTAACAGTAGTCTTCTTAGTCTCTGTAGTCTTCTTTGTTTCAGTTTTCTTTGCCTGTGTTGTGGCCTGCTCTGTTGTTGTCTCTGCAGAAGTTAAAGAAGTAATAGTCTCTTCCTCAATTATTGTAGTTGTAGGCTGTACTACTGGTGTTGTTTCTTCTTTGTCTTCCACAAACTTAGGAATCATAACAGTTCCTCTCATAGGAACTGTGTCTTCTTCATACTCAATACCACCTGCAAGAACTTCAACTGAGTAATCAACTGAATCCATTGTAAACTCTTTGAAAGAAACACCATCTTGAGGCTTAAGAGTAACACGAACTGTAGCTGTACCGGCTTTCTTACCCTGCATAACACCATTCTCATCAATTGTAAGAATATCTGTATTGAGTGACTCAAATGTTACGTTTGAGGGTGAGATATAACGAGCTGTCGGTGTTTGATAGGACTTGCCCTGGTACTGATAACTTAAATTCCAATCATCATTATTACCTATCTGATCAGTAGATAAAATAGCTGGTATAAACTGTTTTGTAGACTTTGTGTAAGCCTTAAAATTACTTGTTACATTCGAGTCATCTGCTACATATTCATCTTGAAGTGCAAGACCCCAAAACCAACTAGTATTAATATCTACACCAGAATAATCATAACTATCTACTGAAAAGTGTTTATAATCATAACCCTCTGCATCTGTCAAAACAGCTAATCTGAAATTACCATCTGAATCTCTATAAGCACCGATACCACACTTAGTTGCTGTAGAATTCATTAAGCTATTATAATGTGCACCATTATCACCAATATTATTTTCAGCCTGTTCCTTCAGGGACTTTAATAATTCACTTCCAGAACCCGCAAAAAGATCCTCTGAAGTAGCTGCTTCATCAAATCCAGGTCTTTTATGATTATAATAAACATTAGCCTCTTCAGCTCGTTTCTGTGCTGCTATTGCAAGATCATTATCCCAAGTTAATACAGCATCCTTACCTAATTTTGCAACTCTATAGTCATTAATAGCCTTAAAGGTTGCCTCAGCAGCTTCCTTATCGAAACTACCGTCAAGAATTACATTATAATTAGAAGCAGATGTATCAAACTTATAACTATTTGAAGATACAACTTCAGGCATCTTTCTACTACTAGACATTTCAGCCTTAGCTTCAAAACCCATACCCATAACACTTGCAACTATTGTTAATCCTAAAAATAATTTTTTCATAATGAAAACCTCCTATAAATTATTCATTTTCTCATTTTTTAGTTACTATGTAAGTATAACAACTCTACGATTGATAAATGGTTTTCAGAATCAATTATTTCTTAGATTTTATGCCAAGATTCATATTTTGCAATGGAGAGTTATCTATACAATCTTGTGTCAAGTTAAGAGAATGATTAATATTATCTTCATCTAAAAGCATTATACTACGTGGTGAATAGTAACCTAGGTTTTCTCTATGAGTCCTACACTTATTTAAGCTCTCCTCATAGTTGTTGATCCAAAATGTACCTTTGATTTGATTTGGTTCCTTTAAATACTGAAAATCAAATAAACTGAGCAAATCCATACCAATAATAGCTTTACGATTCATCATATTTGTTATGTATATTTCGATTTTATCAAATAATATATCTTCAGTAAATTGAAAATTTGTAACAATCAATTTTTGCAAATTTAGTGTGTTACCTGAGGCATCTTCAACTACAACATTAAATTGGGGATCAATATCTATTAAGTCTAGTTGCTCTATGTTAGGCATATTGGAACTAATAACTGTAAATGAACTGCCAGTATCTACTTTAAAAATCATATCTTCAATGTGCTCACCTTTTATATCAAAAGAGATACCAGTATAGTATTCAAGTCGACTATTGCCACCAGTAAAAGGGCTTGGAACTCTATTGATTATAGATTTACTCATGAACCCCTCCTAACTCGTCAACACTCCAAATGGTATCTATACTACTTATCTGTGTAGGTGAATGCCTTAAATCGGATATAAAAGCACTACCATATAATCCTGCTGCTCGATCTTTTAGTTCATAGGCTTTTGCTCTATTGTTGAAATTAATTAAAATATAATACACATTAGCCATCTTATAACTAACGCCATCTTCAATATCCCAACCTTTACGATTTGAGATAATTAAGATACAAGACCCTAATTCAACCTTTAGTTTATCAATATTAATAACTTTATCAGTGTTAATAACTTTGTAAATTTGTGATTCTATTGATTCAACTTGCAATCCATATTTATTTAAAATATTAGGTATACTCATAATGAAAACCTCCTATAAATTATTCATTTTCTCATTTTTAGTTACTATGTAAGTATAACAACTCTACGATTGTTGTTTGGTTTTCTATTTTACAATTTATAAAGTATAGGCAAAAATATAAAATTTCTTTATGTTTCATTTAATTATAATAGCACATTTTGTGTTTTACGGTTTTTGAAGCCAAGGCTTTCTTTGAAAAAACATGCCATTTATATAATAAAAAATCGTTTTATTTCACGTACGATTTTAACAAATATCATTTTATTTCACAAGAAAAAATTATTGGATTCTTTATAACAATCAGATTAAAAAACAACCCATGATAAATGATACAATATGTATCACACCATGGATTGTTCTAAATTTTTCATCACTCTGACTTCTCTGCCACAGCGCCCTCTGTCATATTGATACGATCTTCACCAACCACATATTCCTCTGGCACATTCATACTGCCTTCGCCTGCCACAGCGCCCTCTGCCACATCCATGCCATCCTTCACATCCACAAAGGTTTCTGTCGCACCCATCTCCACCGATGGTCCTCCTGCCACCGCCAGCTTATCAGGAGCCGGAACACGCTGCATATTCTTATATACCACATAGGTATCACACAGCATATCATGAAAGCCCTGGTGCCTGGAGCTTATGAGCACTGCCAGATATCCGATGCACATGATACCGGAAAGAAATCTTCCCACAGTTTCCCTGTATAATATATTGAGAAATGTCCACTCATCTCTTTCTGTGACTACTTCCAGATTAAGCAGCATTTTACCCAGGGTGGTGTGTGTGAAATAGGTTATGAGAATAAAGTATGCAGCCATTCCCACATATCCTATCACATCAATAAATGAATACTGGAATATAAAATTTGATCTGAGTGCAGTAAGCCCTGCTCCCGCTGCCAGCCCAAATGGTATCTTGATTATCCCTGCTGCAATGAACGCCACCAGGCTGTCAATAATGAAAGCCACCCATCTGACGAAGAAGCCGGCGTACACTCTACTCTCCATACGGTCTTGCATAATACATCGGCACCCCGCTTCCTATTCTATCAATAAGCTCAACAAGTATCTCTGACTCGGATTTTTGCTTTACATTGTTCACAGAGCCAAATATCTGGGAAAGATATCCCGCACCGCTCTTCGGCTCATAGAATTTGCTGACACCGCTCTGCTCCTTAACATAGTCATCAAATTCCTCTTCCGTCTTGATTCCATCTATAAGTCCATTATCAAGGGCCTGGGAAGCAGTATAAATGCGTCCGTCAGCCAAGGTCTTCACATCATCCACCGACATGTTGCGGCCTGCTGCCACGATACCTACGAACTGCTCATACGCCTCATCCACTATCGCCTGATATATAGCCTTCTGCTCAGCAGTCATAGGCTTGCCCATGGACCCCATATCCTTATTCTTGGCTGACACTATGTTAGCCTCCTTAATCCCCAGCTTCTCATATAGCCCTGACAGGTCATAGCTTGAAATGATAACTCCAATAGACCCTGTTGTTGTATTGCGGTTGGCATACTGCTCATCCGCAGAGCTTGCAATGTATACTCCACCGGAGCAGCAGGTGCTCTCCATGTACGCCCATACAGGCCTGCCGGTCTTTTCCTTATACTCCATAAGCTTGAGATACAGCTCATCTGCCTCATATACCGTTCCCCCAGGAGTATCCATACGCAAAATGATTCCCTTATTATTCTTCGAATCAATAAGCTTATCCACATATTTCATCAACAGGTCATGATCATAGCCTGTGGCCTGTGCATACAAGCCGTTAGTCCCTGAGGATGCCTGAATCGTTCCCTCAACCGGTACTACGGCGATAAAATCCTCTGCCTGTGGCATATCAGATAACGCAAGGCTGTCACTGCCATAAAGCTGGTCCATAAATGAGTTAAGGCTGTTTGCTGCATTTTCTTCGCTCTTCTTATTAAGCTTTGAAGCCAATGCATTGGTAAGTACGCTGATCACTCCCGCCACAACAAATATTATTGCAGCCACGATCAGTCCATTTGTCTGCTTCTTTGTCATTTTCTTCTCCTTCTTGCTTATATATTTATTAGGCAATTGCTAAGCTCATTAACAGTTTTTTGTGTTGTGAACATTTGAGTTTCGCAATTACATATAACAACCACCTATTATATTCATTGTACCTATCTGTCATTCGTAAATGCTATTGCATAGTAAATAATATTCCAACGCATCATTCAACAGATTCTTTTAATATACGATATAATTATACCCAATATAACACAAAAAGAAAAGAAGCAGTTTTACGTTCACGCTTCTTTCACAAAACAAATATATTTTGTTCACCTTTTTTTCACAATTGTATTCTATATTTTTTACTGTAAGAACTTTTCATACGGGTACATTAATTTGTATCCGAATTCTCCCCCCTCATTGAGAAAGCGAAGGTTTCCCCCTTCGCTTTCGTTTTTCATAGCTATTCAGTATGATTTTCCAGAAGCTAACTAACTATTGATCAATATCCTTGCTTTTATTATATTACCAGCCTTCCTTTGTTCTATCCCCACCAGAGCCTTCTGCCATATTGTATTCAGGAAGCACGATCATCACCTTGAACAGATCCCCGTCAAGCTCCAATGAAAAGTCACCGTTCATGAGCTTTGTCAGATCCCCTGCTATGGAAAGACCAAGTCCGCTGCCCTCTGTAGTCCTTGAGGAATCACCCCTTGTAAATCTCTCCATAAGCTCATCAGCATTTATATTAAGCTGCGCCCTTGAGATATTCTTCATGGTGAAGCTCACCCTTCCATTCTCATTTACCAGATCGATATAAATGCGTGTGCCCTCCATAGCATATTTATAAGCATTTTGAAGCACATTATCAAGGACTCTGAAAAGTCTTCGTCCATCTGCCATGACCATAGCAGCACCCTCAGATATTCTCTCTGCTTCACTCTGTTCCAACGCCTCTCTGTTCTCAGTATTTGCAGCATTTTTATCAGAAGCCGTATGTGCTCCACTCTTTCTAGCCGGATAGCTTGCCACCACCGTCAGATTCTTCTCTGCAAATTTATCCTCAAACTCCCCAAGAGCCTGCTTCACCAGCTCCTCAAAGGACAGGGGCATCATGTTAAGCTCTATATTGCCGGATGTAGCCTTGGCTGCTTCCACCAAGTCCTCTGTAAGCTGCTGCAGCCTGTGTGCCTTGGAATCTAATACCTCCACATAATGAGCCGCTTCGGGGGTAGGCATCTTCTCCCGCTTTAGCAGATTGATATAATTGATAATAGATGTGAGTGGTGTCTTAAGATCATGTGACACATTCGTAATAAGCTCCGTCTTCATGCGCTCGTCCTTAATGGAGGTCTCTACCGCAGTTTTCAAGCCATCCCCAATGTGACTGACTCCCCTTGCAAGCTCTCTGAAAATAGATGTCCGGCTGTTGATCTCCACCTTTGTATCAAGGTCTCCTTCGGTAATCCTATGAACACCCTCCTCAAGCTTTTTGATATCAGAGGATATTCTATGCATGGCAGCAATCGTGACCACCCACATGACAGCAAATAATATCTCGCCAAGAAGCACTGATTCGACCTCTCCCTGTGCTCCTCTATAGCATCGCATAGCTATATATGCAACAAGCCAGATCTCTATTAATATATATGCCGCCGTATAGATCATCAGTCTGTCAGCGCTCTTCTTACTCTTAACCCACAGCGTCAGCCTCCTGTAAAGCTTGCGCACATAAATTCTGCTCCTTAGATTATGCGCCTTGATCCTTCTGGCAAAGCTCAAGGTAAGCTGCATGAATACAAAACCAAAAATGATGGAAGAAAGCACTCCTATCAGAACTGTCCTAAGCTCACCCATACTGCTTATGTAGCTTAATGCTGTCCTGCCGTTATAATCGTACTCTGTCTGCATGGCAATCCAGACAAACAGCGCTGATGCCCCTATGGAAAGCACATATATAAGAAACCACAGCTCTGTGGGAAGCTTATCAAAGCTCCTTAGAACAACCTTTCCAGCAAGCTTATCCTCCCTGCTTTCCCGGCCCGTGGTCATTATAAGATACGCCGCCTGTATGATCAGCAGCACAAAGCATATAACAGCCCCTGCAATAATATATCTTATATATTCTCCAACAGCCTCATATCCAAGCAGATAGGATGCTGATAAGCTATGATCTGCAGGGGACAGCTTCGACCTGTCGATCCCAAAATACATCACATGGTCTGTACTGAGCTCATTTAGTTTTGTTTTGATATACTCCGCACCGTGCAATTCATCGAAGGGCTTTGGATGGGATATCTCATCCTCGTTATCGCCCCATGCGTCATAAGCTATGCCACCGTCGTAATCATCACCCCATTCTACATAGGATATATCATTCTTAAATTCCACAATCTCCTGTGCACTATTAACATTGGAATAAATGGTCTTATTCTCCCCGCCAATCTCAATGTAATACACAAAGGCACTATCCTGCCGTATTTCCAGTTCCCTGCTTGCTTCTTCAGTATCCACATAGGAAGCTGATACATCCTCCCATACATCAGACAGGTTCCTGCTCCACAAAAGAGGGAAAATTATGCTGCCCACATCCTCACCAATGTCTGAATGTGAATCAATCTCAGACTTAACCTCATCAACATCATACATATAATAATCGTAAGGGGAGAAATAATCATCCCAGGTGGAATAGAACACATTTGTCTCCGGATCGTACACCGCATACTTAAGTGTTGACAGATTAGGAAGACCCTCTGCATTCAGAATAATGTTGATAGCTGAAGCATCATCACTTATGTCCAGATCATAATTAATGGAAGATCCCTCATCCCCATTTATCTTCAAATATCCCGAATTATCATCCTTTGTACCATTATTCTTTTTGGTCCCATTTAATGCCTTCATCACATCCGAATCCATGTAAATGAAATAGGCAGACTCAGAGAACTTATCTGAAAACCGAAGGTCTGTATTCTTTATGCCGTTTTGCGTAAAAATGCGGATAAATGCCTCACTGTCAAAATACAGATAACAGCTGCTGTCACCAGAAAGCTTCTCAATATAATCGGAGATATATTCGTAATCATATACGCTGCCAAGCAAATCCTTTCCTGAGGTCACATAGTCCTTAATATCCATGGTATTATCGATATAATCAATACCATTCCGTCTCATAACCTCTATATCGTAGCTGTTGATAACGCCCTTTCCCGCATCGATTATCTGAAACTCCTGTCTGCTGCTGTTCTTCTCCACATCCCTGACGCAGCCTGCGATCTCTGCCGCCTCATCACCGATCTTATTCAGAAGCTTACTAGAGCTATAGAAATCATAATCCTTGTCAGTAAGTATCCTTGCTCCAAATTCCTCAAACACATACCCCGCAAGGCCTAAAAACAGCATAAAAAGCATGAATGTGAGCATACAAAGAATGCCTCTCACCCATTTCCCGGCTCTCGTGTATGCCCACTGTCCCTTTACCTTTACTGTATTTTCCTCCTCAACGCCTTTTCCCATGCTTTCCTCCTATTCCAGTCCCGCATCTTTCCTACTTCTTCTCCATGTGGTAGCCCACGCCCCACATAACCTTGATGTAGTCCGGATTTTTTGGATTGATCTCGATCTTCTCCCTGATCCTTCTTATATGTACCGAAACGATATTATCTGTGGCATAAGCGTCCTCTCCCCAGATTCTTTCATAAATCTCACCGGAGGAGAACACCTTCCCCGGATTCTCCATAAAAAGCTTAAGTATATTATACTCTGTAGGTGTAAGCTTCACCGGCTCACCCTCCACCGTCACCAGCTTCTTATCCTTGTCCATTTCTATGGCACCATTTACAAGCACATCCTCATCCTCCTTGTCGATACCGCCAAGGGAGGTATATCTTCTAAGCTGGGACTTGACCCTCGCCACCAGCTCCAGAGGATTAAAGGGCTTTGTCATGTAATCGTCAGCACCCACATTAAGCCCCAGGATCTTGTCCGTATCCTCAGACTTTGCAGACAGCAGAATTACGGGGATAGAGCTTTTCTCCCTCAGCTCATACAGGGCATGAATACCGTCAAGCTCCGGCATCATTATATCCAGTATGATCAAATGGATCTCCTCACTCTTCATTATATCAAGTGCCTGGCGCCCGTTATAAGCAGGGATTATTGTGTACCCCTCCTGCTTCAGATATATGGTAATAGCCTCCACGATTTCCTTATCATCATCGCATACTAAAATGTTCATGCTTTTCTCCCCTTTATGTGTATATTATACTGGGTAATTGCGAAGCTCAAATAAACTCTTTAATAGTTGTGAACATTGTTAATAAGTTTCACAATCACCTATATATTATGCTTATTTTTTTTCACTCATATAGTATAGCAGACATTTCTTAAGAAAAAAGGCTCTAAATCATTAAGAAAAAATGAAGATTAGAAAACCACCTTATACCAATGATATATACTCAGCTTCAAGTATATATCATTGCGGTAAGGTGGCTTCCAATATCATATCCCTGCTATGCCTATTTCTATATTAAATACTTATAATTATCCAATGTCTTTAAGTCAATAATACTATCTATATAATAATCTATATAATAATCTATATATTAATCAATCCAACATCAATTCCCGAATTTTGCAGCAGCCTCCGCCATAGCAGCGTCAAGCTCTGCCTGTTTTGCCGCTTCATCCTCGGCAGCCTCCCGCTGCAGGCGCTCAAAGATCTCCTGGGCCCTTCTCATCTCCTCTGCCTCTTTATCCCCTTGGCTTCCTGCACCATCGCCGCCAGACTCACCTGCTGCCGAAGCATTGTTATCTCCACCTGCTGCACCAGCCTGCTCCGCAGCCTTTCTCTTTGCCTCTTCAATCTCCGCCTGCTTCGCTGCTTCATCAGCAGCTGCCTCACTGTTAAGTCTGTCAATTATCTCCTGGGCCCTCTTAAGCTCCTCTGCTTCCTTTGCCTCCTGGGCTGCGTTCTTTCCCTGTGCAATAAATGAATCCACATCAACCTTGTTTGCGTTCATGATGGAAGCAAGCCTTGCCTCCTCCTCAGCCTTACGCTTTGCAGCCTCAGCTTCCTTACGGGCCTTTTCCACCTCGTCAAAATGCTTGCCCTCTCTATCGTTGTTAATTCTGTCAAGCACCGCCTGTGCATCCCCTGATGCTACCGGGCCCTTCTTATTCATCCCCGGCATTGTAACCGTCTTGCCGCTTGAAGTGCCGCCGCCTGAAGCAGTCTTGCTGCCTTCTGAAGCTTCAGCATCTGCTTCACCTGAAACAGCCCCATCAGCAGCCGGTGTCTCCGGCTCCTCTCCTTCTGTATGAAACCTCTGCTTACTGCCACTATTATCAATATGAAATACCGGCAGCAGTACTGTCTGGTACCATTTTACAATGTGATTTTTAAAGTTCATGAAAAAATTATTTTCACGCCAAAAACTCATATGCACCACCCCAAAACATACTTAATATATCTCCGATTTTATCACAAAAGGATTGTTTTTGCCACAACATCTTCCTTTACATATATTGGCTTTTCTATTTGTTTTTACTAATCCACACACAAACTTACGCCAGCTGCTTTTCAACCCTCTCAATCACACAGCTATGGCTTTTTGTCTTATCATCATAATTAATTCCCACAAGAACGATCTCCCCGCCATAATCCTCTAACACAGCAGGATAGTTCTTCTCTTTTATCTGCGATATGGCGGCATCTTCTGATTTATTCCATTTAAGCTCTACAAGGATTGCAGGATCAGGCCTGTTCCTCTTTGGGATATATACAACATCTGCTATTCCGGTTCCTGACGGAAGCTCCTCCACCTTCATATATCTATCAACACAGACAATATAAGCAAACTTAATAACATAGCGGAGCGCCTGTTCATTGTTGTAAAATGTCGGTGCGTAGTTGGATTGTCGGATACGTTCTATCGCTTCCGTAACTGCATCTGAATTACCGGACAGGGTATCATTTAGCAACTTTTCCGATGACTTGATCAAATCTGCCAGTGTCGTCAATTCTGCATTACCAACCAGTTTAACAAATTCACTTTGTACCTCAGCATTAGGAATTCTGGCCTGTCCTGTCATGCTGTCATATGTCAGATACCCCAAGTGTATCATCAGTGTCAACACATCATCTTTTTTACGAAAGGACACAAAATCATTTTTGAATTCATCTGTACTAACGTCAATCTCTTCACCGGAAATCAATCTTAACACCGTTTCCTTTAGGCCATCAAAATTCATGTTAATATAAGTTTCCAAAGCATCTGCAGCAGATGTATATTTCCAATATGATTTATACTTCTTTGCATCCATTGCCTGCATCAAGGAATACGGATTATATATAGATGTCTCCCTGCCCATTGTATATCCGTCATACCATCTTCTTGCCTCGACAAAATCCATATCATTTTCCATACAAAGCTTTCTAACATCATTTTGGTTGAAGCCCGTATATTTATCAAAGCTTCTAGGATCAAGTACCGAATACTCCCGAAAATCTGATATGGCAGACTGGGATCCATCCTTCTTAATCGGAAGAATACCCGTCATATAGCACGCCGCCACCGCATATGGTGTAAAATCCCTATTCTTAAACAGACCGCGAAGAAAACTCAAATAACGCTCCTGTGTCTCCTTGTCTTCCTTCGCCTCACGAATCAAGGCATCCCACTCATCAATTACAAATACAAACTTACGCCCAGACCTCTCTTCATACTGTTTTAAACATTCCGGCAAACTTGTTATATCTTGAATATCCGGGTATATCTTTACAATATCCTTTTTAATAGCTTCCCTAATCATATCTGGCACATCAGAAATCTCTTTATTCATAGCCTTATTACTTTTTACCTCAGATATAAAGCCGGTAATGTCCATTGCAATTACATTATATTTATTTAAATGCTCTTCATAGCTTTGATATTTACTTATTTGATAATTATCAAACAGCTTGTGAGAATCGCAGCTACAATCATAATAAGCGACAAGCATACTTGCAGCAATTGATTTTCCGAATCGTCTCGGTCTGCTTATACAAGTAAGCTTATTAAGAGTGTTAATTGTTCCATTTACAACATCTATCAATCCTGTCTTATCAACATAATCACTACATATCACTTCAGCAAATGCTTCATTTCCCGGATTTAAATGTACTCCCATACTTGCACCTTCCTTCATTTATTCAATATAATTACATACCTTTATTACACAAAAAATGAACAAATAAATTATTTATTTCAATTATTGTAATTATACCCAATTCTATATCTATGTGCAATGGAAAAAGCTTAATTGGAAAGCCAAAGAAATCATCTCGATTTTTTGTGCGTATAATTCCTAATAATAATTTAAGGGCAGCCACATCAATACAGCTGCCCTTTTGCTATTTCATTTACCCTTTCAGGCTAAGACGTACCAACGCTCGCTTAAGCGCCAGCTCAGCACGATTCATATCTATTCCGGAGCCTTCCTCGATTCGACGTCTTGCACGAATCTCTGCCTCCTTGGCACGATTGGCATCAATCTCATCCGGCCATTCACAACTCTCAGCAAGTATTGTAACACCATCCTGAAGAATCTGTATGAATCCGGACATCAATGTTGCTTCCTTCACTGTGTCATCCTCATGAATACGAAGAACACCAGGCGCAACTATCGCTGTAAGAGGAATGTGCTTTGGATAGACACCCATGTCACCCTCGGTTGTTGTAAACTCCACAAAGGTTATATCACCCTCATAGAATATACGCTCAGGAGCGACAATCTTAAGTTTCATTGTATCTGCCATAGAATTTCTCCTTTTCGGTGAATTCTTACGATCGCATTTCTTTGAAACAATGCAATCTAATATACACGTTCACTCTCAACAACTAGTTCACCTTAGCAAGCACATCATCAATACTTCCTGCATTAAGGAAGTAACCCTCAGGAATGTCATCATGCTTACCTTCAATGATCTCCTTAAAGCCTCTGATGGTCTCCTCGATAGGAACATACTTACCTGATGTACCGGTAAACTGCTCTGCAACGAAGAACGGCTGTGACAGGAATCTCTGAATCTTTCTTGCTCTTGATACAACCAGCTTATCGTCCTCTGAAAGCTCGTCCATACCAAGGATTGCAATGATATCCTGAAGCTCCTTGTACTTCTGAAGGATTTCCTGAACTCCACGGGCAACCTTATAATGCTCCTCACCTACGATCTTTGGATCAAGGATACGTGATGTTGACTCCAACGGATCAACCGCAGGATAGATACCAAGCTCAACGATCTGTCTTGAAAGCACCGTTGTAGCATCCAGGTGAGCAAATGTTGTAGCCGGAGCAGGGTCAGTCAAGTCATCCGCAGGCACATATACAGCCTGAACGGAAGTGATAGATCCATTCTTTGTTGATGTGATACGCTCCTGTAAAGCACCCATCTCAGTCTGAAGAGTTGGCTGGTAACCAACGGCTGAAGGCACACGGCCAAGCAGCGCTGACACCTCAGATCCTGCCTGAGTGAAACGGAAGATGTTATCGATAAACAACAGCACATCCTTGCCACCCTGATCACGGAAGTACTCTGCCATTGTAAGTCCTGTAAGACCAACTCTCATACGCGCTCCAGGCGGCTCGTTCATCTGACCGAATACCATGGTGGTCTTGTTGATAACTCCTGACTCAGTCATCTCATTGTACAGGTCGTTACCCTCTCTTGTACGCTCTCCAACACCGGTAAATACTGAATATCCACCGTGCTCTGTAGCGATATTACGGATAAGCTCCTGAATAAGCACCGTCTTACCAACACCGGCACCACCGAATAGTCCAATCTTACCACCCTTCTGGTAAGGGCAAAGTAAGTCAACGACTTTGATACCGGTCTCCAAAATCTCTGTATCTGTTGCCTGCTCTGAAAACTCAGGAGCCTTCCTGTGAATAGGGAAATGCTCTTCGCACTCAGGAGCCGGCTTGTTATCAATAGGCTGGCCTAACACATTGAAGATTCGTCCAAGTGTATTCTCACCAACAGGAACCGTAATAGGACCACCTGTGGCAACAGCCTCCATACCACGAACCAATCCATCTGTTGGTCCCATGGCAATACATTTAACTGTATCATCACCCAAATGCTGGGAAACCTCTACGGTTAACTGCCCGCCATCCTTGGTGTCAATGGTAATCGCATCATTGATCTCAGGAAGATTTCCCTCTGAGAACTTAATGTCAATGACCGCACCAATGATCTGGGTGATTTTACCGACATTCTTTTCTGCCATACGTTTTTCTCCTTAATTTAATATCTTTCCTTTTAAGAGCAATTTCTTAATTATCTATTTTTATTAACAGCGCGAGTTATTATATATCTTTTTAAAAGGGCATTCCCTCTGTGTACCTTTGAACCAGCCTCACTTCGTTCGGCAAGGTCTCAGGCATGCAACCGCATCAAAAACCAATTAAGAAATTGCCTCCGCACCCGCAATAATCTCTGTAAGCTCCTGTGTAATGGAGCCCTGACGGGCACGATTGTATTTCAAGGTCAAATCAGCAATCATTTCATCTGCATTCTTTGTAGCAGAATCCATTGCCTGCATACGGGCACCATTTTCACTGGCTACTGCCTCAATAAATGCACCGTAGATAATGTTGTTAATATACTTTGGAATGATCATATCCAGAGCTTCCTCTTCCTCCGGCTCATAGTTCATAAGCGTCAGACGGTCAATCTCCGCATCCTGCATAATCTCATCCACATCAATGGGCAAAAGCTTTACAAGTCTTGTCTCATGTACCACCGTATTCTTAAAATAGGTGTATGCAAGATATATCTCTCCCACATTTCCCTGCTCATAAGACGATAATACATTCTTGCCAATCTGGATCGCATCGGCATAGAGGGGCTCATTCATAACCTCGGAATAATCCTCCACTATATTAAAGCCCTTTCTTGAAAGTCCCTCAAGACCCTTCTTACCCACTGCATATATATCCGTATTTTCCGGCGTAAATGCTGCCGCAATCTCCTTCACAATATTGTTATTGTATCCTCCCGCAAGTCCTCTGTTAGAGGTAAGGGCGATAACTGCTTTTCTGTCAGACTCGCTCTCCTTGAGATAACGGTGGTTGACCGTTCCTGTTCTTGCCAAAATGGAACACATTGTATCATATAACATTGTGAAGTACGGCTTATTGCTCTCTGCCCTGGCTTTGGCCTTCTGAAGCTTTACCGTAGATACCAGCTTCATCGCTTTCGTGATCTGGCCGGTACTGGCAACGCTTTCCTTACGCCGCTTAATATCTCTCATGGATGCCAAGACATATCACCTCTTTCTAATATTTGTTAAAGCAATGTTATTATTTAACCCGTAACGGCATACATCCTTGAATTATCCTATCCCCGTTTTGAAAGGGACAGGTCATTCTCAGCGTACGCAGGTCACATTAGCGTTGCTCCTTATAAGAGGTAATAGCCTCGTTTAACATGTTCTCAATTTCCTCATTAAGCTTCTTCTCTTCACGGATCTTGTTAAAGAGCTCAGGATACTGTGCATCCACATAATCGAAAAGTCCAGCCTCGAAGTCAAGTATCTCATCTACCGGCACATCAAGAAGATATCTCTTTGTAGCTGCGTAAATGATAACCACCTGTCTTTCAACCGGCATTGGTTTATACTGTGGCTGCTTAAGCATTTCCTTAATTCTTTCACCCTGTGCAAGACGCTCCTTTGTATCTGCATCAAGCTCTGAACCAAACTGGGAGAAAGCTGCAAGCTCTCTGTACTGTGCAAGCTCTGTACGGATAGGAGAAGCAATCTTCTTCATGGCACCGATCTGCGCCGCACCACCAACTCGGGATACTGAAAGACCTGCGTTGATAGCAGGACGGAAGCCTGAGTTGAACATCTCTGTCTCTAAGTATATCTGACCGTCAGTAATTGAAATTACGTTAGTCGGAATGTAGGCAGACACGTCACCTGCCTGTGTCTCGATGATAGGAAGTGCGGTAAGTGATCCGCCGCCTAATTCATCATTTAACTTAGCTGCACGCTCAAGTAATCTTGAATGCAGGTAGAATACATCACCTGGGTAAGCCTCACGTCCGGGCGGTCTACGAAGCAGTAAGGAAAGTGTACGATAAGCGGTAGCATGCTTTGAAAGGTCATCATAGATAACAAGCACGTCCTTGCCCTCCTCCATCCATTCCTCACCGATAGCACATCCTGCATATGGTGCGATATACTGTAACGGTGCAAGCTCTGAAGCTGTGGAAGCAACCACTGTTGTATAATCCATAGCACCATACTCTGTAAGGGATTTCACGATATTGGCAACTGTTGAAGCCTTCTGTCCGATGGCAACATAGATACAGTTAACACCCTGTCCCTTCTGATTGATTATTGTATCAATGGCAATCGCTGTCTTTCCTGTCTGACGGTCACCAATGATAAGCTCTCTCTGGCCTCTTCCGATAGGAACCATGGCATCGATAGCCTTGATACCTGTCTGAAGCGGTGTATCCACTGACTTACGTGAGATAACACCTGAAGCCACTCTTTCGATCGGTCTTGACTTGTCTGTCTTAATAGGTCCCTTGCCGTCGATAGGCTGTCCAAGTGCATTGACAACACGTCCAAGCATGGCATCACCAACGGGAACCTCTACGACACGACCGGTCGTCTTAACGGTATCTCCTTCGCTGATATTCTTATTAGCAGAAAGTAAAACCGCACCCACATTGTCTTCCTCAAGGTTCATGACCATTCCGAACACTTCACCCGGGAATTCAAGGAGCTCGCCCTGCATAGCCTTCTCTAGTCCATGCACACGGGCAATACCATCTGCCACCTGTATAACTGTACCAACTTCGGAGGTTTCTAATTCCTTAGAATAATTCTTAATCTGCTCCTTGATAACGGAGCTGATCTCTTCTGGTTTTAAATTCATAGGAAATTGTCTCCTTCTTATTTTTGTTCTACAATTATTGTTTAATTTAACTGCGGTTAAATTCTGTTAATGCTTCTGCTTCACGTCATACAAAAACATTAACATCAATTCTGCATATATTAATATGCTTTATATATCTACAGCAATGTCTTTGACAGATTATTGATCTGCGTCTTAAGACTGCTGTCCACAACGGTGTCGGAAATCCTGATAACAAGTCCGCCGATAAGACTCTTGTCAATGCTGTAATTTCCCTCTATCTCTTTGTAGTCCGTTGTTTCTAACAGCTTCTGCTCAATCTTAGATCTCTGCTCCTTTGAAAGCTCTACCGCAGAGGAAATGTTGGCAATGCCAATTCCCTTCTCCTCCTTGATAGCTGCTATCACATAGTCAAGAACGGAGATGATCTCTCTCTGGTGTCCCTTTGTGATAAGCATTGTAAGAAGTCCTGTGATCTCATCAGAAATCTTACCCTTATATACGCTCTCAACAACAGATATCTTTGCTTCCTTCTCAATGTTAGGATGGAGCAAAAGCTTCATTAAATCTTCGTTTTCAAGAAACGACTGCTTTACGAAAGTTACCTCCTCTAAGGTGGAATCTAAAGTATTCGTTTCCATAGCTACCTCGAAAAGAGCACTTCCGTAGGTTGTGTTTACTTGCCTAGCCATGTACTACCACCCATTTCCTTCAAAGTATCCTCGATTAAAGCATCCTGCTTACTCTCGTCTATTTGCTGCTCAATGATCTTGGCCGCCATAGCTGTTGCCACACGTACGATTTCCTTACGCATATCATCGGAAACCTTCTCTTTTTCAAGCTTGATCTCCTGATTGGCACGCTCTATGATTCTTGCGGCTTCGGCATTTGCCTCTTCAACAATCTGTGCTTCCTTCTTGCGTCCGCGTTCTCTGGCACTTGATAAAATCTCTTCCTTTTCCTTGTCAATAGACTTCATCTTCTCGTCGTACTCTGCCTTTAACGCTGCTGCGTCTGCCTTATCCTTTGTGGCAGACTCGATATCATTCTTGATCCTCTCAGTACGATTCTCAAGTACCTTCTTAACGGGATCAAACAATATCTTAGAAAGCAGGAAGAAGAGGATAAATATTGATATGCCCTGAATGATGACATCGCTGATCAGCTGTGGAGAAAGCTCCAATATGTGATCGCCATATTCTGTCAGCACCATTGATCCTGAGCATCCAAGTCCTGATAATATATTCATCAAGAAATAATCCTCCTACTATAATATTTGTATATGTTGTATCAGATGATTACAGCTTTAAGAATCTTGACAACATAGGATTACCATACATTAACAGTAAGGCAACAACCAAACCGTAAAGACCTGTTGTCTCTGCAACGGCCTGTCCAAGAAGCATAGTAGAAACGATATCTCCTCTTGCACCAGGGTTACGTCCTACTGCTGCAGCACCCTGTCCTGCTGCAATACCCTGACCAATACCAGGTCCGATACCTGCGATCATTGCAAGACCTGCACCGATTGTAGAACATGCTAAAATTAAACCTTCGTTAGTTATCTGATTCATAAAAATCATACCTCCATAAAATTTTTTCTAGTTAGATTTTCATTTGCTTCATAAAGTATCATGTCTACTTACAAAGCTTTTGCAAAGTATATCTTTGCTCACTCCCCAACGTCGCCTTTCGGCTCCGTTGAGCACCGGGTCTCCGCTCCGCTCCGGTCGGTGCAGAGCAGATGTCCACCGGACATCTTGCACCGCAAAATGTCTGCTTTTGTACGCAAGCGTCCAACGCAGCCGCTTTGCTCACTCCCCAATCTTATCTGACACAAATACCATGGTCAGCATGGAGAATACGTACGCCTGAATCGCTCCCGAAAAGAGATCGAAATAGGTGTGTAGTGCTGCCGGAATACCTATCTTTACAAAGATGGGCAGTAATCCGTAAAAAAGTGCCATCATAACCGTACCAGACATTACGTTACCAAAAAGACGCAACGACATGGAAATTGGTGTGGCAAACTCTCCGATCAAGTTGATCGGGAACAGGAATGGTAATGGCTGAAACAATCCTGTTATGGCGCCGAACTTATTACATTTAAAGTTGTTGTACTGGATCATACAGAATGTAATAATGGCCAGTGAAAATGTTGTGCCGTAGTCAGCTGTGGGTGGTCTAAGACCAAACAGGCCGGATATATTGGATAAAAGAACGAACAAAAACAGCGTTCCAATATAGTTGATATACTTGCCTGCATGGCTTCCCATAGTGGATCCCACAAAGCCCTGAAGTGTTTCTACCGCAAATTCCACAACATTCTGAAGTCCCGTAGGCACTTCATCTGCATGCATGATCTTCTTACGCGCTATCAATGCAAAGATGATGATCGTAAGCATTATCAGCAGCATACACACATGGGATGTGGTTATATAGACGGTAGTACCCATGAACTGATATGGTATCAAATGGTGGATGGAAAAATCCACCTCTCCATCCGATGCCAGTAACATCGGCAACGTTCCGTATCCCATTCCTTCACCTTCCTTTCTGTAAAATTTTCTTGTGATCCCCCTTATGCTATATTCAAATACAGCAATGAAATCACCGCATATACTTTATTGATATAAATAATTTATCAACAGGAAGTCAAACCTCTGAAGAAATACAGCAGAAGACATAACCATCAGAAGCTTGAATTCCCGTTGATATATAAAGTATCATTGTTATCCTCCAGTAAATAAACATTCTATTAAATAATGAACCGAAAGCTCAAAACCAATTGATAATTGTTAATCCCTAATCATCTGCCGATGTATCATATCTAACATCATCCAGCATATCATTCCCGGGATCCTCCTGTGCATTATCATCATCCTCTTCATCCGGCAAAACCACAGACAAGGTTTCCTCATCAGTGACAAAATGTTCAGGGAAAAGCCGTCTTAAGAAAAACGGTGCTGCGAGTGCGCCTATCTTAAGTCCCAGCAGCCCAAGTATTAAGGACACAAGTCTGATCCGTGGCACCACCAGACCCGGTATCATAACTATTATCATCAGCAGCAGTCTCAAAAAGGTCTGCTTGCGCACATACTTAGTTGCACCAGCCTCCGGATAATCAAAGGCCCGGTTAAGGGTCCATGCCATGTGGGCAAATATAAGGATTGCAGCAACCACTCCTATTAGCAGTCCCAGGGAATATGCCAATATATCACCGGAGAAAAATATCCCAATAATCTCCACAAACACCGCATATACTGACAGCCCCAATAAAAAGCCGATAAATGTTTCCTTAACCAGTTCCATTACCAATTACCAATCCTTAAGCTTCCACATCTGCATTTATATCTGGACATATATTATAATACTATTGCATGTAAATGCACACTCACTTATTCTACCAATTTTTGCACAAAATGTCCACGAAAATACCAATTTTTTTATATAATTTTATTGCCATATTCTATTCTGCACTTGAAATGAAGCTTAAAACAAGCTAGAATATATATATTATTTCGAACATGAAGGTAACACTCACTCTTGCTCTTATAGATTAGTACGTTAACCTTCATAGTAAAGGAGGGGTATTATGTCATTTGAAAACCAGGCAATCAAGATTAACTCACATCACAATAATGTTGTGCAGATCAAGGTAATTCCCGGACATTTCGCCACTAACCACTCTCATATCACACATTACATTGATATGACTACATTGAAGACCCGTCAGACAATGGCAAGGGCTGCTGCTAAGTCAATTGCCAGTGAATATGTGGGAACAACAGTTGTAGATACAATTATATGTATGGATGGAACAGAGGTTATCGGAGGCTTTCTTGCGGAAGAGCTTACGGACTCAGGAATCATGTCCATGAACCAGCACCACGCAATGTATGTGGTAACACCGGAGTTCAACTCTGTTGGGCAGATGATATTCCGTGATAATCTCCAGCCCATGATCAAGGGAAAGCATGTACTGTTCCTGTTAGCTTCTGCCACAACAGGCCGTACCATAGAGAGAAGTCTTGAGTGCTTATCATATTATGGGGGAATCGTAGCAGGAATTTCTGCTATCTTCTCTGCAAGTGAGGTCATTGCAGGACAAAAGATCAACACATTGTTTAAGATCGAGGATATTCCTGATTACAAGACCTATCCTCATAATCAATGTCCATTCTGCCAGAGCGGACAGAAGATAGAGGCTATCGTTAACAGCTATGGTTACTCAAAGTTGTAATCATTTATATATTTTCTATGCTGCTTAATGAATTAATAGCTGTATTCAAGCAGCATTAAAATCAAATAACATACGAAGGGAGGATACAAGAATGGATAAATATTTCTGCAACCCATGCGGTTACACATATGATCCTGAAAAGGGCGATCCGGAGCATGGCATCGCACCCGGAACAGCTTTCGAAGACATTCCGGACGATTGGCATTGTCCTATCTGTGGCGTATCTAAGGATATGTTCCAGAAGGTAATCTGATTGCAAACCATTTTCATTATGGTGTGGAACCCATCGCCTTATATATAGTGTTTGGTAATGGAAGACCACAAAAAATAAAGAGGATGACATCCGCAAATTGCTCTGTCATCCTCTTTTAATTGCACTGCCCGACACTTAGGCAAAGAAGCCATACTCTATTATATCTGGTGTCTTACCACCTTATATTCATCACCATCCCGGTAATAAGGACATCCCCTAAATCCATTGGACATCAATCTTCCATAGTCATCCTCATCCATATTGATATCACACACATACTCTTCATAATCCTCATCATATACAAGATACGCACAGCTATCACATGAGCCGGTATATACTTTATCCTTTTTTGCAGACATTACAAATTCCTCTTTACCATTCCCATAGAAAAATTCCTGATTTCTTCTTCATCTCGTCATTCTAAATCATACTTATTTAAGTGTCTTTCTGGATATAAAAAATTTGTCAAGCTCATCCAAAAGTGCGTCCTTACCGCTTGCCTTAAGCAGATATCCCTGGGGCTTCAACTCCATTACCTTACGCACACTGCCAAGATCACTCTTGCCTGTAAGTATAAATACCGGAATACTGTCTGTGCCCGTCTCGCTCTTTAACATCTCCAAAATACTCGGTCCGTCAGCCACCGGCATTTCATAGTCTAACAAAACCACATCTGCCTTATTCTTGGCAAGCCATGTAATCGCCTGCATACCCGAATTAACAATGGACACTCTGTACTTATCCTTAAGCCATGTATATGCCATCTTAAGAAATGTTACATCATCATCCACAATAAGCACTCGCTTCTTACGATTTTCGATCTCCTGCTTATCGGTAAGCTCTCTCATTTTATCCATGAACTGGCGCATATCAAGAGGTCTCGTAAAGGAAGCAGCCATATTCTCATAGGGAAGGATCTTGGTGGCCTCCTTAAATTCATCAGGAGATCCAATAAGAATTACCATTGTGTCCTCCTCGATACTCATATCCTTAAGATACACCACTGTATCCATGTCAACAGCACTGCCCTCATCCATATAGTACAAATATATGTTTACCTGGTCTCTAAGCTCACTTATCTTCTGTACATCAGGCGCAGAAAAATATACTCCAAAGCCTGCATTCTTCAAATTTTTCTGAAGTGTCATAGCAATAAATGTTTCCTTCTGGCTTATGACCAAAACGTTATTCTCCATAATCAAATCTCCTCATTTAAAATACTTTTATCCAAGCGCCCCCTGGGGCTTAGGCTCTGACATATAAAAGCCCTGTATATATTCCACATCAAGCATTTTAAGCTTCTCTAACTGCTGCTTTGTCTCAACACCAACTGCAACAACCGGTTTTCTCATTTCATGTACCATACGGATACTATTCTCTAATATAATCCTGCCCTGCTCATCAACATCTGAATCCCATAATAATGTCTTATCAAGCTTTATCTCATCAAAATCAAGGGAGAATACGGAATAAATGTTAGAATACCCCGAACCATAGCCCTCCATTGAGAACTTAAATCCAAATGCCTTACATTCCTCCATTACCATGGACAGATATCTATAATCCTCCGCTGCAACTGACTCTGTTATCTCAAGGCTTATCAATGATGGAGAAACACCCTCCTCATTTACAATGCTTTTCACCCTCTCCACAAAATGTGGTTGCATACATTGTAACACAGATAGATTCACATTGATATATCTCATTCCCATTTTTTCAGGAATTCCACCCTTGATAAAGCGGCATACATCCCTAAGCACAAACTCACCCAGTACATCTATCATACCATTTCTCTCCGCCGCCGGTATGAACACCTTAGGCAGCAGCTCACCAAGCTTTGGATCTCTTAATCTTAGCAGCGCCTCAGCAGAATGTACCTCTTCGCTTTTGGTATTATACACCATTTGATAGAAAACTTCAAAATTATGTTCTGAAAGACCGTCCCGTATAGCCCTTTCTATACCTGCCCTGTCATAAAATTCGTACAGAGCATCGCCCTTCATGACTTTGCCGCTCTCAAGTCTTTTGAATTCCATTTCGCAAAGAAGCAATAACTCACGGACTGATGAAATATCCTCGGATGCGTCTACCTCCATAACAACTCCGGCAATACGTTCATCCTTTTGGGGAAGATTGAGGCCATCATTATACAACGCATTTACCTTGGCTGCAAGATTATCTACATAAGCCGTGTCCCGGTTAATGGCAAGAACAACAAAGCAGGATGGAGTTACCCTATAGGAAGTAAATCTAAGAGGCACTGACTTGATTCCTGCTGCTAACGACCTTACCACATCGTTAATATCATATGCATCCGGCATTTTCTGATAGGTCTCATAATTTGTAAGCTTTAAGATCACTGCATGAAAACGGCTGTGTGTATCATAATAATAATTGGTATCCTGTATAAATGCATTTCGGTTAAACAGTCTTGTCACCGGATCTACCCTGTCATCCTCGTATTCCACTGAAAGCATCACTCCAAGGAAGTTAAGAGCCTCAAAGAAAAGCTCCACCTCTAATTTGGGCAGCAGGTATTGAAGCAGAACGCCCAATAAAGACATACCAAAGGAAACAATTATCAATATCTTTCTCTTTCTTGTTGCGGCATACCACCTGAATAGAAGATAATACAGTGCAATGAAATAATACATTATGCCTACTACATACAGCACCGTTTCGGCAGAACCTCTCTGAAAATGAAATGAGGCATCATAGCTCCATGTCCAGTGATTAATAGGATTTGTCAGCACAAACACCTCAGAAATCATCCAGGGAATAAGATAAAGGATCTGCTTAATATGTCCCATCCTTGCAAAGGACTGTGTGGCAAAAAAAGCATAGTAACACAGAAACATGGGCATCATGTTATGAAAAGTAAAATATATATAATTGGACATATAAAGTGAGCGCCTTGCAGAAATAAATTCAACAGCATATGGCTCCGAATATACATATACCATTTCACTCACGGCAGTTATTACATTGACCCACAATGCAAGAAGATATATTTTGGTCTGGGGCTTTTCAAAATTTTTCTGTATTCCTGTATAGATAAGACAGGACAAGGATACAAAAATCGCACCCAGATAAAACGCCGAACGATTAATAAATTCTATTATCTCCATCTCATCCTCCTATTATAGTTCCGCAAGGCATGCATTTACCGTATCCCAGTCAAGAGCTTCCACAGCTGCATGGATTCTTTCCAATCGTTCCTTTTCCTCATTAGAAACTCTATATTGCTTCAACTCATTAAGAACAAAAACCGCATCCTCATAATCCATCATTGCCGCAAACTGTGAAAGAGTATTATATGCATCCCTTAACATATCATCACTTATATCTGAAAGCTCCTCCTCCGAAGGCTCATCACCATTATCAGAAAAGAGACCTTTAAGCCTTCCTCCAAGCTCTCTGAAATCCTTCAATAATCCCTCAGTATTTGCCTTAATAAGCTCCACATTCTTCTCATTACCTGCCTTCTCCAGCTCCATGGCTCTCTCAGATATATCCATGGCACCTACAAGCTTTGATGTACTCTTTAATGAATGAACCTGAATAGTATAATTCTCATAATCCTCTTCATTATAAAATTGTTCAATATCATCAGCCTTCTGATCCACAGACTCTGTGTAGATTTCAAGAACCTCAAGGTAGCCGTCAACAGACCCGCAAAAGCCTACACCCTGCTCCACATCAAGCCCTGCCTTCTCTTTTATCTCACCAAGCCTTTCATCCGCGCCATCCTCCTGCTCCTCCTCATCCTCAGAAAAAGAGCCTAACATGATGACCTCCTCCTGGAGAATAACCTTATCATCAGGAAGATACTTGACAAGCATTTCCTCCAGCTTACTGCCATCCACAGGCTTAGTCATATAGTCATCAAAGCCCTCTGCCATGAACTGCTCTCTGGCGCCAGAAAGAGCATTGGCAGTCAGCAGTATTATAGGCGTATTCATATTGGGGTGCTCGCTCATGCTGTGCATTATCTTAAGGGTAGTAACGCCATCCATCTCCGGCATTCTGTAATCCAGGAAAATAATGTCATAAGCATTAACCGCCGCCAGCTCAAGACATTCCTGGCCGCTTAACGCCGTATCGATCTGAATCCTGGTCTGCTTCAAAAGACTCTTGATAACAGTAAGATTCATCTCAGTGTCATCCACAATGAGAATATGAGCTCTCGGCGCTATGAACTTCTCGTGATACTGAGGACGGTTCTCCATGCTTTCCTTATACCGCTCCCTTATATCTCCAATAGGCTTCAGATCTATGGCAGTCTGGGGAATCATTGCAGTAAATGTGGAGCCCTTGCCATATTCACTGCTGACCTGGATTGTGCCGTCCATCAGACTAAGCAGATTATTGGTAATGGCAAGTCCAAGACCTGTGCCCTCTACTGCTTTATTCTTCTGCATATCCAGTCCTTTAAATGAGGCGAAGAGCTTATCCTGATCCTCCTTCTTAATACCCCTTCCTGTATCGGACACCTTGAAAACAAGTCCCACACTGTGGTCAGAGGAGAAGGAGCCCCGAACGGAAAACGTCACAGCTCCCTTATCCGTATATTTCACTGCGTTATTGAGAATGTTGAGCACCACCTGCCTGATACGAAGCTCATCTCCAAAAAGGCGCTCCGGCAGCTCTTCATCTATATCAATTTCAAAATCAAGTCCCTTCTGCTCTGCCTTAATCCTCATCATGTTAATAATGTCATTAAGCATGGAGCTTAAATCATATTCTATGGGAACGATCTCCATATTACCCGCTTCAATCTTTGAGAAATCCAGAATATCATTAATAAGTGCAAGCAGGCTCTTGCTGGCGCTCTCTATATCCTTCGCGTAGGAGAGCACTGCATCATTCCTGCTTTCACGAAGTATCATTTCATTCATTCCCAGTATTGCATTGATAGGGGTCCTGATCTCATGGGACATATTTGCAAGGAAATTACTCTTTGCCTCACTGCCGGCCCTTGCCCGCTGCTCGTCCTGCCTTGCAATCTCAGTAACACGAAGTATGGATATAAGCTCATTTTGCGTTACCACCTTAGAGTAATAATCGGTCTGAAGGTAGTTCACATCAGTATGCTCGATCCACTCCACCTGCTGCCTTGTGGCGGCATTCTTGATAAGTATCTGGAAATGCATATCCCTTATCATCCTAATGCTGTTTTTAAGAATAGATTTTCCAATCTCTGAAAGCTCCTGCTCTCCAAGCATTCCAGCATCGATATTGACCACGTCAAACCCAAGATTAGAGAAGGACTGCATATTGGTATAACCTGTGCCAAAGCCTTCAAGGGAAAGCATGAAGCCTCTGTTCCTTAACTCCCTCATAACACCTGAGAGCATGTTATACTGCCCGGAATCAGCAGGCTCCGGTATCTCAAAATTAATAGCTGAAGGAGATATCTTATATTTCTCCACAAGCCTGTCCATCATACCGATGAAATAGGGCTGGATACACTGCTTTACCGACAGCCCCACACTTATATGTAATACACCAAGCTCCATGGGAATTCCGCTTCCTAAGAACATACACACCTCATCCAACAGCATATTGGCTATGATCAGATCTATCCCATGCCTTTCCGCCAGAGGAAGGATCTGCTTCTCATCAATAATTCCAAGCTCAGGATCATTCAGACTTATCTGCGCCTCTGCTCCGTATATTGACTTATCAAGCATATTATAAATGGGCTGGTACTGCACCTCATAATTATGCTCGGAAATCCCACGGTGAAGGGCATGCTCTAATGCCACATTATACATGAACTTTGCCAGATCCCTGCCCTCTAAAACCCGTTCCTCCTTGGTCTCAATGAAACGGCTGTCTATGAGCTTAAGAATCTCAGCCTCACTGTTAAGCTCCTCAGGAACTGCCGCAAGCAGCACCATGGTCTTAAGTCTCACATCAACCCCGCTGCAGTTAAAGCTCTCGTTAAATCTTTCATATATGACCGTTGCAAGCTCTTCTGCCTCCTGCTTGGTACTGTCATGATATACCAGCACAAAGGAGTTTTCATTTACCCTGTAAATCTCATACCTTGAATGCACCTCACGAAGATATGAAACCACCTCACGAAGAAGACTGTCGTCATCAAAGGAGCCTGTGAGACGCTGCAGTATGTCCCCATTTAAAATGCGCAGATATATCATGTTAAAATGTCTGTTCATACGGAAGATATTACGGATGTCCGACTCAAAGGCACTGCGGTTGTAGGTACTTGTGGACTGGTCCAGCCTGTCATCCTCCCTCTCCACAACAAGCATGATGACAACAAGCCCCATAGCCTCTGCCACCAGCTCTACAGAAAGATTAATTGCCGCAAGCTGGGTAATGATTCCCGACAGGGTGATAATAAAGCTGTATAGAAGCGCCCATCGTCTTCTGTGGTTAACAGCATGCCAGTAAAAGAGCATATTGAAAATTGACAGGGCAAAATAGAATACCGCAACAATATAATTGAAAATCTCTCCCCAATTGCGGTAGAAATTATACTGCTCATCAAAATAGTAGATCCACCCTATTAATGGGTTAAGCACCACCATGATCTCCGCAATAATGACCGGAACCATATATGCAATCCTTCTGTTACGGGAGGCTTTATGAATGGCACCTGTCACATTCTGAACATATATGAAGAACAGAGGCGCCAGCAGCGTATGTGCAAAGAAATCAAGAAATTGAAATGTAAGCATGATAAATGCAAGCAGGCGGTTTCCAACTGCATAGGGCATCATAAGCTTGTAAACTATTCCACCAACAGCACTTACTATGACATCAAACAAAAGCATAACAAACACCTTTGTCTGGCGTCTGTCCATCCTGTTTTCAACCAGCACAAAGATAAGGGTAGCAAAACATATTACTGCCGCAACCATATAAAATGTAGTTTTGTAGATCAACTGATAATCTGCCATTACAATTGTCTCCAAATTATATTAGTTATAAATGGGTGATTCAAGCCTCTTCTCAAATTCCTCCCTGGGAAGCGGTTTATCAAATAGATACCCCTGTACTATATTACAATCAGTATTCTTTAAAAACTCTACCTGCTTCTCAGTCTCAACGCCCTCACATATGACGATACGGTCAAGATCCTTGATCATATGGATAACATTGCCAACAAGATTCTCACTGTGTCCTCCGTCCTCCAGCTTATCAAAGAAGGACTTGTCAATCTTCACCACATCTACATTAATATCCTTGAGCATGGAAAGGGATGAGTACCCCGTTCCAAAATCATCTATGGACGTATATATTCCTGCATCATCCATATCATGCACAAATTTCTCTAAAGAATCAAAATCCGAATAACCCGAGGATTCTGTAAGCTCAATTTCAACATAGTCAGTATTAATGGCATACCTATTGATTATCTCAAGCACATCCTCTGACAGATGCGGGTTCTTCAGATGAAGCTTAGAGAAGTTCGATGATATCCTCACCGGCTGCAAGCCCTCTGACATCCATTTACAAATATCCTTACAAACCTGCTCAAATACAAAGAAATCAAGGTCAATTATCCTTCCCTCACTTTCAAGTACAGGTATGAACTCTCCGGGAGAAACCATCTTGCCGTCCCTTATCCATCTCACAAGGGCTTCTGCACCACACAATTTCTTGGTATCTATATTAACCTTAGGCTGATAATAAACCTTAAATTCACCGTTTTCCAAAGCCTGCTTGAAGCTCTCAAGTATCTTCTTCTCCTCCACCATGTTCTCTACCATGGATTTCTCGTACCATGCATAATCTCCGCTCTCAACATTTCTTGTACTGTTAATAGCAAGACTGCAGCAATTCATAACTGCACTTAGGTTATCCTCTTCCATAATGGAATACATTCCGCATCTTGAATACATGCGCATAACCTTAAGCTCCTCACCAACATAAAGCTTCAGCTCTAAGGGAGACAGCACCTTGAGTATATAATCCTCCCTCCCCTTCTTCACAAGCATAAGAAAATTATCGTTGCCTGTCCTTGCCACATACTCATTACGCTCTATAAGCTTGTAAAGATACTGGGCATATTCTCTAAGAAGCTCGTCGGCTCTGTTATATCCGATCTGCTGGTTAATATACTTGAAATCCTTGATATTCACAAGCATTCCTGTATAATCCTTAAGCCTTCCCCTCTTCTTAAGCCTTGCCGCCACCTGCTTGATCTTGTCGTCATTGGCTATTTCCGTAAGCTGATCCCTATGCAGCATGTCTCTTGCAATGAGAATAAGGGCGCAGAGGCACAGTAAGGCAAATACCGTTATAAGAACAATTATCACATTACGCAGTTCATGAAGCCGTTCCGCAATATCAGAGGTCATAATATCACAGCCCACGATTCCAACCACTTCATTATCAGAATTATATATAGGTGCATAAGCGCTGAAAAAATTGCCCCATTTATCCCTTGTAAGGTTGCGGTCACAGCTCACCTGTCCGTTAAATGCGGTCTCAATATCAGGCAGCATATCATACTCCTCGCCGCATGCCGCCGGCTCCTTGGGATCTGCATCCACCACAAAGGTGAGCCTGCCGTTCTCCAAACGCATGGTATATATGTATTCCAGCATGTGATAATCAGTGTATTTTATAAGCTGTTCAAGCACTGTAAAATATGCGTCATCCGTATTGGATCTGATGGTCTCAAACATGTCTCCATCGATTTCATTTGCCGCAATCACCGCCAGTCCCATGGCATTATTCTTGCTCTGGTCTATCATCATATTACCCACATTTTGGTAAATGACCGCACCCAGCAGAATAAATGAGAGCAGGCTTGCCAATATGATATAAAGGGAATGCCTTTGCTTTAAACGAAATAGGTTATTCATTTGGACATCCTCCTTTTCCTGCATGATTGCACTTTTTATGCGTATAAAAATACATTTTATATTATAAACTATGCAGGTGGATATTACAAATAGAATTTAAAAAGCGGATGAATATATGCAGAATGCATATATTCATCCGCCGGCATATCATGCGTCCTATACTAGCGTATCTCTGCTCCGTGGGGCACAGGTGTCTCTGTCGTTACGATAGACAGCTTGCCCTCCGCATCCTCTGCACAGAGGATCATTCCTTGGGACTCAACTCCTGCAAGCTTGGCAGGCTTTAGGTTGGTCACAACAACCACCTTCTTGCCGACCATATCCTCCGGAGAGAACTGGGCTTTGATTCCTGATACAATCTGGCGTACCTCGCTGCCAATCTTCACCTTAGAGCAAAGGAGCTTCTTGGAGTTCTTGACCTCCTCACAGGCGATGACCTCACCCACCTGAAGCTGTACCTTGTCAAAATCCTCTATTGTGATCTCAGGCTTCTTCTCCGCTATATCAATACCAGGATTATCATCCACCGGCTCTGATTCAGGCTCCGGCGCTGGTGTCATCTCCTCAACCTTCTTCATTACCTCTTCAAGGTCAAGCCTTGCAAAAAGAATCTCCGGCGAATCCGTAACCTTGGTTCCTGACTTATATCCGCCAAAACGCACCAGATCATTCACCTTTCTCTTAGGTGCATTTAACTGTGCAAGGATCTTCTCTGAGGTTTCTGGCATATACGGCTCAAGCAGTGTTGCACCGATAACGATACTCTCAACAAGGTTGTAGAGCACTGTTGCCAGCCTGTCCTTCTTGTCCTCCTCCTTTGCAAGAGACCAGGGCATTGTCTCATCTATATATTTGTTACATCTCTTAAAGAGGTTGAATATCTCTGTAATTGCATCAGCAACTCTTAGCTTATCCATTGCCTGAGAAACGCGGATTCTTGTATCAAGTGCATACTCGATAAGCTCATTATCCACATCCTCGTTAACCTTCTTGTTGTTAACCTCACCCTCGAAATACTTGTTGGACATTGATACGGTACGGTTAACAAGGTTACCAAGTGTATTGGCAAGATCTGAATTAAGACGCTCCACCATAAGCTCCCATGAGATCACACCATCATTGTCAAATGGCATCTCATGAAGCACAAAATATCTTACTGCATCAACGCCAAAAAGCTCCACAAGATCATCTGCATATATAACATTGCCTCTGGACTTGCTCATTTTCCCATCACTCTGAATAAGCCATGGATGTCCGAATACCTGCTTAGGAAGCTCTACGCCAAGTGCCATCAGCATTATAGGCCAGTATATGGTATGGAAGCGCAATATATCCTTTCCAATTAAATGAAGATCTGCAGGCCAGTACTTGTCATATAATCTGTCATTTTTTCCATCAACATCATATCCCAGACCTGTGATATAGTTAGACAGTGCATCAATCCATACATAAACCACATGGTTAGGATCAAAATCAACAGGGATTCCCCATTTAAATGAGGTACGTGATACACAAAGATCCTGAAGTCCCGGCTTTAGGAAATTGTTCATCATCTCATTCTTACGGGACTCAGGCTGAATGAATTCAGGATTATTCTCAATATGTCTGATCAGCCTGTCCTGATACTTGCTCATCTTGAAGAAGTATGCTTCCTCCTTCGCAGGAGAAACCTCTCTTCCGCAGTCCGGGCATTTACCGTCAACTAACTGGGACTCGGTGAAAAATGATTCACATGGTGTACAGTAAAGTCCCTCATACTCGCCCTTGTAAATGTCGCCCTTGTCATACAGCTTCTTGAAAATCTTCTGTACCTGTCTCTCATGGTCCTCGTCTGTGGTACGGATGAACTTATCATATGAGGTGTTCATCAGATCCCAGATTCTCTGGATCTCCCCTGCAGTCTTGTCCACAAACTCCTTAGGTGTAACTCCTGCCTCAGCTGCTTTCTGCTCAATCTTTTGTCCATGCTCGTCAGTTCCTGTCTGGAATCTGACATCAAAGCCTACGAATCTCTTATAGCGGGCGATACTGTCCGCAAGAACAATCTCGTAGGTGTTACCAATATGCGGTTTCCCTGATGTATAGGCAATCGCAGTGGTAATGTAGTACGGTTTCTTTGCCATTTCCTCTCCTCCTTATGATCCGAATGAAAGATTTCGGAGTTATAATATTTTCTTTGTGCTCAGATAAAACGACCTGTTTCCCGGCACGCCATACCTATTAAATGATATAGGTACAGATAGATATATCATACGCAAAAAGACAGCCTGTGTCAAGGAGAAACGGACTGTCTTCCATGCTGTCTTATATTTCGTTTCATACATATCATAGATATTCCGCAAAAGCATATAGTGGCAGGTTCGTAAGCCATTCCTGCTCACGATAGTCGGACATAGATATTCTAACCGCATTATCCACTTTATACTTCAGGGCAAACGCCTTGAGACTTTTTGCCTGAAGATTCTCATTAGCCTTTACTTCGATCGGAATTATTTCATTATTTTTTTGTATAAGAAAATCTATCTCACCCTTTGAATTATCAGCCGAGTAATAATACGGTTTGTAATGGGACACTGATATCATTTGCTGCAACACATATTGTTCAGTTAAAGCGCCTTTGAATTCGGTAAAAAGAACATTAGCATCCACGAAAGAAGTAACCGGCAATTCTCCAAGTGCTGCCAATAATCCTATATCATTAAAATATATTTTAAATGCATTCAATTGTTCATATGTTTTCAATGGAATACCGGGCTTTTTAACTCTATGAACAAGATGAATCAAACCGCAGTCAGAAAGCCATTGTATTGCCAATTCAAAATCCTTTGCCCTTGCTCCGGGCACAACCTGCCCATATATATATTTTCTGTTTTCCTTAGATAATTGTGCAGGAATAGAATCCCATACCTGATTAAGTCTTGGAACAAGTGATATGGGAGCATGTTTTGAAAAATCCTGTCTGTAATAGTCCAAAAGGCGCTCCTGAACTTGCCTAACAGAATTGATATCTTTATCTTTAACATAGGAAACAACTACTTCGGGCATACCGCCAACAATATAATAAGTTTTCAATTCTTCAATCAAAATACTCTTCATTGATGTAATCAACGAAGCATCCTTTCCTTTGATAATATCCACAAGCTCTTCTTTACCGCATGCCATCAAATATTCATTAAAATTAAGAGGATATAACTCAAGAGAGTCAACTTTGCCTACCGGAAACGAAGTCCCCTCATGAAGTGCTACCCCTAAGAGTGAACCGGCCGAAACAATAGCATACTCCGGCTTCTCCTCGCAAAAATACTTAAGTGCGGACAACGCCCTTGGTTCCTCCTGAATCTCATCCATAATTATTAAGGTTTTTTCCGGAATTATCTTTTCACCTGAAAGTGCACCAAATGCTGTAATCAATCTTGCCGGATCAAGTCCTCCATCTAATACATCATGTAATCTATGTTCTCTGTCAAAATTGATATAAACCATATTGTCGAAATAAAGTCTCCCAAACTCTTTCATTATCCAGGTCTTTCCCACCTGTCTTGCCCCTCTAATTGTCAATGGCTTCCTATTTTTAGATTCTTTCCATTTAACCAAATCTTTCATTAAATCACGATACAAAAAATCGCCCCCAATCCGTGAAAAATTAAAAACATTACAATTAATATGATATTAATTATATTACATTTACAATATAGTATACCATATAACTGTATTAATTCAACACTTTTAAGGACGACTTTTTGTATTAATTTAACACTTTTAAGGACAACTTTTTGTTATATTTATTTTCCGAACAGTTCTTCATCCAGAACAGACTTAAGTTCAACCTGCTCTTCATCATCGGTACTATCCTCTGCTCCAACGCCTGCATCCTCAATATCAACTGCTTCAGCGCCAACTGGTTCGGCATCCTCTCTTTCATTATCATCTACTTTAACTTCAACTGCTTCAGCGCCATCCACTTCAACATACTCTGCTTCAGCTCCGTCTTCTTCAAAACCATCTTCTTCAACAGCCTCTTCAAAAGAATCGCCCTTTGCCAGCTCCTCCTCTTCTGCCATCCTCTTCTCATAAGCTTTCCATATCCGGCGCTCATGTTCCTTCTCAATCTCCTCAAGAATAAGACCCTTGATAGTCCAGGTCTTCAGCTCCCAAAGACCATAGATAAGCCATATGAAGCTTATAATAGGACAGATAAGAAGTACGCCTCTCACGATCAGCAGTATCATCTGTGTCTCATCCTGGACCCTGGCAATGTTTTCCCAGAAGGGGTAACCCACTGATGAAGCACGCATGCTTCTAAGCCTCCACTGCTTTAATCTTGTGATAAGCTCCATTGTTTCAAATCGTTTTGTATTCTCGATAGCCTCCACATCATCAAAGGACAGTGGATTTTCCTTCTTGTTGAGCTGCTCGTCATTTTCATCTGCAAGACCAAATGCGGTCTTCAGTGCATTTAATGCGTAATTACTTATAGGATTGGGATAGACTGCCTCATAGCATGTGACAGGCAGGGCTTCCTCCTGGCTCTTTAGCTCATTATAACACATGTAAACCCTGTTTCCATTGCCGTATGCCATCTGGGAAATGTTATCCTGAGGCGGTCTCACTACGCCTGACACAAAGTATATCTTATCTCCATACCACACCTGCATGCCCACAATATCATTTGAGCCAAACATTGCCCAGGCAAAGCTTTCATCCACAACAATCCTGTCATGGTTTAAGTCACTATCTGATATATAGCTTCCAGAAAGCAGCGTCATTGGATGGAATTGAAAGAATTCACCACCCACTCCCACTGCCGTAACAGAAAGGGTATTCCTGTCCTTGCGAAGCTCTATCTTTTTCTCGCAGCTATAGGCATCAATCCATACACGCCCCCCGGTCTGGGACTCCCCATAAGAATCCTTCGCAAGGGTGGACTGCAAGGAGCTCCTCACACCATTCAAGGCATCTGTATCTACGCCTCTTCCGGGTGATATAAATGCGCTGACCTGGGCATAGGGCATTTTCTTCTGTCCCACCAGGCCTGCAAGCTTCCTTTTGCCATTTTTGTTATTCTCCGAGGAGGACTGCTTTTCAGTCACCTTAACGATATCGTCATTCTCCCAGCGCGCCGCCTCCTGCTGTGAGTACAATGACGCCGCCATATTATGTGCCGCAAACGTTACTATCGCATATATGATCAAGAGCACAATGTCAACTGCCAATATTAATTTATGTTGCATAACATACATTTTCATTTAAGTTTCTCCATATACATATTACTGTTTAGTGAATTTTTGTTTTTGTATCACGTACGCAGGTAAACTGACAGCATGGTGCGTTTTATATGACTTTCTGTACGGTGATAAGAGTTTCTAAGTATCCCGTATAAGCTTTGATGACGTCCGCGGCAAGGTGC